>NZ_JBDGIO010000004.1:0-509591 GCF_057657375.1 Variovorax sp. Soil_C_12 | reverse complement strand
CGTGCCGGGCACCGGCGGACCCGCGTCCTTCAACCTGATCGGTGCCATCGGCAACTTCAGCTCGGCGGCGAGTTTCCAAGTGAAGGGCCAGCCCGTCGATGCCAGCGACCCGGCCGTGGTGTTCGTCAACGGGACGGTGGCGAACCTGGGCAATGGGGTCAACGTCAACATCGAGGGCTCGCGGGTCGTGAACGGCGTGCTCATCGCCACCCGCGTCAGCTTCGAGTGAGGGCAGGCCCGTCCGTGTAGTGCCTTTGCTCGCAGGGATTCCCCGGATGGCCCGGGCCGGAGCGCCTCGCCATAGTTAGTTCGCTGCTCGAACTAAGCCGTGTGCAACAAGCGCGCACGCACAACAAACCCGGAGACCTGCACATGAAGAAGCCTCTTCGCGCCCTGGGCGCCCTGGCCCTTGGCCTTTCCGCGATCGCTGCCTGCGCCCAGACCGTCGTCGGCGTGAGCTGGTCCAACTTCCAGGAGGAGCGCTGGAAGACCGACGAGGCCGCGATCAAGGCGCAGCTGGAGAAACTGGGCGCCAAGTACATCAGCGCCGACGCCGGCGGCTCGCCCGAGAAGCAGTTGGCCGACATCGACGGCCTGATGTCCAAGGGCGCCAAGGCGCTGATCGTGCTGGCGATGGACAAGGATGCGATCCTTCCCGCGGTCAACAAGGCGGTGCGGCAGAAGGTGCCTGTGGTGGCCTACGACCGGCTGATCGAGACGCCCGGCGTCTTCTACATCACCTTCGACAACGTCGAGGTGGGCCGCATGCAGGCGCGCGCCGTCTACAAGGTGCAGCCCAAGGGCAACTACGTGTTCATCAAGGGCTCGCCCACCGACCCGAACGCCAACTTCCTGCGCGCCGGCCAGCAGGAGGTGGTGGCCGAGGCGGTGAAGAAGGGCGACATCAAGATCGTGGGGGACGAGTACACCGATGGCTGGAAGCCCGAGGTCGCGCAGAAGAACATGGAGCAGATCCTCACCAAGGCCGGCGGCAAGGTCGATGCGGTGGTAGCCGCCAACGACGGCACCGCGGGCGGCGCGGTGGCGGCGCTCAGCGCCAAGGGCATCCGCGGCATCCCGGTGTCGGGGCAGGACGCGGACTTCGCGGCGCTCAACCGCGTCGCCCTCGGCACGCAGACGGTGACGGTGTGGAAGGATTCGCGCGAGCTCGGCCGCGAGGCGGCCAGCGCCGCGATCGCGCTGACCCAGGGCAAGACGCCGGAGAAGGCGGCCAACTGGAGCGGCGGCGAGAAGAAGGTCGCGATCTCCTCGCGACTGCTCACGCCGGTGCCGATCACGCGCGACAACCTCGACGTGGTGGTCAAGGAAGGCTGGATCAAGAAGGACGAGCTCTGCAAGGGCGTCTCCGGCGACAAGGCCCCCGCGGCCTGCAAGTAACGCGCGCAGAGCGATGAGCGAATCCCCGGGGCTCTGGCGCAGGAGCGGGGTCGACCTGCGCCTGCTCCTCATGTGCGCGCTGCTGGCGGTCATGGCGATCGTCTTCCACTGGCTCTCGGGCGGCATCTTCCTCACGCCTGAGAACCTCTACAACATCGCGCAGCAGACCGCGGTGGTGGGCATCGTCTCCACCGTGATGGTGCTGGTCATCGTGGCCCGCCATATCGACCTCTCGGTCGGCTCGGTGATGGGCTTCGTCGGCGTGCTGGTGGCCTACCTGCAGTACACCTCGGGCTGGTCGTGGCCGGCCTCCTGCCTGGCGGGGCTGGCGGTGGCGCTGCTGGTCTCGCTCTACCAGGGCGGGCTCACGGCAATGCTGGGCGTGCCCTCCTTCGTGGTCACGCTGGGCGGGCTGATGTCCTTCCGAGGCGCCGCCTTCCTGGTGGCCGACGGCAAGACGCAGCCGGTCAACGACGAGTTCTTCCAGCGCCTGGGCGGCGGCTACGACGGCGGTATCGGCACCACGGCCACCTGGGCGCTGGCCGCGCTGGTGGCGGCCGTGCTGTTCGCGCGCATGCTGCAGCAGCGCCGCGCGCGCCAGCGGCACGAGATGCCGGTGGAGCCGCTGTGGCTCGACGCCATGCTCACGGCGGTGCCGGTGGTGGTGGTGTTCGCCTTCGCAGCGACCATGAACAGCTACCAGATCTCGTCCAAGACCGAGCCCCAGGGCATTCCCATTCCCGTGCTGATCTGGGCCGTGGTGGCGGTGGTGCTGTCCTTCATCGTCCACCGCACGCGCTTCGGGCGCTACGTGTTCGCGATGGGCGGCAATCCCGATGCCGCGGCGCTGGTGGGCATTCCGGTCAAGCGGGTGACCCTGCTGCTGTTCGCGCTGCTCTCGGTGCTGGTGACGGTGGCGGCCATCGTGTCGATCGCGCGGCTCAACGCCGGCACCAACTCGCTGGGCTCGGGCATGGAGCTCTACGTGATCGCGGCCGCGGTGATCGGCGGCGCGGCACTGGCGGGCGGCAGCGGCTCCATCTTCGGCTCGGTGCTGGGCGCGCTGATCATGCAGTCGCTCGACAGCGGCATGCTGCTGCTCGACGTGGCCATCGGCAAGCGCATGGTGATCATCGGCCAGGTCTTGATCGTCGCGGTGGTGTTCGACGTGCTCTACCGCAAGCACTTCGGGGAGACTCGATGACCTCCCCCAGGCTTGCCCACTTCGTGTGGCCGCCAACCCCCTCACCGGGGGCAATACCAGCGGCCCGGCAAAGCCGGTTCCGCGGTGTTCCTGGTATCGCTTGGGGCAGCGCATGAACAGCGAAGGCCGCGGCACTGAAGGCCCGACCCCTCTCGTCGAGCTGCGCGAGATCCGCAAGTCCTTCGGCGGCGTGAAGGCGGTCGACAACGTCAGCGTGAACCTCTACCCCGGCGAGGTGGTGGCCCTGCTGGGCCACAACGGCGCCGGCAAGTCCACGCTGATGAAGATGCTCGCGGGCGCCTACCCCATTGACTCGGGCGAGACCCGCATCGCGGGCCAGCCGGTCCACATCCGCACGCCCTCGGAAGCGCAGGCGCAGGGCATCGAGACCATCTACCAGACCCTGGCCCTGGCCGACAACCTCGACTCCGTGGCCAACCTGTTCCTCGGGCGCGAGAAGCTCACGCCCTGGCGCACGCTGGACGACCACTTCATGGAGAACGAGGCGCGCAAGGTCTTCCGCCGCCTCAACAAGAACTTCACCAACATCCGCGTGCCGGTGCGGCGCCTCTCGGGCGGGCAGCGGCAGGTGGTGGCGATCTCGCGCGCGCTCTACTTCAACGCCCGCATCCTGATCATGGACGAGCCCTGCGCCGCCCTCGGGCCGGAGGAGACGGCGATGGTCGGCGCGCTGGTCAAGCAGCTGAAGGCCGACGGCGTGGGCATCTTCCTGATCACGCACGACATGCCCGATGTCTTCGGGCTGAGCGACCGTCTCGCGGTGATGAAGAACGGGCGCCTGGTCGGCACCTACCGCACCGCCGACGTGAATGAGGACGAAGTGCTCGGCATGATCATCGCGGGCAAGCGGCCCGAGGGGAAGGCGCAGGCCGAGCACGCTTCGGGATGACGACGCTCGGCGACCAGCAACTGGTCAAGCGCATCAACCGCAGCGTGCTGCTGCGCCTGCTGCGCGCCAGGCCGGGCCTCTCGCGCGCGCGGCTGGCGGCCGAGAGCGGGCTCACGAAATCCACCGTCAGTCTGCTGGTGCGCGAACTGCTCGAAGACGGCTGGCTGCATGAAGCCGATGCCGCCGTGGCCGACGGGCTCGGGCGGCCCTCCATCCCCTTGCAGATCCACGCCGGCGTGCGGGCCCTGATCGGCGTCGAGATCGCGGTCGAGACCTTGCGCGTGGTCTGCGTCTCGCTGCTGGGCGAGCTGCTCCATTCGGAAGCCCAGCCCTTGCGCGAGCACGTGCCGCGCACGGTCTGCCGGCAGGTCGCCGGCATGGTGGCCGCCGCGCACCGGCATCTGCTCGCCGCGGGCCTGCGCGCCTCGGGCATCGGCGTCGGCGTGCCCGGCGCGGTGGACGACGCGACCGGCCAGGTTCGCTTCGCGCCCAACCTCGGCTGGCGCCAGGTGAGCTTGCTGCCGGGCCTGGTCGAGGCGCTGGCGCGGGAGGGCATCGACGACGTGGCGGTGCAGCTGCAGAACGACGCCGATGCGGCGGCGCTGGGCGAGTACGAGTTCGCCGGCGGCGAGGGCGAGGACCCGCTGGTCTTCGTGAGCTGCGACGTGGGCGTGGGCGCCGGAGTGGTGCTCAACGACCGCCTCTTCACCGGCGCGCACGGCATGGCCGGCGAGATCGGCCACACCATCCTGCAGGTGGACGGGCCGCTGTGCTCCTGCGGCCGCCGCGGTTGCGCCGAGGCCTTCCTCGGCTCGCGCGTGCTGGGCGGCAGCGCCGATGCCGCGCCGCGCGGCGCCGCCTTCCTGGGCGTGCTGCTCCAGAACCTGTGGGTCACCTTCGAGCCGCGCGCGATCGTGGTCGGCGGCCACTCATGCCAAGCGCATCCGCAGCTGCTGCGCGGTGCGATCGAGGTGGTGCGGCGCTATGCCGAGAGTGCCGGCATGCAGCCGCCGGTGGTGCGCGGTGCGCGCCATGGGGAATGGGCGCCGGCGGTCGGAGCGGCGGCACTCGCCTTGCACGAGTACCTGCGGCCGCTCCATCCGGATTCGAAGGCGCGGCGCGCGCGCGCCGCGGCCTCCGCCCTGCCTTAGTCCGCGTAGACCCCGGCCGCCTTGATGATCGGGCTCCACTTGGCGATCTCGGCGGCGACGAACTTCTTGTGCTCGGCCGGCTCGACGCGGTTGTCGCTGGCGACCACGGCGCCCAGGCCTTCCTGCTTCTTGACGAAGTCCGGGTCCTTCAGCGCGACCTTGAGCGCGTCGTTGAGCTTCTTGGTGACTGCCGGCGGCGTGCCCTTGGGCGCGTAGAGGCCGTGCCAGATCGTGACCTGGAAGTCCTTCAGCCCCGATTCCTGCAGCGTGGGCAGGTCCTTGAGCAGCGGCGTGCTCAGGCGCTTCGAGGTGGTCACGGCGTAGGCCTTGACCTTCTTGGCCTCGATCTGCGGCGAGGTGTTGGTGGTCTGGTCGCACAACAGGTCGATCTGGCCGCCGATCAGGTCGGTGATGGCGGGGGCCGTGCCCTTGTACGGCACCGGCGTCATCTCGGTCTTGGTCGCGCTCTGGAACAGCAGGCCGCACAGGTGCGAGGCCGAGCCCACGCCCGCGTTGCCGAGGTTGATCTTGCCCTTGTTCTCCGCGAGCCAGGCCGTCAGCTCCTTGTAGTTGTTGGCCTTCATCGAGGGCTTGGCGATCAGCGTCATCGGCACGTCGTTGACGATGCCCAGGTACTCGAAGTCGCTCTCGACCTTGAAGGGCACGTTGCGCACCAGCGTCGGGACGGTCGCCATGCCGATGTGGTTCAGCAGCAGCGTGTGGCCGTCCGGCGCGGCGCGCGCCACCTTGGCCGCGCCGATGGAGCTGCCTGCGCCGGGCACGTTGTCGACCACGATGCTGATGCCGCCCAGCGGCTTGCGCAGGGCCTCGGCCAAGTCGCGTGCCACGCGGTCGGTCGGGCCGCCGGCGGAGAAAGGCACCACGAGGGTGATGGGCTTGCTGCCCGGGAAGTCCTGGGCATGGGCGCCCGCGGCTGCGGCGGCGATCGCCGTGAGGACGAGCAGTTTCTTCATGATCTCTCTCCGTGTTCAATCCAAGTTCAAGGGCCGCGATCTTATCGCCCGCCGCCGGCCGGCGACTCCCGGAATGCCCTTAGGAACTCTCCCACGATTTCTCGCTGCGGATGTCGTTCGAAGCGCCGTCCGTCGGGCCGCCATCGAGCGCTTTTCGCAGGCCTACCGGTCCCGCGTGCGGTTGTAGACCGGACCGGGGCCGATCGCGATCGGCGGGCCCGAATCATTGGCCGCCCAGTTCGGCGTGCGTGCCGACTCGTAGAGCGGTCCCGGGCCGGGCGCGATCGGCGGTCCGGGGTCGTCACGCGCCGATGGCGAACTGCCCGGCGAGTTGAAGTTGTAGACGGGCCCGGGACCGCGCGCGATCGGCGGTCCGCCATCGCCACGGGTCGAAGCGGTCGCGCGCGGCGATGGTGATGCCTCCACGGGCACCGGGCCGCGGATGATCGGCGTGCCGGGATCGTCGCGGGTCCAGCCCGGCGGGCGGATCCACGGCGTTGCAGGTGCGGCCGCGGCCGCGGGCTCCGAATCGGCCCAGGCTGGCGTGCGAGGCTGCCGAACCACCGGAGGCGGCTCGTCGCGCTTGCGTTCAGGCGGCGCGGCCGAGGCGGTGCGAGGGGCCGGCGCTGCCGCGGGCGGCTCAGACCGCGCCGCTGCCGGGGAAGGCGGCGCTGACTTCTCCGGCGCGGCTGACTTCGCGGAGGCGGCCTGTTTCTCGGGCGCGGCGGCCGCGGGCGTTGCCGCCTTCGCGGACTCGCGCTTGGACGGGCCCGGCGCAGAAGGAGCCGCCGTCGTCGCCGAGTTCGCCGTCGATGTGCTCGGAGCCGCCAGCGCCGTCGGCGGCTCGTCCGAAGCCGGCTTGCGGTCTTCCAGCGTCAGCGCCGCCGTGACTTGGTTCAGGAAAGGCGGCTCCGCCACCTGGCGCGTGACATAGAGATACCAGCCGATGAAGCCGAGCCCCATCGCCAGGCCCAGCAGCGCGAGGCGCAGCCAGAAGCCCGCCGTTTCCGCCGGCAGCAGCGCCAGCGGATCGTCGCGGCGCCAGACGCGGGCCGAGCGGGCAGGCGCGCGCGGGTGCGCATGGTTGATGGTCTCGAGGGCCGAGGGCCCGGTGGCCACGAAACCGGGCAGGCGGCGTGCGCAGCCGATGCAGAACTTCGCGTTCTCCCGGTTCTCGCTTCCGCAAGCCCCACAAACGACGGGCATGGACAAATTCTCCGTAAACGCCAGAAGCCACCCACTGTCCACGCGAACGCGTGCCTGTCTGTCAGCCGTTTCCTACCCAATGCTTCGGAGATTGGCGCTTGCCAGCCGTCCGGCCCACCGGCGCCCCCGGTAATGGCGGATCGCCTTGGCTTGCAGGTGAGCGACCCCACACTTGCCGATTTGTCCGACACGGGGAATCGGCACAGGCCCATCCCCCGGCGAGCGGGCGGCCTTAGCGTGGAATTTCCACTTGCATGAAAGGACCTCCCATGATCAAACGCCAGCTCGAGGGCATGAAGATTGCCATCCTCGTGACGGACGGCTTCGAGCAGTCCGAGATGACCGAGCCCCGCAAGGCCCTCGAGGCCGCCGGCGCGGACACCAGCCTGATCTCCCCGAAGAACGGCGGCGTGCGCGGCTGGAAGCACCATGCGCCGGCCGACCGCTTCGACGTCGACGTGCCGCTGCAGCAGGCAGCCGCCCATGAATACGATGCCCTGGTGCTGCCGGGCGGCGTGGCGAACCCCGATGCTTTGCGCATCGACGAGCAGGCCGTCGCCTTCGTGCGCGATTTCGTCAAGGCCGGCAAGCCCATCGCTGCCATCTGCCACGGTCCGTGGACCTTGATCGAGGCGGGCGCGGTCAAGGGCCGCACGATGACCTCCTGGCCCTCCTTGCGCACGGACCTGAAGAATGCAGGCGCCAAGTGGGTCGATCTGGAGGTGGTGGCCGATGGGCCGTTGATCACGAGCCGCAAGCCGGCGGACCTGCCGGCTTTCAATCGGGTGATGGTGGAAGCCTTTGCCAGCGTGCACGCGCACGCTTGACGACGACGGCATCACCGGACTGGAGCGATCTTCCGGATCATGTTGTTGAACCCATCCGCGACATAAATCCAGCCATTGCGATCGACGAAGGCCGACGCTACCGATAGCTGCGCGCGTCCTCGATCACCTTGCCGTCGTTGGGCAGGCTGCCGGGCTCCATCAGCTCGATGTCCCCGCGCAGCTTGGTGACATCGCGGACCGCCTCGGCGATGCGGCCGGCCAGGCCCTCGGGCTCCGACGCGCATTCGAGCCGGAGCGTCATGCGGTCCTCGCCCATCTCACCCTCGACCACCAGCCGCGCGCGCCGCACTTCCGGGAAGCGCCGCGCGATCTCCGCCACCTGGCCCGGATGCACGAACATGCCGCGCACCTTCGTGGTCTGGTCGGCACGGCCGAGCCAGCCCTTGATGCGGGTGTTGGTGCGGCCGGTCGGGCAGCGTCCCGGCAGCACGGCCGAGAGGTCGCCGGTGCCGAAGCGGATCAGCGGGTAGTCGGGGTTCAGCGTGGTGACGACGATCTCGCCCACCTCGCCCTCGGGTACCGGGTCGCCGGTGCCGGGGCGCACGATCTCGACGATCACGCCCTCGTCGAGCACCAGGCCTTCGCGTGCCGCGGTCTCGTAGGCGATCAGGCCCAGGTCGGCGGTCGCGTAGCACTGAGTGCCGGCCACGCCGCGCTCGGCGATCCAGTCGCGCAGGCTGGGCGGGAAGGCCTCGCCCGAGACCAGTGCCTTGGTCAGCGAGGGCAGGGGGATGCCCCGCTCGGCCGCCTTCTCCAGCAGGGTCTTCAGAAAGCTGGGCGTGCCGGCATAGCCCGCGGGCTGGAGCTCGGCGATCGCGTCCACCTGCTGCTCGGTCTGGCCGGTGCCGCCGGCGAACACGGTGCAGCCCAGGGCTCGCGCGCCGCTTTCCATGATCGCGCCGGCCGGCGTCATGTGGTAGCTGAAGCTGTTGTGCACCAGCTCGCCGCTGCGAAAGCCCGCCGCATGCAGCGCGCGCGCCGTGCGCCAGTAGTCGAGCGCCTCGCCCTCGGGCTCGTAGATGGTGCCGGGGCTGGCGAACACGCGCAGCATGCGTGGGCCGAAGCGGAGGGTGGAGAAGCCGCCGAAGGGATCGCGCGCCCGCTCGGCCTTCTGCCGCTCCAGCAGCTCCGACTTGCGCGTGACGGGCAGCCGGGCCAGCGCCTCGCGGCTGTCGATGTCGGCGGGCTTCACCCCGTCGAGGATCTTCGCGAAGGCGGGGGCGGCGGTCTGGGCCTGGGCAATCTGCTTCGGCAACGCAGCCAGCAAGTCCTGCTCGCGCTCCGCCGGGTCGCGCACCTCCAGCTTGTCGTAGAACTCCGTCATGCCAGCCACCTCTTGCGGCGCTTGTAGCTCTTCACGTCGCGGAAGCTCTTACGGTCCGCGCCGCCCACGCCCAGGTAGAACTCCTTGACGTCCTCGTTCTCCCTGAGGCTGTGCGCCTCGCCGTCCATCACGATGCGGCCGTTCTCCAGGATGTAGCCGTAGTCGGCATAGCGCAGCGCCATGTTGGTGTTCTGCTCGGCCAGCAGGAAGGTCACGCGCTCCTTCTGGTTCAGGTCTTTCACGATGCCGAAGACCTCGTCCACGATCTGCGGTGCCAGGCCCATCGAGGGCTCGTCGAGCAGCACCATGCTGGGGTTGGCCATCAGCGCGCGGCCGATGGCGCACATCTGCTGCTCGCCGCCCGAGGTGTAGGCCGCCTGCGAGGTGCGCCGGGTCTTCAGTCGCGGGAAATACGCGTAGACCTTCTCCAGCGTCTGCGCCACCGCGGCCTTGCCGTCGGTGCGGGTGTAGGCGCCGGTCATCAGGTTGTCCTCGATGGTGAGGTGGGCGAAGCAGTGGCGGCCCTCCATCACCTGGATCAAGCCGCGCCGCACCAGCTCGGCCGGCGACAGCGCCTCGATGCGTTCGCCGCGCAGCTCGATCGTGCCCTTGGTTACCGCCCCGCGCTCGCCGGCCAGCAGGTTGGAGATGGCGCGCAGCGTGGTGGTCTTGCCCGCGCCGTTGCCGCCGAGCAGGGCCACGATGCCGCCTTCCGGGACTTTCAGCGAGACGCCCTTGAGCACGAGGATCACGTGGTTGTAGATGACCTCGATGCCGTTGACGTTGAGGAGGATGTTGGACATGTTCTGATCCGTGGACTTGGCAAGGGCGGCGCGCCCGGAGGCTCGATCCGGTGCTTTGCGGGCGCGCCGCGGGTGACTGCCTCAGGCTCCGCAGTCCTCGGATGCGCGGCGCGTCAGCTTCTTCTCGGCGCCGTACTTTTCGGCCGAGCCCTTGATCATCGGCTTGATGATCTGGTCGTCCGCCTGCAACCAATCGGACGTCCAGACGAACTTGGCACCGTCCCAGCTATGCACGCGCGCCCAGGCCGAGCCCATGTGGTCCGTGCAGCTGGTGGAAACCGGTCGCATCACGCCCTTGAAGCCGTTGGCATCGAGCTTGGCCTGGGTGAGGTTCAGATTCTCATAACCCCAGCGCGCTTGCTCGCCGGTCATCACCTTTCCCTTGCCGAAGCGCTCCTGCGCCGCGCGCACGCCCTCCACCGCGAGGAAGGCGCCGACCACGCCGCGCATGTAGATCACGGTCCCGACTTCGTCCTTCGGCCCGGTGCCCTGGCCCTTGGCATGGACCTTCTCCAGAATCTCCTTGACCACTGGCGAATCGAACTCCGCGCCATGCTGCATCATCACTGCGCTGTAGCCCTTGGCAGCCGCGCCGATGTCGCGCAGGTCGGGCTCGGCGCCCGACCACCAGGTGCCGAACATCTTCTCGCGCGGATAGCCGGTTGCGATGGCTTCCTTGATGGCAGTGGGCGTCATGATGCCCCAGGTCTGCATGATCACGAAGTCGGGCCGCTGCTGGCGAACTTGCAGCCAGATCGCCTTCTGCTCCACGCCCGGCGCAGGCACCGGCAGCAGCTGCAGCTCGAAGCCGTGCATCTTGGCGCGCTCCTGCAGGATCGGCAGCAGTTCCTTGCCGAAAGGGCTGTCGTGGTAGACCACGGCGAACTTCTTGCCCTTGAGCTTGTCCCAACCGCCTTCCTTCTTGGCGATGTGCTGCAGCAGCGTGTCGCCGGCCACCCAGTAGTGGCCGATCAGGGGGAAATTCCATTTGAAGATGCCGCCCTCAGCCGAATCGCTGCGGCCGTAGCCCGAGGTGATCATCGGGATCTTGTCGGCCGCCACCTTTTCAGTCAGCGCGAACGTAATGCCAGTGGACAGCGGCTGGAACACGGTGGCCCCACCGTGCTTGCCCTTCAGGCGTTCATAGCACTCGACGCCACGGTCGGTTGCGTAGGCGGTCTCGCATTCCTCGACCAGGGTCTTGACGCCGTTGATGCCGCCACGAGCGTTCACCAGCTTCATGTAGTCCGCATAGCCGTTGGCGAACGCTGTGGCGTTGGGCGCGACCGGGCCGGTGCGGCCGGTCAGGCTCGGAAAGAACTGGACCTTTTCCTGCGCCGAGGCTGCGCCTGCGCCCAGCAGGATGCTGGCGATGACCAGCGTGGTTGCCCTTGCCATGGTTGTGAACTTCTTCATTGGTGCCTCCGTTGGTGGAACATCGAAATCGCACTCGTCAGTGCAGCCGGATCGAGAGGCCCGTCGGCCGTCGAGAAAATCAATGCGGAAAGGGCCACAGCCGCAGCTTCTGCTTGCCGATCGACCAGAGCCGCGCGAGTCCGTGCGGCTCGACGATCAGGAAAAACACGATCAAGGCGCCGAAGATCATCGACTCGGCATGCGCTACCGATGCCGTCGTGATGGTGATGCCGAACAGGTGGCCCAGCACCGGCAGCGCCTGGTTCAGCAATATCGGCAACACCACGATGAACCCGGCGCCGAAGAAGCTGCCCATGATCGAGCCCAGTCCGCCGATGATGATCATGAACAGCAGCTGGAACGAACGATCGATGGAGAATGCCGCCGGCTCCCAAGAGCCCAGGTGCACGAAGCCCCACAAGGCGCCGGCCACGCCGACGATGAACGAGCTGACGGCGAAGGCGGTGAGCTTGGCGTACACCGGGCGGATGCCGATCACTGCGGCGGCCACGTCCATGTCGCGGATCGCCATCCATTCGCGGCCGATGTGGCTGCGCACCAGGTTCTTTGTCGCCATCGCGAACACGACGAGGATGGCCAGGCACAGCAGGTATTTCGCGTGGGGGCTCTCGATCGGCCACCCGAGCACGCTCAATCCTGATATCGACACCGAGCCGGAAGACGAGTTGTTGGTGAACCACGAGACGCGCAGAAACGCCCAGTCGACGAAGAACTGCGCCGCCAGCGTGGCGACCGCCAGGTACAGACCCTTGATCCGCAGGCTCGGGATGCCGAACACCACGCCCACCATCGTGGCGCAGGTGCCGCCGAGCAGCAGCGCCAGCAGCAGCGGCATGCCGTCGATGCGCACGAAGAAGTTGTACGCCGCATAGGCGCCCACTGCCATGAAGGCGCCCGTGCCCAGCGAGATCTGGCCGCAGTAGCCGACCAGGATGTTCAGGCCCAGTGCGGCCAGCGAGAGGATCAGGAACGGGATCAGGATGGCGCGGAACAGGTACTCGTCGGCCAGCAGCGGCACGCCGATTACCGCCAGCGCGAGCAGCAGCGCCATGCCGATGCGGTCCTGCAGGATCGGAAAGACCTGGCTGTCGCTGCGATAGCTGGTCTTGAATTGGCCGTTTTCGCGATACAACATGGTTCAGACCCGATCGATGATTTTTTCGCCGAAGAGGCCCTGCGGCCTGACGAGCAGGACCACCAGCACCAGCACGTATCCGAACCAGATCTCGATGCCGCCGCCGACGTGCGGGCCCAGGTACACCTCCGACAGCTTCTCGCCCACGCCCAGGATCAGCCCGCCGATGATGGCGCCGGGCACCGACGTGAGACCACCCAGGATGACGACCGGAAGCGCCTTCAGCGCCAGGACGCTGAGCGAGAACTGGACCCCCAGCTTGCTGCCCCAGATCATTCCGGCCACCAGCGCCGCGAAGCCGGCCACGCTCCACACCACGACCCACACGCGCGACAGCGGAATGCCGATCGACTGGGCGGCTTGGTGGTCGTCGGCCACTGCGCGCAGAGCCCGGCCGGTCGACGTGTACTGGAAGAACAGCGAAAGCACGACCACCAGGGCTGCGGCGATCGACGCCGCGTACACGTCTTCCTTGTTCACCAGCACGCCGCCCTGGAACACGCTCTCGAAAAGGAACAACGGATCCTTCGGCAGGCCGATGTCGATCTTGTAGACATCGCTGCCGAAGAGGGTCTGGCCGAATCCGTCCAGAAAATAGGCAATCCCGAGCGTAGCCATCAGCAGGGTGATGCCTTCCTGGTTGACGAGCTTGCCGAGCACCAGCCGTTCGATCAGCCACGCCAGCAGGATCATCGCCGCGAGTGCGCCGGCGAAGGCCAGCACATTGGCGGCGAGTTTGCTATCGAAGCTCGCCAGCCTGGGGATCCATTCCGAAAGTCGCGCCATCGCCAGTGCCGCGAAGAGCACCATCGCGCCCTGGGCGAAATTGAAGACCCCGCTGGCCTTGAAGATCAGCACGAATCCGAGCGCCACCAGTCCGTACAGCATGCCGGACATCAGGCCGCCAATGAAGGTTTCGAGCAGGAATCCCATCAGTGTTCCGTTCCCAGGTAGGCCCTGATCACGTCCTCGTTGTTGCGCACTTCATCCGGCGACCCGTCCCCGATCTTCTTGCCGTAGTCGAGCACCACCACGCGGTCCGAGATGTCCATCACCACGCCCATGTCGTGCTCGATCAGCACGATGGTGGAGCCGAACTCGTCGTTCACGTCGAGGATGAAGCGGCTCATGTCCTGCTTCTCCTCCACGTTCATGCCGGCCATGGGCTCGTCCAGCAGCAGCACCTGCGGCTCCATCGCCAGCGCGCGGCCCAGGTCCACGCGCTTCTGCAGGCCGTAGGGCAGGCGGCCCACCGGCGTCTTGCGGTGCGGCTGGATCTCGAGGAAGTCGATGATGCGCTCGACGAACTCGCGGTGCGCGATCTCCTCGCGCTCGGCCGGGCCCCAGCGCAGCGCCTGCGCGAACAGGCCGCTCTTCATCTTGAGGTTGCGGCCCGTCATGATGTTGTCGAGCACGCTCATGCCCTTGAACAGCGCCAGGTTCTGGAACGTGCGTGCCACGCCCATCTCGGCCACCTGGCGCGAGTTCATGTGCCTGAAGTGCTGCCCGCGGAAGGTGATCGAGCCCTGCTGCGGCTGGTAGACGCCGTTGATGCAGTTGAGCATGGAACTCTTGCCCGCGCCGTTGGGCCCGATGATGGCGCGCACCTCGTGCTCGCGCACGTCGAAGCTGATGTCGGTCAGCGCCTTCACGCCGCCGAAGGACAGGCTGATGTTCTGCACGTCCAGGATCACCTCGCCGATCCGGCGCGCGCCGTGGGTCGCGCTGGCGAGCATGGCGGCCTCGGCGATGTTCTGTGCGTTCATGCGGCGGCCTTCATCGGTGGGAAGCGCTTGGCTTCGACGATCTTCAGCGTGGCGTTGACCACGCCCGTACGCCCGTCCTCGAACTTGACCTGGGTCTCGATGTACTGCTCGGCCTTGCCGCCGTAGAGCGCATCGACCAGCACGCGGTACTTCTCCGCGATGAAGCCGCGCCGCACCTTGCGGGTGCGGGTGAGCTCGTCGTCGTCGGGGTCCAGCTCCTTGTGCAGCACCAGGAAGCGGGCGATCTGCGTGTCGCCCATGCCCTCCTCGCCGGCCAGGTCGGCGTTGACCTTCTCCACGCATTCGGCGATCAGCTGCAGCACCTCGGGCTTGCCGGCCAGGTCCACGTAGCCGCCATAGGACAGGCCGCGGCGCTCGGCCCAGTTGCCCACGGCCTCGAAGTCGATGTTGATCGCCGCGCAGACCTCCTCGCGCCCGTTGCCGAAGCACACCGCTTCCTTGATCTGCGGAAAGAACTTGAGCTTGTTCTCGATGTAGTTGGGCGCGAATATCGCGCCGCGCGAGAGCTTGCCCACGTCCTTGGCGCGGTCGATGATGCGCAGGTGGCCTTCGGCGTCGATCACGCCGGCATCGCCGGTGTGGAAGTAGCCCTCGGCATCGAGCACCTCGGCCGTCGCGTCGGGCCGCTTGTAGTACCCCTGGAGCACCGAGACGCCGCGCACCAGCACTTCGCCGTCGGGCGCGATGCGCAGCTCGATGCCGGGTGCCGCGCTGCCCACGGTCTGCAGCTTGACCTTGCCGTCCTGCTGCAGGCACACGTAGGCGCAGGTCTCGGTCTGGCCGTAGAACTGCTTGAGGTTGACGCCGATCGATCGGTAGAAGCGGAACAGGTCGGGCCCGATCGCCGCGCCCGCCGTGTAGGCGACGCGGATGCGGCTCATCCCCAGCACGTTGCGCAGCGGCCCGTAGATCAGAAGGTCGCCCAGGCCGTAGAGCAGGCGGTCGCCCAGGCCCACCTTCGCCCCGTTCAGGATGTCGGCGCCCACGCGCTGCGCCAGCGCCATGAACTTCGCGTAGAGCCAGCGCTTGGGCGCCGCCGCATCCTCCATGCGGATCGACACGGCCGTGAGCAGCCCCTCGAAGGTACGCGGCGGTCCGAAGTAGTAGCTGGGCCCGATCTCGCGCATGTCGTTCATCACCGTGGCCGAGGACTCCGGGCAGTTGAGCGTGAAGCCGCCCACCAGCCATTGCGCCACCGAGAACAGGTGGTCGCCGACCCAGGCCATCGGCAGGTAGCTCATGATGTTGTCGCCGGGGCCGAGCTTGTCGGTCTCGACGCCGCCGCGGCCCGCCGCGATGAAGCTGGCGTGCGTCTGGCACACGCCCTTGGGCCGGCCGGTGGTGCCCGAGGTGTAGAGGATCACGGCGACATCGCCGGGTTCGGCGCCGTTCAGGCTTTGCTCGAAGAAGGCCGGCTGCGCGCCGTCGAAGGCGCGGCCCAGCGCGCGCAGGGCCTCGTAGCCGAGCAGGCCCGGCTGCTCGTAGTGGCGCAGCCCCCGCGGGTCGTCGTAGACGATGTGGCGCAGGCCCGGCTTGCCCTGGGCCGCCATCAGCTCGCGGCACTCCAGCAGCTTGTCGACCTGCTCCTGGTCCTCGGCGATCACGAAGTCGATCGCCGCGTCTTCCAGCATGAAGACCATCTCGCCCGCCACCGCGTCCTGGTACAGCGGCACCGGCACGCCGCGCAGGCTCTGCGCCGCCACCACCGCCATGTACAGGTGCGGCCTGTTGGCGCCGACGATCGCCAGGTTGTCGCCCGGCTTGAAGCCCAGGCTGGCGAGCCCGCAGGCGAGCTCGCGCACCTCGCGGGCGACGGCCGACCAGCTCCAGGTCTGCCAGATGCCGAGGTCCTTCTCGCGCACGGCCGGCGCGTCGGGCTGGCGCTGCGCATGGGCCAGCAGCAGGCGGGGAAAGGTGTTGGCGTTGGTTTGCACGATGGGCGGACTGTAGAACCCCGCTTGTCGCCAGCTTGTCGTTTCAACGACAATCCTAGGGACAGTACTCCCCGGAGTTTCCCGATGAGCCACGGCAGTTCCAACGGCGCTTCCTCCCTGCGCGAGCGCGTGCGGCCGGCCACCGCCGAGGAGCTGCAGAACATTCCCTGGCTTCGCACGCTCACGCCCGCCGAACGCCGGCGCGCGGAGGCCGCGGTGGTGGTGGGCGACGCCGAACCCGGCGACCTGGTGTGCCGCATCGGCCGCTCGCCCACCTTCTGGTTCGGCGTGGTCGAGGGCCTGCTCAAGATGAGCAACGACAACGCCGACGGCACCTCCATGACCTACAGCGGCCTGCCGCCGGGCGGCTGGTTCGGCGAGGGCACGGCGCTCAAGCGCGAGCCGTACCGCTACAACATCCAGGCGCTGCGGCGCAGCGTGGTGGCGGGCCTGCCGGTGGACGATTTCCACTGGCTGCTGGACCACTCGATCGGCTTCAACCGCTTCGTCATGAACCAGCTGAACGAGCGCCTCGGCCAGTTCATCGCCGCGCGCGAGGCCGATCGGCTCAACGACCCCGATGCGCGCGTCGCGCGCAATCTGGCGGCGCTCTTCAACCCGGTGCTCTTCCCCGGCGTGGGCGAACTGCTGCGCATCACGCAGCAGGAGCTGGCCTACCTGATCGGGCTCTCGCGCCAGCGCGTCAACGAGGCGCTGCGCACCTTGCAGGCGGAGGGTGCGATCCGCGTCGAGTACGGCGGGCTGCGCGTGCTCGACCTCGCGGCCTTGCGTGCGGGCGGGGTGGCGGGCAGGGAGTGATCAGGCGATCACGCCTCGGGCGCCCTTTCCGGCAGGGGAATATTGGGGTCGCGCACGATCGCGCGGCGCACCAGCTTGTCGAGGGCGTAGGGGCGCAGGTAGGCAGCCGTTTCCTCGACCGGGCAATGCAGCCAGTCGTCGATCCAGGCCTCGCGCAGGAACACCACGCGGCGCTGCGAGGGTTGCTCCACGGCCGGTAGCGTCAGCAGCGCGAAGCTCTCGACGCACTCGCCGTCCGGGGCGCGCCAGCCGTTCCACAGGCCGGCCATCGCCAGCGGCTGGCCATCGGCGCGGGTGACGCGCACCACCGTTTTCTCGCTGTCGCCGCGACGGTAAAGCGCATCGGCCAGCACCACGCAACGGTGGCCGCGCTTCCAGGGCTGGTAGAAGTTGCGTTCGCTCGCGGCCGTCTCGCCGCGGGCTTCGAAGGTGTGGGGGTAGTCGCGCTCCTTGGCGAACAGGGGAACCAGGCCCCAGCGGCCCTCGGCCGCCTCGAAGCGCGCGGTGATGGCGCTGCCCTCGCGGTCGCCCCGCGGCCGGCGGATGAAGACCCCCTGCCCGCCCGGCCGGACCACCGAGGGCTGCGCAGGGCTGGCCAGGCCGAAGCTCTCGGCAAAATGGCGCGCGTCGCTTGCAGGCTCGTACTGGATGGGCATCGGCTGAATGTAAGAAGCCGCCTCGCGCTTCGTCAATCCGCCGATAGCATGCGAGCCACACGGCATGTCGCCGTCGATGACGCATTTCACGAGAACCGCCATGAATTCACGCCAACTCACCATCATCACCGGTGCCTCGCGCGGCCTGGGCCGCGCCATGGCCGAGCAGCTGCTGGCGCAGCCGGGGCAGCGCCTGCTGTGCATCGCGCGCCGGGCCGACGAGCAGCTCGCCGCGCGCGCACGCGAAGCGGGCACCGAGCTCGAGCAATGGCAGCAGGACCTGGCGGACCCGGTGCCGGCGGCGACGCGGCTCGCGGCCTGGCTGCAGGGCCTGGACGGGCAGTCCTTCGATGGCGTCGCGCTGATCAACAACGCCGGTGCCGTCGGCCGTATCGGGCCGCTGTCGCAGGCGGTGGCGGCCGAGCTGTCGCAGGCGTTGCGCGTCGGGCTGGAGGCGCCGTTGCTGCTCACCTCCGCCTTCCTCGGCGCCACCCGCGGCTGGCGCGGCGAGCGCAAGGTGCTCAACATTTCGTCGGGCCTGGGGCGTAACGCCATGGCCAGCCAGGCGCCCTACTGCGCGGCCAAGGCGGGCATGGACCATTTCTCGCGCGCAGTGGCGCTGGAGGAGGAGTCGCTGGGCGGCGGCGCGAAGATCGTCTCGCTCGCGCCCGGCGTGATCGACACCGACATGCAGGTGCAGCTGCGCGAAAGCGATGCGGCCCTGTTCCCGGACCGCGCGCGCTTCGAGCGGCTCAAGGCCCAGGGCCAGCTCTGGTCAGCCGAGGAGGCGGCGGCGAAGGTGCTGGCCTATCTGGAGCGTGCGGACTTCGGCAGCAAGCCGGTGGCCGACGTCCGCGAGCCCTGATGGGCTATTCGATGGTTGCGCCCGAAGCCTTCACGATGTCGCGCCACTTCAGGTAATCGGTCTTCAGCAGCGTGCCGAACTGCTCGGGCGTCATGCCCTGCGGCTCGGCGCCCTGGGCGATGATCGCGGCCTTCATTTCGGGCGTGGCCAAGAGCTTGTTCACCTCGGCGTTCAACGTGGTGACGATTTCCTTAGGCGTCCCAGCGGGCGCGAAGAGGCCGTACCAGGTGCTGACGTCGAAGTCCTTGTAGCCCAGCTCGGCCACGGTGGGCACCTCGGACAGCGAGCTGCTGCGCTTGGCCGAGGTCACGGCGAGTGCGCGCAGCTTGCCCGACTTGATCTGCCCCATCGCCGAGGGCAGCGAGGACACCATCAGGTCCACGTTGCCGGCCAGCACGTCCATCATCGCGGGGTTCGAGCCCTTGTAGGGCACGTGGCGCATCTTGATGTTGGCCGCGCTCTTGAAGATCTCGCCGGCCAGGTGGATGGTGGTGCCGTTGCCGGGCGAGCCGTAGGTGATGGTGTCGGGCGCGGCGCGCGCAGCGTCGACCACGTCCTTCAGCGTCTTGAACTTCGACTCCGTGCGCGTGACGATCACCACCGGCGTGTAGGCCACATGGGCCACCGCCGCGAGGTCCTTGGTCGGCTCGTAGCTGAGGTTCTTGTAGAGCCAGGGCGCGACGACCATGTTGTCCTTCTGGCCCATCACGATGTCGTAGCCGGTGGGCGCGGCGCGCACCGCTTCCGCGATGCCGATGGTGCCACCGGCGCCCGCGCGGTTGTCGGGCACCACGGTCCACTTGCTGACTTCGGTCAGCTTGGTGGCCACCAGCCGCGACAGGATGTCGGTGCCGCCGCCGGGCGGGAAGGGCACGATCAGTCGCACGGGCTTGGCGGGGTAGGGCTGGGCCTGCACGGCGGCGAAGGCCAGTGCGAGGACGGCGGAGGTCAGCAGCTTTCGGATCATGGGGTGTCTCTTCGTTCAGGCGCAGCCTGAAGACTGCGCACGGGCCGGCAGTGTGCCGGATCGGGGGCGACGAAGGGTACGCGATTCGAGATGCCGCCCTTGCCGAGGGGCGATGGAAGGGCGCGTCTGTCGCAGCGCGCCCGCTGCCTCAGTGCACAGTCCGCGCGCCGCCGCTGCCTCGCGCATCGTTGCGCCGCTGCAGCGCCGCAATGCCGGCCATCATGGCCGCGCCGTAGGTGGGCATCGGCCCTTCGGCGGCGTCGATGGGGCGGCAGTCATTGCCGTCCTGCTTCTGCAGCACCCAGTAGAAGTGGCCGGCAATCGGTTCGTCCACGATGAGTGCGATGGCTTCCGTTTCCATGTGATTCCTCGTCTTTCAGTCCATGCGCCGGTTGTACGCAGGCTCAGGACGAACGGCTAGCGAGGAATTCACAAAGCGGCAGGCGCCGTGCCACAAAGACGCGGCGAGTGTGCAAATGCGCACGGCGCGGGCGTCGTTTTTACGCTTTCTTTACGGCCGCCCGCCGACTCTGTTCCCCATCTTTACGTGCGTCTCACGAGACTGCCTGCACGTGCTTCGCATGCAGGAGTTGAAAGATGGATTTCGTTTGGATCGCCGCCATCGCGGTGTTCTGGGTCGTCATGGCGGAGGCGGTGATCGGCCTCGGCAAGCTCGACGCGCCCAAGGGAGAGGCTCGATGATCAGCCTCGATGTGCTCTACGGATTCGCCGGCCTGCTGGCCGTAATCCTCTTCGCCTACCTGGTGTTCGCGCTGATCTGCGCCGAGGAATTCTGAAATGGATGCCTCCGCCTGGACCCTCCTGGGCCTGTTCCTCGTGCTGCTGGGCCTGCTCGCCTGGCCGCTGGGCCGCTGGTTGGCGGCGCTGTGCGAAGGCCGGCTGCCCGCCTGGATGCAGCGCGCCGAAGCGCCGCTCTACAAGCTCGCCGGCGTGGATGCCGAGCGTGCCATGCACTGGCGCGGCTATGCGCTGTCGCTGCTGGCCTTCAATGCCGTCGGCGCGCTCGCCGTCTACGGCCTGCAGCGCCTGCAGCACCTGTTGCCGCTGAACCCGGCCGGCATGGCCGCGGTGTCGCCCGATTCGGCTTTCAACACCGCGGTGAGCTTCGTCTCCAACACCAACTGGCAGGGCTACGCCGGCGAGTCGACCATGAGCTATCTCACGCAGATGCTCGGGCTCACGGTGCAAAACTTCCTCTCCGCCGCCACCGGCATCGCGGTCGCCTTCGCGCTGGCGCGCGGCTTCGCGGCGCGCAACACGGACGGCAGAGGCTTCGTCGGCAACTTCTGGACGGACGTGACCCGCATCACCGCCTGGTTGCTGCTGCCGATCTCGTTCGTGATCGCCATCGTGTTCGTGGGCCAGGGCGTGATCCAGAACTTCGACACCTACAAGACGGTGACCACGCTGGAAGCCACGGCCTACCAGAACCCCAAGCTCGACGCTGCCGGCCAACCGCTGAAGGACGCGGCCGGCAACGCGGTGACCGAGGCCGCGAGCACCACCACCCAGACCCTGGCCATGGGCCCGGTCGCCTCGCAGGAGGCGATCAAGATGCTGGGCACCAACGGCGGCGGCTTCTTCAACGCCAACTCGGCGCACCCCTACGAGAACCCGACGGCGCTCGCGAACTTCGTGCAGATGATCGCGATCTTCCTGATCCCGGCCGCGCTGTGCTTCGCCTTCGGCCGCGTGGTCGGCGACCTGCGCCAGGGCTGGGCCCTCCTCGCGGCGATGACCGTGCTGTTCGTGCTGGCCGTGATCGCGGTGATCCCGGCCGAGCACGCCGGCAACCCGCTCCTGCCGCCGCTCGGCGTCGACCAGGCGGCCAGCGCGCTGCAGGTCGGCGGCAACATGGAAGGCAAGGAGCTGCGCTTCGGCATCGACGCCTCCGCGCTCTTCGCGGCCATCACCACCGCCGCCTCCTGCGGCGCGGTGATCGCCATGCACGACTCCTTCACCCCGCTGGGCGGCATGGTGCCGCTGGTGCTGATGCAGCTCGGCGAGGTGGTGTTCGGCGGCGTCGGCTCGGGCCTGTACGGCATGCTGATCTTCGCGGTGCTGGCGGTGTTCATTGCCGGCCTGATGATCGGCCGCACGCCCGAGTACCTGGGCAAGAAGATCGAGATCCGCGAGATGAAGCTGACGTCGATCGCGATCCTGGTCACGCCGATCCTGGTGCTGGCCGGAACGGCCGTCGCCGTCATCGCCGATCCCGGCAAGGGGGGCATCGCGAACCCGGGCGCCCATGGCTTCTCCGAGATCCTCTATGCCTTCACCTCGGCCGGCAACAACAACGGCAGCGCCTTTGCCGGCCTGTCGGCCAACACGCCCTTCTACAACGCGATGCTGGCCGTCGCGATGTGGTTCGGCCGTTTCGGCGTGATCGTGCCGGTGCTCGCCATCGCGGGCTCGCTGGCCGCCAAGAAGCGCCTGCCGGCCACGGCCGGCACCATGCCCACGCACGGCCCGCTGTTCGTGGCGCTGCTGATCGGCACCGTGCTGCTCGTTGGCTTGCTCAACTATGTGCCGGCGCTGGCGCTCGGCCCCGTCGTCGAGCACCTGTTGCTGTGGAAATGAGGTCGCAGACCATGAAGAAGAATCTCTCCTCGATCCCGCTGGGCGAGCCCGCCCAGGCCATGGCCGAAGTCCAGGCCGTGGCTGAAGCCAAGACCCAGGCCCGCAAGAAAAAGCACCTCGGCCTCTTCGACGCCTCCCTGGTGCGCCCCGCGCTGTGGGCCGCCGTCGCCAAGCTGGACCCGCGCGTGCAGTGGCGCAACCCGGTGATGTTCATCGTCTACATCGGCAGCATCCTCACGACGCTCTTGTGGGCGCATGCGCTGAGCTTCCCGGGCGACACCGGCATGGCGCCGGCCTTCGTGCTGGCGATCTCGATCTGGCTGTGGTTCACCGTGCTCTTCGCCAACTTCGCCGAGGCCCTCGCCGAAGGCCGCAGCAAGGCGCAAGCCGCCTCGCTGCGCGGCCTGCGCAAGGACACCTGGGCCAAGAAGATGGTCGAGCCTTATCACGGCGGCAAGTGGCTGCCGTTGCAGGCGCCGGAGCTGCGCCGCGGCGACGTGGTGCTGGTCGAGGCCCATGACGTGATCCCGCTGGACGGGGAAGTGATCGAGGGCGTGGCCTCGGTCGACGAGAGCGCCATCACCGGCGAATCGGCGCCGGTGGTGCGCGAGTCGGGCGGCGACTTCTCGGCCGTGACCGGCGGCACGCGCGTGCTGTCCGACTGGCTGGTGGTGCGCATCACGGTCAACCCGGGCGAGTCCTTCCTCGACCGCATGATCGGCATGGTCGAGGCCGCCAAGCGCCAGAAGACGCCCAACGAGATCGCGCTCACCATCCTGCTGGTGGCGCTGACGCTGGTGTTCCTGATGGTCACGGTCACGCTGCTGCCGTACTCCATCTTCAGCGTGGGCGCGATGAACGCGGGCACGGTGGTGCCGCTGACGGCGCTGGTGGCGCTTCTGGTGTGCCTGATCCCGACCACCATCGGCGGTCTGCTGTCGGCCGTGGGCGTGGCCGGCATGAGCCGCATGATGCAGGCCAACGTGATCGCGACCTCGGGCCGCGCGGTGGAAGCGGCGGGCGACGTCGACGTGCTGCTGCTCGACAAGACCGGCACCATCACGCTCGGCAACCGCCAGGCCAGCGCCTTCCTGCTGGCACCGGGCGTGGTGCAGCAGCGGCTGGCACGCGCCGCGCTGCTGGCTTCGTTGGCCGACGAGACGCCCGAGGGCCGCAGCATCGTCGAACTGGCGCGCCGCGGCGGCGTCGACGAGGCAGGGCCCGAGGGCACGCGCTTCGTGCCCTTCACCGCGCAGACGCGCATGAGCGGCGTGGACCTGCCGGCCGCACCCAACAGCCTCGACGCCGACCACGTTCCGCTGCGCAAGGGCGCGGTCGACGCCGTGCGCCGCCACGTGGAGGCGCTCGGCGGCACGATGCCGCCCGAGGTCCTGCGCGCCGCCGACGAGGTTGCACGCCGCGGCAGCACGCCGCTGGCGGTGGCCGAGGACAAGCGCGTGCTGGGCATCGTCGAGCTCAAGGACATCGTCAAGACCGACATCCGCGAGCGCTTCGCCGAGTTGCGCCGCATGGGCATCCGCACGGTGATGATCACCGGCGACAACAAGCTCACGGCCGCCGCCATCGCAGCCGAGGCCGGCGTCGACGACTTCCTGGCCGAGGCCACGCCCGAGGACAAGCTGGCGCTGATTCGCAAGTACCAGTCCGAAGGCCGCCTGGTCGCGATGACAGGCGACGGCACCAACGACGCGCCCGCGCTGGCGCAGGCCGACGTGGCGGTGGCCATGGGCACGGGCACGCAGGCCGCCAAGGAGGCCGGCAACATGGTCGACCTCGACTCCAACCCGACCAAGCTGCTGGAGGTGGTGGAGACCGGAAAGGCGCTCTTGATGACGCGCGGCTCGCTCACCACCTTCTCGATCGCCAACGACGTGGCGAAGTACTTCGCCATCATCCCGGCGATCTTCGTCTCGACCTATCCGCAGCTTGCGGCGCTCAATGTGATGCGGCTGGCCAGCCCGTCGTCGGCCATCCTGTCGGCGGTGATCTTCAACGCGCTGGTCATCGTGTTCCTGATCCCGCTCGCGCTGAAGGGCGTGCGTTACCGGCCGGTGGGCGCCGCCGCGCTGCTGCGCCGCAACCTGGCGATCTACGGCCTGGGCGGCCTGGTCGTTCCCTTCATCGGCATCAAGCTCATCGACTGGCTGCTGGTCGCCATCCATCTGGTCTGAAGAAAGCCATCTCCATGTTCAAGATCCTTCGTCCGACGCTCGTGATCTTCCTGCTGCTCAGCGCGCTGACCGGGCTTCTCTATCCGCTGGCCGTGACCGGCGCCGCGCAGGCGCTGTTCCCGGCGCAGGCCGAGGGCAGCCTGGTGCTGCGCGGCGGCAAGCCGGTGGGCTCTTCGCTGATCGGCCAGAACTTCAGCGATCCGGCGCACTTCTGGGGCCGCCCCTCGGCCACTGCGCCCATGCCCTACAACGCGGGCGCCTCCAGCGGCTCCAACCAGGGGCCGCTGAACCCGGCGCTGGCCGATGCCGTCAAGAGCCGGGTCGAGGCGTTGCGCGCGGCCGATCCGGGCAACGCGCAGCCGGTGCCGGTGGACCTGGTCACGGCCTCGGCCAGTGGGCTCGATCCGCACATCAGCCCGGCCGCGGCGCGCTACCAGGCGGCGCGCGTGGCGCGGCTGCACAAGTTGCCGCCCGAGCGCGTCCAGAAGCTCATCGAGGACCATACCGAGGGCCCGTTGCTCGGGCTGCTCGGCGAGCCGCGCGTGAACGTGCTCGCGCTCAACCTGGCGCTCGACGCAACACGCTGAACCGGCCATGACCGACTCCTGGCTCCATGCCCTCTGCGCGCTGGCGGCCTTCTTCGTTCCGCTGGGCTTTGCCTGGTTCATGGTGTCGCGTGCCGCGCGCCGGAGCCGTCGAAGGAACAGGCCGATGCGATAACCTGATGCGTTGGCCCGCCCCATGAACGACGCTGCCCGCCCCGACCCCGACGCCCTGCTGGCCGAGCTGCGCGCGCAGGAAGCGCAAGCGCAGCGCGGCAAGCTGCGCATCTACTTCGGCGCCAGCGCGGGCGTCGGCAAGACCTGGGCCATGCTGAGTGCCGCGCAGCGCGAGCGTGCGAGCGGGCGCGACGTGGCGATCGGGGTGGTCGAGACGCACGGCCGCAGCGAAACCGCGGCGCTGCTGGCCGGCCTGGAGACGCTGCCGCTGCGCGAGGTGCCTTACCGCGGCCGCAACCTGGCCGAGTTCGATCTCGATGGCGCATTGGCGCGCAAGCCCGCGGTGCTGCTGGTCGACGAGCTCGCGCATTCCAACGCACCCGGCTCGCGCCACGCCAAGCGCTGGCAGGACGTGCAGGAGCTGCTGGCCGCGGGCATCGAGGTCTGGTCGGCGCTCAATGTCCAGCACCTCGAAAGCCTCAACGGCACGGTGGGCGCGATCACGGGCGTGCGCGTGCATGAGACCGTGCCCGACACCGTGCTCGACGAAGCTGACGAAGTGGTGCTGGTCGACGTCACGCCCGACGAGCTCACCGCCCGCCTCGCGGCCGGCAAGGTCTACCTGCCGCAGCAGGCCGAGCGCGCGGCGCAGAACTTCTTCCGCAAGGGCAACCTCATCGCGCTGCGCGAGATCGCGCTGCGGCGCACCGCCGAGCACGTGGAAGACGACGTGCGCGGCTGGCGCATCGAGCAGTCCGGGCGCGGGGGCGAGGCAGGGCCGCCGGCCTGGAACACCTCCGGCGCGATCCTCGCTTGCGTCGGCCCGCACGAGGGCGCGGGCCAGACGGTGCGCACCGCGGCGCGGCTGGCCGGCCAGCTCAGCGTGCGCTGGCATGCGGCCTATGTCGAGACGCCGCGGCTGCAGCGGCTGGAAGCGGCGCAGCGCGACCGCATCCTTGCGACGCTCCAGCTTGCGGAAGAGCTGGGCGCCGAGACCGCGGTGCTGACCGGCGAGAACGTGGCCGAGGCGCTCGCGGCCCAGGCCCAGCGCCTGAACTGCGCGACGCTGGTGGTGGGACGGCCGGAGCCGGCGCAGGGCTGGCGGCGCTGGTGGCCCCAGCGGGTGCTGACGCGCGAGCTCGCGCGACATGCACCCGGCATCGACATCGTCGAGGCGGCGCGCGCCGACAGCTCGCGCCGCCTGGCCCCGCCGCGGCCGGGCCGGCGCGGCACCTCCGACGTCGAGGACAGCGACCGCCCGCACGCGCGCTGGCCCGGCTATGCCTGGGCCGCGGCCAGCTGCGTCGCCGTCACGCTGCTGGCCACGCCGCTGGCGGGCAGGCTGGAGCTCGCCAACATCGTGATGCTGTTCCTGCTCGGGGTGGTTGGCGTGGCGATGCGCTTCGGCCGCGGGCCGGCGGCCTTTGCGGCGCTGCTCAACGTCGCGGCCTTCGACTTCTTCTTCGTCTCGCCGCGCCTGTCCTTCGCGGTCAGCGACGTGCAGTACCTGCTGACCTTCGTGGTCATGCTGGGCGTGGGCCTGCTGGTCGGCCAGCTCACCGCGGGGCTGCGCTTCGCGGCCGGCGTCTCGACCAGCCGCGAGCGGCGCGCGCAGTCGCTGTTCGAGCTCACGCGCGAGCTGTCGGCGGCGCTCGAGACCTCGCAGGTGGCGCAACTGGGCGCGGACGCGGTGCAGGGCCATTTCGGCGGGCGCGCGCTGGTGCTGGTGACCGATGCGAACGACCGGCTGGCGACCCCCGCCGAGCCGCCGCCCGGCTTCGATCCCAGCGTCGCCGACTGGACCTTCCGCCAGGGCCAGCCGGCCGGCCTGGCCACCGCCACGCTGGCGGCGCAGCCCTGGCACTACGTGCCGCTGAAGGCGCCGATGCGGGTGCGCGGCGTGCTCGCGCTGGAGCCGGCCCAGCCGCGCTGGCTGATGATCCCGGAGCAGGCGCAGCAGCTCGACACGCTCGCGCGGCAGATCGCGATCGCGCTGGAGCGGGTGCACTACGTCGACGTGGCGCAGCAGGCGGTGGTCGAGATGGAGTCGGAGCGCCTGCGCAACGCCTTGCTGGGCGCGATCTCCCACGACGTGCGCACGCCGCTGACGGCGCTGATCGCGCTGGCCGAGTCGCTGCAGGCGCCGCCCGGCGTGGGCGGGGTCGACCGGCCGGCAGTGGCTCGCGCCATCGTCGTGCAGGCGCACCAGCTGCACGCGCTGGTCAACAACCTGCTGGACATGGCGCGACTCGAAAGCGGCATCGCCGGCGGCGCGGTCCAGCTGCGGCGCGAATGGCAGTCGGTCGAGGAGGTGGTGGGCGCGGCGATCCGCGCGGCGCGGCCCGCGCTCGGCGAGACGACGGTGCGGACCGAGCTGCCGCCCGACCTCCCGCTGGTCGAGTTCGATGCCGTGCTGATCGAGCGCGTGCTGGTCAACCTGCTGGAGAACGCCGGCAAGTACGGCGCCGCGCCGGTCGTGGTCAGTGCGCGCACCACCGAGCGCTCGCTGGTGCTCGGCGTGCGCGACCACGGGCCCGGGCTGCCGGCGGCGCTCAGGGGCCGCGAGCAGACCCTGTTCGACAAGTTCACGCGCGGCCAGGCCGAGTCGGCCACGCCCGGCGTGGGGCTGGGGCTGGCGATCTGCAAGGCGGTGGTCAGCGCGCACGGCGGCGAGATCACGGCCGCCAATGCGGTGGACGGCGGGGCCGAGTTCACGGTGACGCTGCCTCGGCGGGAGGCCCCGTCGGCCGAGGAGACGGTGTGAAAATTCGCTCCCGTTCCTGATTCCCCGAGCCATGCCCAGCCCCACCGCCATCGTGATCGAAGACGAGCCCCAGATCCGGCGCTTCGTGCGCGGCGCGCTGGAGGCCGAAGGCTGGCAGGTGCATGAGGCCGGGACGCTGCGCGACGGCCTGGCGGCGGCCGGCACGCGGCAACCCGACCTGCTGGTGCTGGACCTGGGCCTGCCCGACGGTGATGGCGTGGCGCTGATCCGCGACGTGCGCGGCTGGTCGGGCGTCCCCATCATCGTGCTCTCGGCGCGCACCGACGAGGCCGACAAGATCGCGGCGCTCGATGCCGGCGCCGACGACTACCTCACCAAGCCCTTCGGCACCGGCGAGCTGCTGGCCCGCGTGCGCGCCAACCTGCGCCGGCCGCGCACCGCCAACGGGGGCGAGGAGGCCGAGCCGGTGTTCCGCTTCGGCGAGGTCGAGGTCGATCGCCTGGCCCGCCTGGTGCGGCGCGCCGGCACCGAGGTGCACCTGACGCCCACCGAGTACCGGCTGCTCTCGGTGCTGGTCGCCAATGCCGGCCGCGTGCTCACGCAGCGCCAGCTCCTGCGCGAGGTGTGGGGCCCGTCGCATGCCGGGCAGAGCCACTACCTGCGCATCTACATGGGCCACCTGCGCCAGAAGCTGGAAGCCGATCCGGCGCAGCCGCGGCACCTGTTGACGGAAACCGCGGTCGGCTACCGGCTGGTGCCCTGAGGGGGCCACCCCTTTCAACGTCCTTCGATCTTCATCGCCTTGAGCGGATGATTCCAAAGGGACTGGAGTTAAGAATATGGCGAAATCCGGGTACGCAGTTCATCCACGAAGCCCTTGCATTCGGCAGATTGGTCCCCATAGCCCGCGATGAGCGTCAGGATGCTTCTTCGATGGTGGGCAGGAATGTCTGTATTCATCGCGAAGATCTGGATCAACTGCATGTGATCCCGCCACTTCGCCTGGCATTCGGGGCGTAGACCCGGCTCAACATCAATCCCTGCTCATCGGGCGTGAGTCGAAGAAACGCGGATTGCAGGACCTTGGTCGAAAAGACACTCATGAACTGCACGGTCGCGAAGCGGTAGCCCATGACAGACACCGAGCAGAGCTGTTTCAAGAGATCCACCAAACAGTCCACGAGCCCTGAAGGCATAGAGGAAGGCGTCGCGGTCCGTCTGGACAGGGCGCCTAGCAAGCGTATGTCAGTGATGGACCATGCGACATAGCGCTCGCCGAACGGGTCGTTGATCAGCAAGGTCGGCTCATCGCTCACGGCGTGATGCAACTGCAGCGCCGCAAGAAGCCCACTCGCCTCCTCGTCCGGAGAATTTCCTCGTTCTTTGGACCGAAAGTCATCGACAACACGCCGATCAGGGTCTGTGCCTGGACATCCTCCGGGTAAGCCGGCAAGCTGGCTAATATCAACTGGGCGAGCCCCGCAAGAACCCGTGTCGAGGGCGCCATTCGGGAAGCCATGGTAAGCAATTGCAAGGGCATCCCCGACAGGTCGATATGCTGGGCAAAGCAAGGCGCCATTCCCTGGCCCACGCTTGCCAGTTGGACTGTCGCCCGCTTATGCAACTGCGCGTGGACGCCCTCCAGTAGCTTCAGGTTTCCCGGGTTCGACTCCGTCTTCGCCGGAACGGAGCTTGCGCCTGCTGGTGGCCTCCACTTTCATCCACGGATAGTTGGCCAGCATTGGTCGAAAGCGGGCGGAGAACCCTTTGTCGATTAGCGCCAATTTCAACAGGACCTCTGGGGCCCCTTCCGGTCCGAAATACTCGGGCAGCATCCAGTCAGTTCCCTCTCTCCGGATCGTGTGCGCTGTCGCCAGCGTCACCAGGTCGCGACTCAGGAAAGGTGTGTCGTGCATCGTTGCACCTGGGGCCTGGATCGCATAGCGATCAGTCCCCGTGTCGATCACCATGAGCTCGTTTGCCTCGAGCGCAATTGGAGTGGCCTCTATCTGAACTACCAGCGTGTCACCCGATCCGATGCCAAACCCCAGCTCCTGCAAGGCTAGCGAATCGTGGCTGTACAACCCATCCGTCGGCGAACGCCTCAAGGCCTTCCGCGACTTTGTAGAGAAGTCGGGAAGCACGGATGAAAACGCCTGTCCCACGCAACTACTTGCCGTGCTGGGAGACGTCAAAACGATGGGCGACATCCAAGACTGGCTCAGCGCGCTGACCCTGGCTCATTGCAAGATCCGTCCAGATCTGCTGTCGCGTTTCTCCAAACAGGTCTCATCCTTGCTGCCGCACTTCACTGTGGACGAGTTGCGCGCGTGTGTGAAGTGCTGCCTGCGCGTGGCAGCGGAAGCGGATCAGTCTGCGGCGGTGTGGGCGAATCAGAGAGCGTCAAAGGGGCGTTTTCGGTTTTCCGGCGCTTCGAGGACCGCTCTTCCTCGGATGTGGTCGAGCTGGACGAATGCCGTGAGATAGACCGTGTGGTGGAATCCATGATGTGTGGTGTTTTCTGGTTGCTTTTTTTGCATGTGGAACAACGAGTGGAAGCACGGCCGTGTCCGGCCCCGACCCTCGCTTAACTGCGTAACAGTGCCTGCGCATCGGTTCCCTTCAGTCCGCTATAGCAGGTGAGGATCGCGATGGGGAGGAAGCATCCAGATGCCCTTCGTCGCTCAATTCGTTCAACTGGGGCGTTCCACCACGACCCCGCGGTCGTTGCGATCAGCGTTCGGCCACGGCCTGCTTCGTCCAGGAATGCAGGAAGGAACACTTCCAGGCATTCACGTGCGTCGGAATCAGAAACGATTCGGTGTCGCCGGCAAATCGTGCGATCAAAGTGGAGAGCGTGGGGCTGCGTCTACGCCGACGACCCCATACGGCCCTCGCTCACTCCGCCGTCGTCGGGCTGATGATGGCGTGCACCCGCGCCACGCTGTCGGCCGGGAAGCCGCCGCGCTTGGCATGCTCGCGGATCATCTCGTCGTTGGGCGCGATGTAGACGCAGTAGAGCTTGTCGTCGGTCACGAAGCTCTCGACCCAGTTGATCTCGGGCCCGAGTTCGCGCAGGACGCCGTTGGACTTGATGGACAGGGCCTTGAGGTCGCGCTCCGACAGCTTTCCGGCGCCAGGGAGCGTGCGTTCGATGACATAGCGTGGCATGTTGTTTCTCCGATGGGGGGTGGCGAACGGGGTCGTTGCAGTATGGTCGCCGGCGGGTGGAATTGCGACTTACCATCCGGCCAGTGCCTTCGGTGCCGGCTCTGTCGAATGGCGGACAATGGCGCGCCGCCTGCCCAGCCTTCGCCCCATGTCCGACAGCCCCGAACCGACCCGACTCAACAAGCGCATGGCCGAGCTCGGCATGTGCTCGCGCCGCGAGGCCGACGACTGGATCGCGCAGGGCTGGGTCAAGGTCAACGGCCGGATCGCCGAGATGGGCCTCAAGGTCGGCCCTGCCGACCGCATCGAGGTCGATCGCAAGGCGCAGAACCAGCAGCAGCAACAGGTCACCATCCTGCTGCACAAGCCCATGGGTTATGTCAGCGGGCAGGCCGAGGACGGTCACGAGCCGGCCGTGGTGCTGATCAACCCGCGCACGCACTGGCGCGAGGACCCGAGCCGCCTGCGCTTCTCGCCGCCCCAGCTGCGCGGCCTGGCGCCGGCCGGCCGGCTGGACATCGACTCGGTGGGCCTCCTGGTGCTCACGCAGGACGGCCGCGTCGCACGCCAGCTGATCGGCGAGGACTCGGGCATGGAGAAGGAATACCTGGTGCGCGTGAGCTACGGCGAGGTGGCGCAGAACCCGCAGGCCACCTTCCCGCGCGAGCAGCTGCAGCGCCTGCGCCATGGCCTGAGCCTGGACGGCCAGCCGCTCAAGCCGGCGCTGGTCGACTGGCAGAACCCCGAGCAGCTGCGCTTCGTGCTGACCGAGGGCAAGAAGCGCCAGATCCGCCGCATGTGCGAGCAGGTCGGGCTCAAGGTGGTGGGCTTGAAGCGCATCCGCATCGGGCGCGTGGTGCTGGGGCACCTGCCCGTGGGACTGTGGCGCTATCTGGGGCCACACGAGCGCTTCTAGTCCGCTGAATCATTGAAATGGGCGGTGAGGGACGCCCACGCCGCAGCGCGCCCGTCTCGGGTGGACAGCACCGACCGATTTCAGTGATTCAGCGGACTGGCGGATCATCGGGCCTCATGACACGCTAAGAATCCGCGTGTAGCCTTCATTGCTTCGCGAAAAGGAGGCGCCGTGCGCACGCTGCTGGTGGAAGACGACGAGATGATCGGGAGCAGCCTGCGGCATGCGCTCGAAGGCGCCGGCTGGTCGGTCGACTGGGTGCGCGACGGCGCGCTGGCGCAGAGCGCCTTCGCCGACGGCGGCTACACCTGCGTGCTGCTCGACCTCGGCCTGCCCAAGCAGGACGGCACCGAGGTGCTGCGACGGGCGCGCGAGCGCGGCGACACCACGCCGGTGCTGGTGCTCACCGCACGCGACGGCCTGGAAGACCGCATCCAGGGCCTGGACCTCGGCGCCGACGACTACCTGCTCAAGCCCTTCGAATTCCGCGAGCTGCTGGCGCGCATGCGTGCGGTGATCCGCCGCCGCGACGGCGCCGCGCATTCGGTGATCGGCGGCACCGGCCTGCAGCTGGACCTGACCACGCGCGAAGTGCTGCGCAACGGCACGCGCGAGGCCCTCACCGCGCGCGAGTTCGCGCTGCTGCATGCGCTGCTGGAGCGGCCCGGCGCCATCCTGTCGCGCGAGCAGCTGGAGAACCGCATCTACGGCTGGGGCGAGGAGGTCACCAGCAACGCAGTGGACGTGCTGATCCACGGCATGCGGCGCAAGCTCGGGCCCGATGCGATCCGCAACGTGCGTGGGCTCGGATGGCGGGTGGCGGCAGCAGCATGAAGAAGATGAATCCGCGCCCCTGGTACATGCCCTGCTCGCTGCGGGCCAAGCTGCTGCTGTGGCTGGTCTCGCTGCACCTGATCGCGGCCGGCGTCACGGGCTGGGCCTCCTACATGAGCTACGGGCGCATGGTCCACACCTTCATGGACGACCAGATGCAGCTCCTGGCCAACTCCTACGCGGCCAACGACAGCACGCCGGCACTGCTGCCGCTGGCGGACCAGAGCGTCTTCAAATGGGGTTCCTTCATCGTCCAGATCTGGAGCCCCGACGGCCGGCTGCTGGCCAGTTCCTGGCCCAAGCTCGCGGTGCCGCTGCAAGCCGAGCCTGGCCTGCGCAACGTGCGCACCGGCGCCGGCAGCGACGAGGAGTGGCGCGTCTACACCGCCGAGGCCGGCCCGCGCGCCAACCAGCCGCGCGTGCAGATCGCGCAGAGCGGCAGCTTCATGCGCCACGAGGTCGCCCACCGTGCCCTCTTCGCGGCGCTGCCGATCGCGCTCCTGCTGCCGGTCTCGCTGGCGGTGCTGTGGCTGGTGGTGTGGCTCAGCTCCTATTCGCTGCACGCGGTGGCGCGCGAGGTGGCGGCGCAGGACGAGCGCAGCCTCTCCGAGCTCTCGCTGACGCGCGTGCCGGACGAGATCGCGCCGCTGGTGAGCTCCTTCAACAGCCTGCTGGCGCGCCTGCGCGACGCCTTCGCCGCCCAGCGCCGCTTCGTGCAGGACGCGGCGCACGAGCTGCGCACGCCGGTCGCCGCCATCGGCCTGCAGCTGGAGAACCTGCGTGCGCACGTTCCGCCCGGCGATGCCGCCGAGCGCTTCGCGCAGCTCGAGGCCGGCGTCACGCGCGCCCAGCACCTGATCGAGCAGCTGCTGCGCCTGTCGCGCCAGGAGAGCGCCGCGCCGGCGGCGAGCGCCGAGCCGGTCGACGTCGCCGCGCTGCTGCGCGAGAGCCTCGGCCAGCTGATGGTGGTGGCGGACCGGCGCCACATCGACGTCGGCTTCGACGGCACCGTGACGCCGGTGGTCAGCGCCCCCGCGGCCGAGCTGCGCAGCGTGTTCGACAACCTGATCGACAACGCCCTGCGCCACGCGCCCGAGGGCGGGGTGGTCGACGTGCGCCTGCACGAGGTGCAGGGCCAGCCGGTGGTGGACGTGGTCGACAACGGGCCGGGCATCCCGCCGGAGTTCATGACGCGCGTGTTCGACCGCTTCTTCCGCGTGCCCGGCACCTCGGCCGGCGGCAGCGGCCTGGGCCTGGCGATTGCGCGCACCGCGGCCTTGCGCCACGGCCTGCGCATCGCGCTCAGCAACCGCAGCGAGCAGGAGGAGGGCGGCACCGGGCTGATCGCCCGGGTCTACCTGCCGGCCTGATGAAGGTGTAAAACGAGCCTGCCGTGGGGGTGCAGGCGAAAGTAGTAAAAAAGTGAAGAAGTGCGCTTGTTACTTTGTGTTTAACTAGGCACAATGTATTACATGCAACATCACTCCGACCCCAACGCCCAGTGGTCGTCCAACGGCCTCCTCCGCTTGCTGCGCGCCACGCTGCCGCCCCCGGGCGGAAGGCGAGCGCGCGCCCAGCAGCCCGCGCCGGATCTGCCGCCGAAGCGCCTCGACAGCGAGCAGTTGTCGGCGCTCGCGCAGAAGTGGCGCCGTCGGCTGGAGGAGGGCGACCAGGGCGCGGAGTCCGTGGCGATGGCGCTTGAGCAACTGGCCGAGCGCCGCGCCGGCGAAAAGCGCTCGCGGATGCAGGCGGTCGGCCGCCGGCTCTCGGAGCTGATGCAGCTGAGCTGAAGCGTTGGCAATCTCCGCCCCGGCGGATTTCGGCAAACCAAGACCATGAAGACCCAAACCGAAGCAATTTACGAAGGCTACGACGTGGATCTCTCCGGCCCCGGCCGCCCGCTGGGCGCACGTGGCCACTACCCCAAGTACGAGGTGATCCCGCTGCTGACGGACATGGAGGCGGAGCTGCTCAACACGCTGGGCCTGATCCGCCAGTTGCTGGTCGAAGGCGCGCCCACGCCCGAGGCGCGACGCGGCGTTGTCCACGCCATCGACGGCTTGCTTTCCGTCGCCCGCGCCTGAATTCGAGGCGCCTGCCGAGGGGCTAAGACTCGGCTAAGTTTTCCCTAACGATCGGCTCAGTGTGGCTGCCTAGAGTGCATCCCAGGTCAGCCGAGACGCATGTCGCACCCGGCGCGAGACCTGTAGGGTCTGTTGACATACAAATCACCCCCGCGTGAGGCCCAGAGAGGGCCCAATCTAGGCGCCAAGCGCAGCTGGGCTGGTGGCACAGCGAGCATTGGCAACGACGAGTGGGCCCTCTCTGGGGCCTCACCCGAAGGGCCGGGGCGGGGGTGATTTGTATGTCAACAGACCCCAATCACCCGGAGTTCATCGCCATGCAAGCCTCCCTGAAGTTCCTCGCCGTCACCACCCTGAGCGCCCTCGCGGGCCTGGCCTCGGTGGCCGCCCAGGCCGAAAGCTACGACGGCGTGCTCACGCACGCTTCGGCCCTGAGCCGCGCCGACATGGACGCGGAAGCCGTCCGCACCGCCTCCGCCCCCAACCAGAACGTGGTGCGCGGCTCGCGCGGCGCGGAGCCCTTCAAGGCGGTCGCCGATTCGAAGGCCGTGGCGCAGGAAGCCATGCGCGCGGCCGCGGCGCCGGACCAGAACGTGTCCTCCGGTTCGCGCGTGAACAGCAAGGTCATCTCGACCATGCCGCATCCGATGGATGTGCGCACCTCCAACGCCAACGGCGGCAGCCGGCTCTGATCCGCCGCCAGCCCGGCGCGGGTCCACAAATCCCCGCCGGGCCGGCAAGCCGCCTGTGCCTTCGCCCCGTCTTCCCCGCGCGCGCCGTGCTGCGGCCGCGCTGTTCCTCATCCTCATCGCCACCATGACCACGCTTGGACTGAGCGCCTGCGGCAATGCCGCCGGCCGTGCCGATTCGCCGCAGTTCCGCGACGGCGGCTTCCGCAATCCCGTGACGCCGAAGACGGTCGGCTGGCGCGAGGCGCCCCGCGTCGTCTGGCGCATGCTGTTCGACAAGCCGGCCGAGGCCGCGCCCGCCGCGCCGCTGCCGGTGGCCCGCCTCACGCGCGAGCAACTGCTGGCCGCGCCCGACCGGACCGTGGTGCGCCTCGGCCACTCGACGGTGCTGATGAAGCTCAAGGGCGCCTTCTGGCTGACCGACCCGGTGTTCTCCGAGCGCGCCTCGCCCGTGCAATGGGCCGGGCCGAAGCGCTTTCACCCGCCGCCGATCACGATCGACGAGCTGCCGCCGATCGAGGGCGTGCTGCTCTCGCACGACCACTACGACCATCTCGACAAAGCCGCGATCGCGCAGCTGGCGGGCCGGGTCGGGCATTTCGTGGCGCCGCTGGGCGTGGGCGATCTGCTGGTCGAATGGGGCGTCGACCCGGCCAAGGTGCGGCAGCTGGACTGGTGGCAATCCACCACGGTGGAGGGCGTTCGCTTCGTCGCCACGCCGGCGCAGCATTTCTCGGGCCGCGGCCTGTTCAGCGACAACCCCACGCTGTGGGCCTCGTGGGTGGTCCAGGCGGACGACTTCAGGCTCTTCTTCAGCGGCGACACCGGCTACTTCGACGGCTTCAAGGCCATCGGCGAAAGGTACGGGCCCTTCGACCTCACGCTGATCGAGTGCGGCGCCTACGACCGCCAGTGGTCCGGCGTGCACATGCAGCCCGAGGAAACGCTGCAGGCCCACCTGGACTTGCGCGGCAAGCGCCTGATGCCGGTACACAACGGCACCTTCGACCTGGCGCTGCACGACTGGCACGACCCGCTGACGCGCATCGCCGCGCTGGCCTCGGCGCGCGAGGTCCCGGTGGTGACGCCGCGCATCGGCGAGCCGGTCGACATGAATGCGCCGCCGCTCGTCACGACGGCCTGGTGGCCTGTGGCCGATTGAGGAGGAACGCAGATGTCGCAAGCGGCTTGGGATCGCAGCACCATCGGCGGCGCCGGACCCGGCGCCGCCCACCGCCGCATGCTCGGCGCTGCAGCCGTCGCGCTGGCCGCGGGTTTTGCCAGCGGCGCCATGGTGGCGCAGCCCCAAGCGGCTGCGCCGGCATCGGCGGCGTGCCGGGCAGGGGACGCATGGCATGCATGGCACGACCCCGAGAGATCGCCGCCTTCGCGCGGCGCTGTGGTCAGGCTGCCCTAAGTCCGGCTTCCTAGAGTGGCACGAGCGGCTTCTGCCGTGGCGCATGTCGCGCCTGCGGCGAGATCCCGCCCTTTGTCGCGGAGACAACCATGCCTGCATCCACCCGCTTCCTGCCGCTCTTCGCCGCCATCGCGTTCGCCGCGCTCGGCGCCCAGGCGCAGGAGACCACCGACGGCTCCGACTACCACCCGCTCATGATGAATTCGCCCGTCAACCCCGACGTGCAGGCCGGCGCCATGGCGGCCGCCCGTCCGGCCGGCACCGAGTCCATCGGGCAGTCGACCAGCGCGCCGGCGATGGCCTCCAAGGTGTCCGACACCGATGTCTATGCAGGCGCGGTCGCCGCCTCGCATGCGAGCGGCACCGAACTGCCGGGGCAGACCACGGCGCCGATGCCGCCATCGGGCAACACCCACTGAGCGGGGCTCGCTAGGGCCCGTGCACCACGTAGAGCGCCGAGGGCGCCGCCGGCACTTTCAGCGTGCTCTCGCCGACCTGGGTTGAAGCGAAACTCGCGGCCGTTCAGCACCAAGCCAGCGGCAGCAGGAGCATCGCGGACAGCGCGCTTTTCATGCAGACACCCCTGGAAAACACGCTGGCGGACATACGGCACCCGGCAAATGAAGATCGCCGTGCGTCCCCTCGACGCCCGACTACCGGATATCGGCAGCAAGAGGGAAATGTTGAAGCCCCGTTCCCCGTCGAGGCGGCGATGTATCCGAAAGTAAATACGAGGCGCCGTCCCGGCGAACCAGCCCGCCGGAGGCCGCCAGGGTGGTGGGCGTCGCCGAGGCGCCGCCGGCGGAAGCGGTGTTGAAGGCCGGGTGGCGGCATTGGTGAAGCCGGTGGTGGCCGTCGCCAGGGCGCCGGCCGTCACCGGCACGGTGGGGTTGAGTTCGCAAACGACTGCCGAATGAGTACTTCCGTTAAAAACTAACGATGTATTTCATTTGCAAGCGTCGCGCGCTTGCGACGTTCAGACGGCTTGCTCGCGGGGCGGCGCATTCGAGCGCCCCGTGGCTCCCGCTGGCGCGCTCTTGTAAAGTTCTCGGTTCGCCCAAGGCGACGCCTTTCACCTGTTTCTTACCGAGTCATGACGCTTTCCAAGACCAAACTCCCCTTCCAGGCCGAAGTCGCCCAGCTGCTTCACCTGGTCACGCACTCCCTCTACTCCAACAAGGAAATCTTCCTGCGCGAGCTGATCTCGAACGCCTCCGACGCCTGCGACAAGCTGCGCTTCGAGGCCATCGACCAGCCGGCGCTCTACGAGGACCAGCCCACGCTGGAAGTGCGCGTGTCCTTCGACCCGGCCGCCAAGACCCTCACCATCGCCGACAACGGCATCGGCCTGTCGCAGCAGGAAGCCATCGACAACCTGGGCACGATCGCCAAGAGCGGCACCAAGGAGTTCATGAGCAAGCTCTCGGGCGACCAGAAGGCCGACGCGCAGCTGATCGGCCAGTTCGGCGTGGGCTTCTATTCGGGCTTCATCGTGGCCGACAAGATCACCGTCGAGTCGCGCCGCGCCGGCCTGCCGGCGGAAGAAGGCGTGCGCTGGGTCAGCGCCGGTGCCGGCGACTTCGAGGTCGACACCATCGCCCGGCCGCAGCGCGGCACCAGCGTCACGCTGCACCTGCGCGACGACGCCGAGGAGTACCTGAACCTCTGGAAACTCAAGTCCATCATTTCGAAGTACTCCGACCACATCTCCCTGCCCATCCTCATGGAGAAGGAAGAGTGGAAGGAAGGCGAGGACAACAAGGGCGGCCAGATGGTCAAGACCGGCGAGTGGGAGCCGGTCAACCAGGCCAACGCGCTGTGGAGCCGGCCCAAGAAGGACATCACCGACGAGCAGTACGCGGAGTTCTACAAGAACATCAGCCACGACTTCGAGGCGCCGCTGGCCTGGAGCCACAACCGCGTCGAGGGCAACACCGAGTACACCCAGCTGCTCTACATCCCGGCGAAGGCGCCGATGGACCTGTGGAACCGCGAGAAGAGTGCGGGCGTCAAGCTCTACGTCAAGCGCGTCTTCATCATGGACGATGCCGAGGCGCTGCTGCCGACCTACCTGCGCTTCGTCAAGGGCGTGATCGACTCGGCCGACCTGCCGCTCAACGTGAGCCGCGAGCTGCTGCAGGAAAGCCGCGACGTGAAGGCGATCCGCGAGGGCAGCACCAAGCGCGTGCTCGGCATGCTGGAAGACCTGGCGAAGAAGCAGCGCAAGACCACCACCAGCAGCGGCGATGATGGCAAGCTCGACATCGGCTCCGGCGAATCGGTGCCCGCGCCCAACCCGGCCGATGGCGTGACCGACGTGGTCGACAAGAACGCCGACACCACCCTGGCCGCCGAGGCCGCGGCCGAGTACGGCGACGAATCGGGCAAGTACGCCAAGTTCTATGCCGAGTTCGGCGCCGTGCTGAAGGAAGGCCTGGGCGAGGACTTCGGCAACCGCGAGCGCATCGCCAAGCTGCTGCGCTTTGCCTCCAGCACCAGCGACACGGTGAGCGTGGGCTTCGCCGACTACAAGGCGCGCATGAAGGAAGGCCAGGAGGCGATCTACTACATCACGGCCGAAACCCCGGCCGCCGCCCGGAACAGCCCGCAGCTCGAGATCTTCAGGAAGAAGGGCATCGAGGTGCTGCTGATGACCGACCGCGTCGACGAGTGGGCGCTCAATTACCTGACCGAGTTCGACGGCACGCCGCTGCAGAGCGTGGCCAAGGGCGCAGTCGACCTGGGCAAGCTGCAGGACGAGGCCGAGAAGAAGGCGGCCGAGGAAGCCGCCGAGTCCTTCAAGCCCATGCTGGAGCGGCTCAAGGAAGCCCTCAAGGACAAGGCCGAGGATGTGCGCGTCACCACCCGCCTGGTCGATTCCCCGGCCTGCCTGGTGGTGCAGGACGGTGGCATGAGCACCCAGCTCGCGCGCATGCTCAAGCAGGCCGGCCAGCCGGCGCCGGAAGTCAAGCCGGTGCTGGAGGTGAATGCCGAGCACCCGCTGGTGAAAAAGCTGGAGGGCTCGCCGCACTTCGAGGACCTGGCGAACATCCTGTTCGACCAGGCCTTGCTCGCCGAGGGCGGCCTGCCGGCCGACCCCGCCGCCTATGTGCGGCGAGTGAACGCACTGCTGGTCTAGGCGGGGACCCGAGGCCGCGCCGCCGGCCGGCCCGAATCCCGCACGGGGGCGATCCATGAACGCCGAGCCTTGTGTCGTCGATCTCTCGGGCTTCGACCTGCGAAGTCCCGGCACGGCCTTCTACGAGAACCCCTACCCCTGGTATGCGGCGCTGCGCGACGCGACGCCGGTGCGCCGCATGCCCGACGGCTCGCTGCTGCTCACGCGCCATGCCGATTGCGTGGCGGTCTACAAGGACACGCACGCCTTCAGCTCCGACAAGCGCGCCGAGTACGCGCCCAAGTACGGCGTCGGCAGCCCGCTCTACGAGCACCACACCACCAGCCTGGTGTTCAACGACCCGCCGCTGCACACGCGCGTGCGCGGGCTGATCGCCGGGGCGCTCACGGCGCGCGCCATCGAGTCGATGGAGGACGGGCTCACGCACCTCGTCGCGGGCCTGCTCGACCGCATGGAAGAGCGGCAGCACGCCGGCGGCGAGGTGGACCTGATCGAGGACTTCGCCGCCGCCATCCCGGTGGAGGTCATCGGCAACCTGCTGGGCGTGCCGCGCGAGGAGCGCGGGCCGCTGCGCCACTGGTCGCTCGCCATCCTCGGCGCGTTGGAACCGCAGCCCAGCGCGGCGCAGCTGGACGCCGGCAATCGCGCGGTGACGGAGATGGTGGCCTACCTGCGCGGGCTGGTGCTGGAGCGCCGCCGGCACCCCGGCGACCCGGCGCACGACGTGCTGACGCGGCTGATCCAGGGCGAGGAAGACGGCGGCGACCGGCTGACCGAGAACGAGCTCTACCAGAACTGCATCTTCATCCTCAACGCCGGGCACGAGACCACCACCAACCTGATCGGCAACGGCCTCGTCGCGCTGCTCGAATGGCCTGGAGAAAGGCAGCGGCTGCTGGACGACTCTTCGCTCATCCGCGGCGCGATCGAGGAGTTCCTGCGCTTCGAAAGCTCCAACCAGCTGGGTAATCGCATTGCCACCGTGGCGACAAGCGTGGGCGGCATCGAGGTGCAGCCCGGCACGCGGATCACGCTGTGCATCGGTGCGGCCAACCGCGATCCGGCGGTGTTTGCAGAGCCGGACCGGCTGGACATCACGCGCTCGCCCAACCGCCACCTGGCCTTCGGTTCCGGCACGCACCAGTGCGTGGGCATGAACCTCGCGCGGCTGGAAGCGCGCGTGGCCATCGCCGCTTTTCTTGCGCGCTTTCCCGACTACCGGCTGAGCGGGCCGGTGGTGCGCGGCGGGCGCGTGCGCTTTCGTGGGTACCTGAGGGTGCCGCTGAGCCTGGGGCTGCCGATCGAGTCCTAAGGCGGCCTCTGGAGATCACAGTCAGAAAATCCAGGCCAAAATTCCCGACATCAAGGACGTTCTGGTCAAAATTTCGCGACAAGAAGCGCGGTCCGCGCCTTCAGAGGGCAAGAAACCCGACGCACCGCGGCGCTGACCACGCTTCAGCCTTTCCAGGATGGTGCAGAGCTTCGTCGCAGCTCACGCGTACAGCGGCTCCTCCGCCATCGCCTCGCACTGGTCCTGCAGCATCTGGATCTGCTCCTTCCAGTAGTCGCTCGAGCCGAACCAGGGGAAGTTGATCGGGAAGATCGGATCGCGCCAGCGCCGCGCGAGCCAGGCGCTGTAGTGGATCTGGCGCAGGGTGCGCAGTGGCTCGATCAGCGCCAGCTCGCGCCGGTCGAAGGGCCGGAACTGCTCGTAGCCTTCGAGCAGGCCGCTGAGCTGGCCGGTGCGCTGGGCGCGGTCGCCCGACAGCAACATCCAGAGGTCCTGCACCGCGAAGCCGGTGCGGGTGTCGTCGAGGTCGACGAAGTGCGGGCCGCCATCGGGGCGGTCGGTGGGCGTCCACAGGATGTTGCCGGGGTGCACGTCGCCGTGCAGCCGCAGCTTCTGCAGCTCGGTGTAGGTGTCCGCGCCAAGCGCGGTGAGGGCGATCATCTCGAAGGCCTCGCTGCAGGCTTTTTCCCAGTCGCGCTGCACGTCCAGCGGGATCATCTCGTGCTCGAGCAGCCAGTCGCGCGAGGCCAGGCCGAAGCTCTGCAGGTCGAGCGCCGGGCGTTCGACGAAGGGCCGCGCCGCGCCCACCGTGTGGATGCGCGCCAGGAAGCGGCCCACCCATTCGAGCACCTCGAAGTCGTCCAGCTCCGGCTGGCGCCCGCCGCGGTAGGGGCTCACGCTGAAGGCGAAGCCGCCATGGTGGTGCAGCGTCGCGCCCTCCAGCGCGAGCGGCGCGATCGCCGGCACCTCGGCCGCGGCCAGTTCGGCCGAGAAGCGGTGCTCCTCGGCGATCTGCGTATCGCTCCAGCGGCCCGGCCGGTAGAACTTGAGCACCACCGCGCGGCCGTCCTCCAGGTGGGCCTGGTAGACGCGGTTCTCGTAGGAGTTCAGTGCCATCAGCCGGCCGTCGCCGTAGAGGCCGAATTCGGCGAGCGCGTCCAGCACCACGTCGGGCGTGAGCGATTCGTAGGGATGGGCGCCGGTGGCTTGCTCTGCGGAAGTCATCCGCCCATTGTCGCTACCTGGAGAGTGACAGGATATGTCCGACGCGCGGATCGCCCCGGCCCGACAGCACCTGCGCATAGGCGGCCTGCACCGCCTCGGCGCCGTCGTGGTGCTCGGCCGTGAGCCAGGGCGTCGCGGGCTGCGCCACCTTCGCGAGAAAGCCCTGCCAGGCCTGCACCATGCGCTGGCCGAAACCCTCGGCGCCCCATTCCTCGGTGCGTTTCTTGATCTGGGCCGGCGCGAAGAAGAAAGCGGCGCGCGGCCCCGGCAGCTCCTTGGCGGTGCCGGCGGGCGCGAGCTGCTCCACGTGTGTGCCGCCGATCACGCAGTCGTGGCGCAGCTGCGAAAAGCGCGTGTGGATCGCGCGCCGCAGCTCGCCGTCGCCGGCGAAATCCACGTACACGCAGGGCACATCGGCCGCGACCTGGTCGAGCTCCTCGTAGGCCAGCACCCGGTGGTAGCAGCCCAGGCTCTGGCAGAAGGCCTTGTTGGCTGCCGAGGTCAGGCCGACCACCTCGATGCCAGGTCGCCGGTGCATCTGGAAGGCGGTGCCGTAGGCCGTCTTGCTCGAGGCGCTGGAGAGCAGGGCGATGCCCGGCCGCGCGCCGAAGAAATCGTTGTCGTCGAAGAAGTCGTCGATCAGCCAGGAGGTGATGAAGAGCGGGCGCAGCAGGGCCTGCAGGTCTTCGGTGTCGGGGGTGTAGAGGGGGTCGCGCGTGCAGCGGAAGTACTGGTTGTAGACCGGCGGCAGCCCGGCCCGGTGCGGCGTGCCGTCGGCGAAGCGTGCCGGCGAAAGCCGCTCGGGCGCCAGCACCACGCTGGAGGCCATCGGCACATAGCCGTAGAGCCGCTCGCCTACCGCCACGCCTGGATGCAGCGACTGCACGACCGAGGCGAAGCCCCAGACCGGGATGCAGCCCCAGCCTTCCTCGCCGGTCGGGAAGAACTGCCAGTAGTTCATCGACTCGCCGAAGGCGGCGTAGGTGATGTTGTTGGAGGTGAGCGCGAACTGGTCGATGCGCAGCCGGACCTGGCCCTCGGCCAGTGCTGTCTCTTCGGTCGTGCGCACACGGGTGGAAGAAAGATCGTCCTTGCGGATCAGCAGCTGGGTGGTGGTGCTCATGAAAGCCACCTTAGCGCGAAGCCGCGTCCGTTGCATGAAAAAAGCCCGGCCCCGCGTCACCTGGGTGACGCGGCGCCGGGCCGCGCGAGGCTGAGCCGCTATCAGGCGATCACGAGCTCGACCTCGATGTTGCCGCGGGTGGCGTTCGAGTACGGGCAGACCTGGTGGGCGGTCTCGACCAGCAGCTTCTTCTGCGCGTCGTCCAGGCCCGGCAGCGTGATCGCCAGCTTGACGGCGATGCCGTAGGCCTTGCCGCCGTCCGTCGGGCCGAGCGAGACGCTGGCGTCGACCGCGACGTCTTCCGGCACCTTGACGTTGATCTTCGGCGACACCGCCTTCATCGCACCGATGAAGCAGGCCGAGTAGCCGACCGCGAACAGTTGCTCGGGGTTGGTGCCGGGCTTGCCGGAGCCGGGCGGGTTGAGCTTGACCTCCAGCGCGTTGTCGCTGGATTGGCCGGCGCCGCCGTCGCGGCCGCCGGTGGTGTGGGATTGGGCGGTGTAGAGGACCTTGTCGAGCTGCTTGACCATGATGATTCCTTCAGGTTGGTAGTTGCGGGAAAAGATGCTTCGATGCCGAAGCGGTGGGGGAACGGAAAAGCTAGGCGGCCGCCTTCACGCGATCGCGCAGTTGCTGGAGCTGCTGGGTGAGCGCCACCAGCTCTTCGATCGAGCACTGGCTGGCGGCCATCAGGCAGGCCGGCACGGCAGCCGCGCGCGCCTTGAGTCGGCGCCCGGCGGCCGTGAGGCTGATGTGCACGCGGCGCTCGTCGGCCACGTCGCGGATGCGTGCCACCAGGCCGTTGGCCTCGAGGCGCTTGAGCAGCGGCGTCAGCGTGCCCGAGTCGAGCGACAGGCGCTCGCCCAGCTCCGACACCATGAGGCCGTCACGCTCCCATAACACCAGCATCACAAGATACTGGGGGTAGGTGAGGTGGAGCTTGTCGAGCAGCGGCTTGTACAGCTTGGTCATGGCCAGCGAGGCGGAATAGACCGCGAAGCAGAGCTGGTTGTCGAGCTGGAGCATCTCGTCGGCGGTGGGGGCTTTGGAGGGCATGAGCTGAATTGTAGTACTCAATTAAGTTGCGTGCAAGTTAATTGTTTGCTTCTGACTCCGATCTCTGTCTTGTCCCCTCTCCCTCCGGGAGAGGGCTAGGGTGAGGGCACCGGACGCATCCATCGGCGCGCCCATTCGACCGCCCGGTGCCCCCACCCCAGCCCTCCGCCGGAAGGGGAGGGAGCAAGTCATCAGCAGCCGCTGAAGCGCGCGGGCCTTTTCTCGACGAACGAGCGCACCCCTTCCGCCGCATCCTCGCTGTTCGCCAGCCGCTGCTGCACCGGAATGAAATCCTGCACCGCCGCCAGCGGGCCCTGCTCGATCGCCTTCATCACATTGAGCCGCGTCGCCACCACCGCCAGCGGCGCCTGGGCGGCAATGCGCTGCGCGATGCGCAGTGCTTCGTCCAGCTCCTGGCCCGCAGGCACCACCCGCTGCACGAAGTTCAGGCGATAGGCCTCGGCGCTGTCGAATTCGTCCGCCGTCAGCAGGTGCAGCATCGCATTGCCCAGCCCCGCGCGCTCGGCCATGCGCAGCGTGGCGCCGCCGGTGGCCATGATGCCGCGCTGCACCTCCATCTGCGAGAAGCGGCAGTTGTCCGCCGCCACCACGATGTCGGCGCCCAGCATCAGCTCGATGCCCACCGTGAAGCAGATGCCCTTGACCGCGACCACCATCGGCTTCGTGCGGCGGCGGTAGTTGGGCAGCCCGAAGTCATGCGGCTCCACCAGGCCCTCGGGGGTCGCCTTCTCGCCGCGCTTCATGAATTCGGCCACCGCGGGCAGATCGAGGCCCGCCGTGAAGTGATCGCCGAAGGCATGCAGCACGCCCACGCGCAGCGCGGGATCGTCGTCCAGCCGCGTGTAGGCCTCGGCCAGCTCGCGGAACATCTTGGGCGTCCAGCCGTTGCGCTTGGCGGGGCGGTTGATGCCGATCAGCAGCACATGGCCGAGCACCTGGGTGTCGATGCAGCCTTCGGGTGGGGGCGTGGTGGGAATGGCGGTCATGGTGCCTCCGCGTTCAGTAGGTGTACACCCCGCGCCCGGTCTTGCGGCCCAGCTGGCCCGCGGCCACCATCTCCTTCAGCAGCGGGCACGGCCGGTACTTGGAATCGCCGAACTGCTCCAGGTAGACCTCCATCACCGCCAGGCACACGTCCAGGCCGATCATGTCCGCCAGCGCCAGCGGCCCGATCGGTTGGTTGCAGCCCAGCTTCATGCCCGCATCGATGTCCTCGGCCGTGGCCAGCCCCTCGGCCAGCACGAAGAAGGCCTCGTTGATCATCGGCACCAGGATGCGGTTGACCACGAAGCCCGGCGCGTTCTTCACCGTGATCGGCGACTTGCCCAGCGCCACGGCCAACGCCTTCACCGCGTCGTGCGTGGCGTCGCTGGTCAGGTAACCGCGGATGATCTCCACCAGCGCCATCATCGGCACCGGGTTGAAGAAGTGCATGCCGATGAAGCGGTCCGGCCGCGAGGTGGCGGCGGCCAGCTGGGTGATCGAGATCGAGGAGGTGTTGGAGGCGATGATCGCCTCGGGCGCCAGCATGGCGTCGATCTGCTTGAGGATCTTGAGCTTGAGCTCGTGGTTCTCGGTCGCGGCCTCGATCACCAGCTGGGCGGCCTTCAGCTCCTCGTAGTTCGTCGAGCCCTTGATCAGCGCCAGGGCCGCGTCCTTCTGCTCGGCCGTCAGCTTGTCTTTCTTGATCAGCCGGTCGAGGCTGCCCGCCACCGTGGCCAGGCCCTTGTCGACCGCGGCCTGCGCGATGTCGACCATGACGACGTTGACGCCCGCGACGGCGCAGGCCTGGGCGATGCCGTTGCCCATCGTGCCGGCTCCGATGATGCCGACGGTCTGGATAGCCATGTGAAATGCTCCTTCAACTGAAAGCTGCGATTGTGGAACAGCGCGCGCGCCGCACCTGTTGCTACCGGTGACAGCCGCGGTGATTTAAAGTGCCGGGCTTCCCCCTCTTCACCGCGATCACCTCCCATGACCACCCTCGGCACGCCCCTGTCCCCCACCGCCACCCGCGTGATGCTGCTCGGCTCCGGCGAGCTCGGTAAGGAGGTGCTGATCGCCCTGCAGCGCCTGGGCGTGGAGACCATTGCGGTCGACCGCTACGAGAACGCCCCCGGCCACCAGGTGGCGCACCACGCGCGCACCATCGCGATGAGCGATCCCGAGCAGCTCAAGGCGTTGATCGAGGCCGAGAAGCCCCACTTGGTGGTGCCCGAGATCGAGGCCATCGCCACGCCCATGTTGCAGCAGCTGGAGGAGGCCGGCACGGTGCGCGTGATCCCGACCGCGCGCGCCGCCCGCCTCACCATGGACCGCGAAGGCATCCGCCGCCTCGCGGCCGAGACGTTGGGCCTGCCCACCAGCCCCTACCAGTTCTGCGACTCGCTGGCCGAGCTGCAGGCCGCGATCGACGGCGGCATCGGCTACCCCTGCATCGTCAAGCCGGTGATGAGCAGCTCCGGCAAGGGCCAGAGCAAGATCGACGGCCCGGCCGATGTGCAGAAGGCCTGGGACTACGCGATGGCCGGCGGCCGCGTGAGCCACGGCCGCGTGATCGTCGAGGGCTTCATCGACTTCGACTACGAGATCACGCTGCTGACCGTGCGCGCCCTCGCTGCCGACGCCACGGTGCAGACGCAGTTCTGCGAACCCATCGGCCACGTGCAGGTCAGCGGCGACTATGTCGAGAGCTGGCAGCCGCACCCGATGTCGCCCGCCGCTTTGGAGAAAGCCCAGCGCATCGCCCAGGCCGTGACGGCCGACCTCGGCGGCCAGGGCCTGTTCGGCGTCGAGCTCTTCGTCAAGGGCGAGCAGGTCTGGTTCAGCGAGGTGAGTCCGCGGCCGCACGACACCGGCATGGTGACCATGACCACGCAGTGGCAGAACGAGTTCGAGCTGCACGCCCGCGCCATCCTCGGCCTGCCGGTGGACACCACGCTCAAGAGCCCGGGCGCCAGCGCCGTGATCTATGGCGGCGCGGACGCCCAGGGCATCGTCTTCGAGGGCGTCGACCATGCGTTGCAGGTGCCCGGCAGCGAGCTGCGCCTGTTCGGCAAGCCCGAAAGCTTCGTCAAGCGGCGCATGGGCGTGGCCCTGGCGCGTGCCGGCGACATCGAGACCGCGCGCCGCAACGCCAAGGAAGCCGCCTCGCGCGTCAAGCCGCGCGCTGCCTGAATTCCCGCCAAAGGAGTCCCGCCATGCTGCACCCCCAGGCCCAGGCCTTCATCGATCTGCTCATCGAGCGCAAGGTGCCGCCCACCCACACGCTGACGCCGGCCGATGCGCGCAAGTTCTACCGCGAGCGCCGCGCCGTCACGCAGCCCGAGCCGGGCGAGGTGGCCGAAGTGCGCGAGCTGAATGCGCCGGGCCCGCATGGCGCGATCCCCTTGCGCTACTACCGCCCGCTCGGCAGCGCGAGCGATGCCGTGTTGCCGGTGCTGGTCTATTACCACGGCGGCGGCTGGACCATCGGCGATCTCGACACGCACGACACGCTGTGCCGCGAGCTCTGCAATCTCTCGGGCTGCGCGCTGGTGGCGGTCGATTACCGCATGGGGCCTGAGCACCGCTTCCCCGCCGCGGTGGACGATGCGCTGGCCGCTACGCGCTGGGTACACGATCAAGCGTTGGCGCTCGGCGTCGATGCCAGCCGCCTCGCCGTCGGCGGCGACAGCGCCGGAGGCAACCTCGCGGCCGTGGTCGCGATCGCGGCGCGCGATGCCGGCGACCTGCCCATCGCTTTCCAGCTGCTGATCTATCCCGCCACCGACATGCGCCGCGGGCACGCTTCGCACACCACCAATGGCCAGGGCTATGTGCTGACCAGCGACAGCATCCGCTACTTCCACGATCACTACATCGCCGATCCGGCGCACGACCTCGACTGGCGCGCCTCGCCGCTGCTGCACCCCGACCTCTCGCGCCTGCCGCCGGCTCTGGTGCTGACGGCCGGCTACGACCCCTTGCGCGACGAAGGGCTGGACTATGCGCGCGCCCTGACCGCGGCCGGCAATCGCGCGGCGTACGTCTGCTTCGAGCGGCAGATCCACGGCTTCATCACCATGGGCCGGCTGATCGATGAGGCGAATGCGGCGGTGTCGATGTGTGCGGCCGAAGTACGGCGCGCGCTCGGAAGCGGAGCTGCGCGCTGAGCGGGCGGGGCGTGGACCCCGACCGCGTGGAACGGTTCACGCACTGGCGTCACCAATGAAAGGGTCTCGCGAGGTCCGCGGGGACGTTCTCATTGATCCGTCAGGAATGCATCTTGGACATTTTTTCTTCCCTTCTGAAGGGCGCTCCGCCTGCGGGATCGAATACAACTTCAGCCTATCCTCCATCGACAGAACTCGGCAACTGGAAGCTCGGGCTCCTCTCGAAGTTCGAGACCGCCCATCACGGGAGGCCTTCTGAGTTCAACGCGTGAATGGGAAACCTTGATCGAGTCAAGTGAGAGCGGCATTCCCGTCGAGGCGCTGAAGCTGTCGAACATGCACTTCGACGCTTCCAGCGGAGCCATGCTGTTCCAGGTGCTGGGGCGAATGCCTGAGCTGAACGACCGCTTGAGTTCCCTGAAGTTGGAGATATCGCTGTGCAACTCGCCGGAGCAATTCGAGTGTTATGTGCGGTTCCTGCGCGGCAATAGGTCACTCACCAAACTGGACCTTAGCGGTTGTGATCTAGGAATTCGCAACTGCAACTCGTTGCTGAAAGCGCTGCGGAACAAGCCCGCGCAACAGAGAGATTTTCACGACTTCCGCCATGAAGAGCGGCATGCGCGCGTGGGCCCTGGGATGCGCAAAGCTTTCATTTCCGAACGAACTTGCCATGCACATCTTCGAGCAGGGGTTGACCCGACGCGACGCCCTGAATCTGGCTTCAGTCAACCGTAAGGCGTGGGGTTTGCGCCAACAACTCTTTCGAACAATCGACTCTTCAAAGTGATGCCCGCAGAGGGCGACCGACCAACTCAGCCCGCTGCTTTCCAAGAAAGCCACGTTGGGCTCATGCGCGCGAGGTGGCCGGTCCTTGGTGGCGATCAGCGCGCGGCGTTTGACACTTGCACAGGTATTGCACATACCTATGATTGCAGTCAAGGAAAGCAAATGAGAGGTTTTGAATTATGGCAATCCTGACTGTCAGGAACGTGCCGGATGACGTGCATCGTGCTTTGCGCGTGCGGGCGGCCCAGCACGGCCGCAGCACGGAAGCGGAGGTGCGCGAGATTCTGGCGGCCGTGGTCAAGCCGGAGAAGCGCGTGCGTATGGGTGAAGCGCTGGCCGCCGTCGGCCGCAAGATCGGGTTGACCAATGAAGATCTCGTCGTCTTCGAGAGCGTGCGCGACAAGACGCCGGCCAAACCGTTGAGCTTCGACTGAATGATCGTTCTGGATACCAACGTCGTGTCCGAGGCAATGAAGCCCCAGCCAGACGCGGCCGTGAGGGCCTGGCTGAACGACCAGGCGGCGGAAACCTTGTACCTGTCCAGCGTTACGCTGGCCGAGTTGCTGTTTGACATCCGGGCGTCGTGGCATCACGCGACACGTCGCCCTATGAAGCGGCCGGCGTGACCGTCATCAACCCTTGGAAGGACACGTAAGGCCACCCATAAGGGCCGAGAACAGAACCACCGAAGCCAAGATCAGGGTGGGGAGCGACCGACCAACTCAGCCCACTGCTTTCCAAGTGAGCCATCCGAGTGCCGCAGCGCAGGCCAGCGCGACGAGAAGTCCCAGCGTGTAGCTGGGTCCTTCGGGCACTGATGGCCTCGCGGCGGCGGGCTGGCGTGCTGCGGTCGGCATCGCCGCCGCTTTGGCGAAGGGGTTGAAGACGGCGCCGCCGAGGCTCGATGCCTGGGCGGCCGTCGCTGTCGCATCACCGCCCGGCGACGGGACTGCGTCGCCGGGCGCTTGCCCGATGGCCTGCGGCGAGCCGGGCAACCCGCCCTCGGCGCAGGCAAGCTGCGCCAGCGCACAAGCCGTCAGCAAAATGCCCAGGAGCCGGACAACACGCGCCGCGCGCATCATCAATCGTTGTTCCTCTCGCACCGCCGCGCATTGACCAGGCAGCGCGCGTAGTCCGGATCGTGCTTCAGCAGGAACATCGCCCGCGCCGCGACCGCGGTGTCCGCGAAGTCGCTGAACAGCCCGTCCACGCCCGCCTCGTAGAACGCGAGGTACTCGTTGACCGGGTTCCCCTCGAAGCTGCCCGTCAGCCGCTTCTGCTCGCTGCGGAAGGTGTAGGGATGCACCAGGAGCCCCAGCTTGTGCGCGTTGGCAATCACGTTGGTTGGCGGCAGCAGCACGCGGTCGCGCTCGTCGACCACGCCGTCGCCCGTCACGTCGACGCAGGCACCGTTCTGCACCGACTTGCAGGCGCTGGGGATCAGGTACGGCTTCCAGGGGCCGATGCCGTCCGCATAGCCCTTCACCTCCTGCAGGCCGCGCGGCGTCAGCAGGTCCGCGAACAGGCCGTCGCGGTTCGACACCACCCAGTCGTAGGGCTTGTCATAGGGCTTGGTGAAGTCGAGCGAGCCGTCGGGCTTGACGTCGTTGGCGTCCACCAGCTGGATCAGGCGCACGCTGGTCTTGGTGCGCAGGTAGCGCAGGTTGGCCGTCTCGAAGGACTGGATGAAGACCGGCGCATTGCGATGGTTCCAGCCGGCCCTGCTGAGCACGCCCAGCAGCCGGTCTTCCAGCGGCAGGCCGATGCTCTGGTGGTAGGTCGGGTGCTTGGTCTCGGGATAGATGCCGATGCGGCGGTCCTCCTCGCGCGACTTGCGCTTGGCCAGCTCGATCACCTCGGCCAGCGTCGGGATCTGGAACTTGCCGTTGAAGGACTGGTCGCGCTCCGGGAAGGACTGCACGGCGCGCAGCTGCTTGATCTCGGCCAGCGTGAAGTCGCTGGCGAAGAAGCCCTCGGTGGGAACGCCGTCGAGCATCACCGTCTTCCGGCGGTCGGCGAACTGCGGCAGGCTCTTGACGTTCGTGGTGTCGATCAGGTTGGGCTCATGGCGCGCGATCAGGTGGCCGTCCTTGGTGGCGACCAGGTCGGGCTCGATGTAGTCGGCACCCAGCTCGATGCCGAGGGCATAGGCTTCCAGCGTGTGCTCGGGCAGGTAGCCGTTGGCGCCGCCGCGATGGCCGATGACCAAGGGCGCGTTGTCGGCGCGCCGGCGGGCGCCCTCGTCGTGCGCGGCGGCAGGCGCGGCGGCCGTCAGCAGCAGACCCAGGGCCAGCAGGGTGGAACAGAGGCTCTTCGGGCGATTCATTAAAAGGTTCTCCTCGTGATGTGGCGGATGGACGGTATGCGGGCTTCGTGACAACTGAGTGAAGCGAACTGCGAGCGGAGGCGCGATTCAGCCAGACCGCGGGAGCGTCACGCAGGCCCGGGTATTCCCGGTGGCACGGAACGATTGATGGACTCGTGTCACCCACGAGGTTCCCGCGATGCATGCGGAAACGCTTTCAACAATCCCTCCGGAATACACATCGTGAACTCTGTTTCTGCCTTTTCTGTCAACGAAGCCCAGTCTGCGCAAGGCGTCCCCGCTTCGGTCGTCACTCCAGCGACGAAGTCCGATGAGTGGAAGGCCGAGCTCAAGTCGAAATTGACGACCACTCTGCATGGCAGGACCCGCGCCTTCGACAACCTGATCGACCAATACGTGCGGAGCAGGCCCGCCGAAGGCAGAAAGCCGGACTTGAGCCGTCTGATCCGGGGGTGCATGGCATATAGGGAACGGTTGGTGCTGGAGGACATCCTGACGCTTGGGGCCGTGACGAGTGTGTGCATCGAGGGTCCGCTCGACGGGTTGGGATTGAAGACCTTGATCGAGGCCATACCGGACGGTTTCTCTCTCCAGACGTTGAAGCTGTCGATGATGCGCCTCGATGCTTCCCTGGTCGAACTGCTGTTCGAGGCGCTGCGCCGGATGCCGAAGCTGCAGAAGCTGGTCCTCTACATGGTCGGGGTCGAAGGGGCCTTCCCCTCCGAGCGGTCGAACGGGCCCGCCTTCGAAGCGCTCGAAACCGTGATTGCCCTTACCAGTTCCGACCCCGAACTGGACGTCTGTCCGCTGCTGCTTCAGCTCCTGGGAGCCTGCCGGCTCCGAAGTCTGAGCATCCAGGACTATGGGGCCATCACCGCCGACCGGCATGCCATTCTGGCCGAGGCCCTCGGCCGTCAAACTCTGCTGAATTCCCTGAAGCTCGTTGGCGAGAAGCCGTGCAGCACGCCGAAGCAGCTCGATTGCTATATGCCATTCCTTTGCGGTCAGGCGCCGTTCACGGCGCTGCATCTGGACGGTTGGGAGCTTGAAACAAGCGACTTCAACCGTCTGCTCGCAGCGCTGCGGGACAAGCCCACCTTGACGAGTCTTTCCCTGTGCCATCTCACGTTTCTGAAAGGGGCGGGATCCGAGTCTGTTCAGATCTCGTCCCTGGCAGGCATGCGCAACCTTCTGGATCTGGATCTCGGCTGGAACCCTTTTGAAGACGACACGTTGATGCAGTTGCTCGATGCACTCAAGAAGGAGCAGACGTGCCTCATGTTTCTGGGCCTGAACGGGAATTCGATCGGCTCGAAAACCATGGCCGCGACGGCATCCCTGCTGAATGCGAACAGGACGCTCCGGAAGCTCTCTTTTCAGCGCGCCGTCCTGCCGGGTCGCGAAGGCTGGAGCGCCGATGCGCTGGAGAAGTTGGCCCAGGCGTTCGAAGTCAACACGTCGTTGCAGCGCTTTCGTGTCCGCTGGTCCGACATCCCAGACGCCTACCACCGGCGCCTGGAGGGCGCTCTCAAGCGCAACCGCGATTCTTTCGTCGTGAATGGCATGTGGGGAGCGTTGAACTCGCTGCGCCCCGGCTTCCCGAAGGACGCCGCCAGGCACATCCTCGAACAGGGGCTCACTCAACCCGACGCCATGAGCATGTCCTCGGTCAACGTTGCGGCCTGGGACGCCCGCCGCTGAGCAGATGGCCCTTCGAAGTGACGCGGCGCGCGGCCTGCCGAAGCCTGTTAGCGCGCCGTCAACTCGGCGACCAGATGCCGCACCATGCCCGCGGCGATGATCGATCACCAGCGGGATCTGCTTCAAGTGATGCAACGGGGCGACTCACTGGCAAAGCGAGACGCGCACGTCCAAACGCACCGGCCGAGGTCCTCCGAGCACGACCTTGGGGAAAGTCCCTGCGTCAGCGCGTGCTGGAGGCTGGCGGCTGCCGCTACGATGACCCGGCGCGATGCCGGTCCCGGTACGCGCCTGGCACAGGAGACAGTGCATCGTGGCAACCCGGCAATCGAAGACAGCGCTGCGCGGCAGCGACGGGCGGCTGATGTGGCTCGGCCCCTCGCGCGTGTTCTACGCCGGCCTGTTGGGCGCCACCTCGAACCGGAGCCTAGGCGGCCACGGGATCTATGTCTCCCCCACGGGCGAGCCGCTGCGCCTGCGCGTGGCCGGGGGGGCGTGGCATAGCGGCGAACTGCTGGTGGTGCCGGCCCGCGTGTCGCACCAGGTGGTGACTGAGCATCCACTGGTCCTCAACCTGCTGCTCGAATCGGAGTCAATCGACCTGGCGCGCCTGCCGCCCTTCCTTCGGCACTGCGGGCCCGTCGATGCGCCCGCTTTCGCGCAACGCGTGCGCGACGGGCATGCGCTGCTGCTCGCGCTCGCTAGCCGGGCAGGCCCGGCCGGCTTTCCCGACTTCGACGAACTCTTCTTTGGCAGTGCGCTGCTGTCGCCCCTGTTTGACGCCCGCATCCGCGAGGTGATCGAACGCATCAACGCCGACCCCGCCGCCCCCAGCCCCGCCGACGAGTGCGCCGCCGCGATCGGCCTGTCCTTCTCGCGCTTCCTCCACCTGTTCAAGCAGCAAACCGGCGTCACCTTCCGCGCCTTCCGCGCCTGGAAGCGCGCGCGCAGCCTGCTCTACCACGTGGATCAGGCCGCCAGCCTCACCGACATCGCGCTCGACTCCGGCTACCCCGACTCCACCCATTTCAGCCACTCCATCCGCCAGGTCTACGGCCTGCGCCCCAGCGACATCCTGGCCGGCTCGCGCCGCCTCGCTGTCCATCGCTGAGGCGCAGCCCGGCGCGGCCGCGGCATGCGGGACAACCCTCTGCACCGCGGGGCGGGCGGCCGATATAAACCGCCAATCCCATCCGAGGCCCCGTTGCTTCAAATCCTCCAACTCCTGCTCTCAGGCATTGCGCAAGGCTGCATCTACGGCCTGATCGCGCTGGGGTTCGTGCTGATCTACAAGGCCACCGAGACGGTGAGCTTCGCCCAGGGCGAGCTGATGATGCTGGGCGCCTTCTGCGCCTTCGCCGGCATGTCGATGGTGGGCCTGCCCTTCTGGCTGGCGGCGCTGCTCGCCATCGTCGCGATGGCGGCCTTCGGCGTGCTGCTCGAACTGGTGGTGATCCGGCCCATCCTCGGCCAGCCGCAGTTCTCGATCGTGATGCTGACCATCGGCATCGGCTACGTGGCGCGCGGGCTGATCACCATGATCCCCGGCATCGGCACCGAGACGCACTCGCTCGCCGTGCCCTACAAGGACGAGATCTGGAAGCTCGGCGCGCTGGTGGTCAACGTGGAGCAGGCGGTGATCATCGTCGCCACCGCCATCCTGTGCGGGCTGCTCTACGCGATGTTCCGCTACAGCAAGCTGGGCATCGCGATGCAGGCCTCCTCGCAGAACCAGCTGGCGGCCTACTACATGGGCATCCCCGTCAAGCGGCTCAACGGGCTGGGGGGGGGGCTGGCGGCCGCGGTGGCGGCCATCGCGGGCATGCTGCTCGCGCCCATCACCTTCGTGCACGCCAACATGGGCTTCATCGGGCTCAAGGCCTTCCCGGCGGCGGTGGTGGGCGGCTTCGGCAGCCTGCCGGGCGCGATCGTCGGCGGGCTGGTGATCGGCATCGTCGAATCCTTCGCGGGCTTCTACCTGCCCGATGGCTTCAAGGACACGGCGCCCTACATCGTGGTGCTGGTGATGCTGATGGTGAAGCCCAACGGCCTGTTCGGCGAGAAGCTCAGGAAGAAGGTTTGAGTCCGACATGCGCTACATCTTCAAGACCAGCTACGCGCAGGACATCGCCCTGGCCAAGCACGGCGGCCACGTGTTCTGGTATGGCCTGCTGGGCGCGCTGCTGGTCGCGGCGCCCTGGCTGCTGCCCGAGTACTGGCTCGCGCAGCTGACCTTCGTGCTGATCTACGGCATCGTCGGCCTGGGGCTGATGCTGCTGGCCGGCTTCACCGGGCAGTTCTCGATCGGGCATGCGGCCTTCCTGGGGACAGGCGCCTACACGCAGGCGGTGCTGGCCAATGCGGGCGTGCCCTTTCCCCTCGCGCTGGCGGCGGCGGCGGCGCTGTCGGCCGCGGTCGGCGTGGTGGTGGGGCTGCCGGCGCTGCGGGTGAAGGGCATCTACCTGGGCATCGCCACGCTGGCCTTCGGCTTCATCGTGGAGGAGGTCTTCGCGCGCTGGGAGCGCGTGACCGGCGGCAACTCGGGGCTGCACGTGAAGTCGCCCAAGCTCTTCGGGCTGGACATCAGCTCGGGCGAGAGCTTCTACATCGTGTGCCTGCTGGTGGCGGTGCTGTGTACCTTCGCGATCCTGAACCTGCTGCGCTCTCCCACCGGCCGCGCCTTCGTCGCCATCCGCGACTCGGAGATCTCGGCGCAAAGCATGGGCATCCACCTGGCGCGCTACAAGACCATGTCCTTCGCCATCTCGGCCGCGCTGGCGGGGCTGGGCGGAGCGCTTTATGCGCACAAGCTCAGCTTCATCTCGCCGGACCAGTTCAACATCCTGCAGTCCATCGACCTGCTGCTGATGGTGGTGATCGGCGGGCTGGGCTCGGTGCACGGCGCCTTCCTGGGCGCGATCTTCCTGATCGCGATGCCGCAACTCATCTCGCTGGGCAAGGACTGGCTGCCGCCGGTGATCGGCCAGGCGCCGGGGCTGCAGGGCCTGGTCTACGGTCTGGTCCTGATCGGCTTCGTGCTCTTCGAGCCGCTGGGGCTGTACGGGCGCTGGCTCAAGGTGCGCACCTACCTGCAGCTCTTTCCGTTCTACCGCAAGGGCCTGTTCAAGCGGCAGAAGGCCTTCACCAAGTCGGACCGCCTCCGATGAGCGAGGTCCTGCTTTCCGCCAAGGACCTGAGCGTGCGCTTCGGCGGCGTGCTCGCGGTCAACAAGGTGAGCTTCGACGTGCGGCGCGGCGAGGTGTTCACGCTGATCGGGCCCAACGGCGCCGGCAAGACCACGGTCTTCAACCTGATCAGCCGCATCTACACGCCGACCACGGGCGAGATCCTGTGGCATGGCGAGGGTGCCGCGCCGATCGTGCTGACCGAGCACGCGCCGCACGAGATCGCGGCGTTGGGCATCGCGCGGACCTTCCAGAACATCGAGCTCTTCGAGCATGCGACGGTGCTGCACAACCTGCTGATCGGCCGCCACACGCATCGCTGCACCGGTTTCTGGAGCGAGGTCTTCTTCACCCCCGGCACGCGGCGCGCCGAGATCCAGGCGCGCGAGAAGGCCGAGCGGGTGATCGAGCTGCTGGACCTGCAGCATCACCGCGACGCGATGGTGGCGGGCCTGCCCTACGGCGTGCGCAAGGTGGTGGAGCTGGCGCGGGCGCTGTGTACCGAGCCCAAGCTGCTGCTGCTCGACGAGCCTTCGTCCGGCCTCAACGTGGAGGAGACGGCCGACATGGCCTTTTGGATCCAGGACATCCAGCAGGAACTCGGCATCTCGGTGCTGATGGTGGAGCATGACATGTCGCTGGTGTCGAAGGTGTCGGACCGCGTGCTGGCGATGAACATGGGGGAGGCGCTGGCTTCGGGCACGCCGCGCGAGGTGCAGTCGGATGTGCGGGTGATCGAGGCGTATCTGGGGGCGGTCGATGACCTGAGCAGTTTGAGGCGGAGGGCTTCATGAGCGACGACAACGCCGTCCTCCAGCTGCTCAACGTCGAAAGCGCCTACGGCCCCATCAAGGCCATCCGCGGCGTCAGTCTGAAAGTGCGCCAGGGCGAGATCGCCACCGTGCTCGGCTCCAACGGCGCCGGCAAGACCACCATCCTCAAGACCATCTCCGGCATCATCGACCCGCGCAAGGGCAGCATCGAATTCGAGGGGCGCAACATCACGGCCCAGGACCCGGCCCACATCGTCCAGCAGGGCCTCTGCCACGTGCCCGAGGGCCGCGAGGTCTTCCCGCTGCTGTCGGTGCGGGACAACCTGCTGATGGGCGCCTACACCCGCAGCGATCGCGACGGCGTCGCGCGCGACATCGAAACCGTCTACACCTACTTCCCCATCCTGCGCGAGCGCGCCATGCAGCACGCCGGCCTCCTCTCCGGCGGCCAGCAGCAGATGCTCGCCATCTCGCGCGCCATCATGGCCGCGCCCAAGCTGATCCTGCTCGACGAGCCCAGCCTCGGCCTCTCGCCCAAGCTCACGCGCGAGATCTTCGAGATCGTGGTGCGCATCAACCGCGAGCGCGGCACCACCATCCTGCTGGTCGAGCAGAACGCCAACATGGCGCTCAACGCGGCCGACTACGGCTACGTGCTGGAGAACGGCCGCATCGTGATGGAAGACACCTGCGAGCGCCTGCGCGAGAAGGAGGACATCAAGGAGTTCTACCTCGGCCTCAAGGACGAGGGCGTGCGCGGCGAGCGGCGCTGGAAGAAAAAGAAGACCTGGAGGTGAAGGCCATGCAGGGACTCTGGGACACCGCCCACATCCAGCCGCGCCACGACATCGTCGTGCCCGGCGACACCATCCCCGCCGTCTTCTGGAACGCCGTCGCCGCGCGCGGGGACCAGGTCTGGATGCGGCAGAAAGAATTCGGCATCTGGCGCAGCTGGAGCTGGCGCCAGACCGCCGAGGCGGTGCGCGAGATCGCCGGTGGCCTGATGGCGCTCGGCTTCGCGCCCGGCGAATGCGCCTCCATCCTCGCCAACACGGTGGTCGAATGGGTGCTGGCCGACCTCGCCGTGCTCAGCTGCGGCGGCGTGGCCAACGGCATCTACCCGACCGATGCCGCCTCCCAGGTGCACTACCTCTGCGAGGACTCGCGCAGCACCGTGCTCTTCGTCGAGGACGACGAGCAGCTCGACAAGGCCCTGGAGGTGCGCGCCCGGCTGCCGCTGCTGCGCACGGTGATCGTGTTCGACATGGAGGGCCTGCGCGACCTGGACGACCCCGGCGTGATCAGCCTGGAGGCCCTGCGCGCCCTCGGCCGCGAGCACCTGCAGGCCCACCCGCAGGAACTCGAGCAGCGCATCGCCGCCTGCCGCCCCGAGCAGCTCGCGATCCTGGTCTACACCTCGGGCACCACCGGCAAGCCCAAGGGCGCCATGCACTGCCACCGCGGCCTGGTCCACACCGTGCGCGGCTACAACACCTTGGTCGCGCAGGACGAGCGCGACGAGCGCATGTGCTTCCTGCCCCTGTGCCACATCGCCGAGCGCCTGGGCGGCGAGTACTTCGCGATGTACACCGGCGCCATCCTCAACTTCGTCGAAAACCCCGAGACCGTGCCCGAGAACGTGCGCGAGATCGCGCCCACCGTCTTCACCGCCGTGCCGCGCGTCTGGGAGAAGTTCTACTCGGGCGTGATGATCGCCCTGAAGGAGGCCAGCGGCCTGCAGCAGGCGGCCTACGGCTGGAGCATCGGCGTGGGCAGCGCCATCGCCGAGCGCGTGCTGGCGGGTCGGCCGGTGGGCGCTGTATTGCGCTTCAAGTTCCGCCTGGCGCGCTGGCTGGCGCTGGACAACGTGCGCAAGCTGATCGGCATCCACCGCTCGCGCTTCCTGGTCACCGGCGCGGCGCCGATCTCGCCAGACTTGGTCAAGTGGTACCTGGCGCTGGGCGTGCCAATGCTCGAGGTCTGGGGCATGACCGAGACCTGCGGCGCCGCCACCGGCGTGCCGGCCGGGCGCATCAAGCCCGGCTCCATCGGCCCGGCCGCGGGCTACAACGAGGTGCGCCTCGACCCGGCCACCGGCGAGATCCTGGTGCGCGGCACCAACGTCTTCATGGGCTACCTCAACCTGCCGGAGAAGACCGCCGAGACCATCGATGCCGACGGCTGGCTGCACACCGGCGACGTCGGCAGCATGGACGAGGACGGGTATTTCCGCATTACCGACCGGATGAAGGACATCATCATCACGGCAGGGGGCAAGAACATCACGCCCAGCGAGCTGGAGAACGAGCTCAAGTTCAGCCCCTACATCACCGACGCCGTGGTGATCGGCGATGCCAGGCCCTACCTGACGGTGATCGTCATGATCGACCAGGAGAACGTCGAGAAATTCGCGCAGGACCACGACGTGCCCTTCAGTAACTACCAGAGCCTCACGCGCGCACAGGAAGTGCAAGACCTGATCCAGGGCGAGATCGACCGCGTCAACGCGAAGTTCGCCCGCGTCGAGCAGATCAAGAAGTTCTTCCTGCTGGAGACCCAGCTGAGCGCCGAGGACGAGGAGCTCACCCCGACCATGAAGCTCAAGCGCAAGCTGGTGCAGACGAAGTATTCCGAACGCATCGACGCCATGTACGCCTAGTTTTTTTGCAACCGAGGAGACCCCGCTATGAAGATCCAGGCTCTGATCCCGCTGGCCGCGATGGCCGGTCTCGCACTGAGTTCCGGCCTGGCCGGCGCGCAGTCGCAAGGCGTCACCAAGGACGAGATCCGCATCGGCACCATCCAGGATTTGTCGGGCCCGCTGGCCGGCTTCGGCAAGCAGGCGCGCAACGGCATGCAGCTGCGCGTGGACGAGCTCAACGAGCAGGGCAACGTCAACGGCCGCAAGCTCAAGCTCTTCGTCGAGGACTCCGGCTACGACCCGAAGAAGGCGGTGCTGGCGGCGCAGAAGCTGGTCAACCAGGACAAGATCTTCATCATGGCCGGCCACATCGGCACCGCCCAGAACATGGCGGCCATGCCGGTCCAGTTCGAGAAGAACGTGGTCAATTTCCTGCCCATCACCGCGGCGCGCGAGATGTACGAGCCGCACCACAGGCTCAAGTACTCCTTTGCCGCCACCTATTACGACCAGATCCGCCTGGCGCTGCCCAAGATGATCAAGGAGAAGGGCGCCAAGAAGGTCTGCACCATCTACCAGGACGACGAGTTCGGGCTCGAGGTGCAGCGCGGCGCCGAGGCCGGCCTCAAGGCCGCGGGCATGGAGCTGACCGAGAAGACCTCGTACAAGCGCGGCGCCACCGACTTCTCCTCGCAGGTCGCGAAGATGAAGGCCGCCAACTGCGACCTGGTGGTGCTGGGCACCATCATCCGCGAGACCATCGGCACCGTGGGCGAGGCGCGCAAGACCGGCTTCAACCCGACCTTCCTCGGCTCCAGCGCGGCCTACACCGACCTCATCCACAAGCTGGGCGGCAAGGCCATGGACGGCATCTATGCCACCCACACGGCGCAGCACCCGTACCTGGACGAGGCCTCGCAGCCGATCCGCTTCTGGGCCAACAAGTACAAGACCAAGTTCAACGAAGACCCGACGGTGTTCTCGGTCTACGGCTACACGATCATCGACGCATTCATCAAGGCCGCCCAGAAGGCCGGGCCCAACCTCACGACCGACAGCTTCGTCAAGGCGATGGACACGATGACCTTCGAGCCCGACATGTTCGGCGCGCCGAAGAGCACCTACACCGCCACCAAGCGGCTGGGCAACGATTTGTCGCGGCTGTCGCAGATCGTGGATGGGAAGTGGAAGGTGATGTCGGACTACGTGGCGCCTTGAGGGGTGGGCCGCGGCGGGCCGCCCCTGTGGTGTAGGAGAATGGAGGCCCCCGAAAGAATTAATCCGAGCACCGAGCATGACCGCAGCAAGCCTGGACGAGCTGTTTGCCGAGCACCATTCGCTGCCCTCGGTCCCGAAGGTGGTTCGTGACCTGATCGAGGTCCTGAGCAACGACAACGCGACGCTGTCGCAAGTGGCCCGCAAGATCGACGTCGACCAGGTGTTGACGGCCAAGATGCTGCGCCTGGCCAATTCCCCCTTCTACGGCGTGCGCCGGAAGATCTCCACGATGGAGGAGGCGATTCGGATGCTCGGCCTGTCGGCAATCCGGACCCTGGTGATCAGCTCCAACCTCACGGGGACCTTCAAGAAGGTCCCGCACGTGGACCTGCCGGGCTTCTGGCGCCACAGCCTGCGCGTCGCCTCCGCCGCCCGGCACCTGGCCGCCGAGTCCCGCGCCGTCGACCCGAACCTCGCCTTCACCGTGGGCAGCATGCATGCGATCGGCCACCTGATCATGTGCATCGTCATGCCCGAGGAGATGGGAGCGCTCAATGCCTCCTGCCCGCTCGACACCGTCAAGCGGCTGGGCGCGGAGGAGCAGGCCTTCGGCTACCACTTCGGCGACGTCAGCGCCCGGCTGGCTTCGCGCTGGAATTTCTCCGACGAGTTCGTCACCGCGCTGGGCGGCTTCGCGCGGCCCATGAGCGTGCAGCCCTTCGATCCCTTGGCCGGCATCGTGCACCTGGCGGTGTGGCGGGTGGCGGTGGATCGCCAGGAAGACCCGGAAGGCCCGGGCTGGCCCGGTGAGGTGGTCGATGCCCTGGGGCTTTCGCGCGAGAAGCTGCAGCAGATGCCGACGCCGGCCGAGCTGGCGGCGGAGCTCGAGTTGATGATCGCCTGAATCCAGGCGCCAGTGCTGCCGCTAAGGCTGCTCGCTCGCATCGAAATCCAACTCCACCTTCGCCCCATTCGGGTCATGGCAGAACAGCTGCCAGGTCCCCGCGCCGGCCTGCTGGCGCAGCTCGTACTTCGTGCCGCTCTCGTCGAAGCGCGCCTTCACCGCCCGCAGGTCGCGCGCCGTGAAGGCCATGTGGTCGATCACGCCCGTGCGTTGCGCCGGCACCGGGCGGCCGAAGTAGAGATGCACCAGCGCCTGCGGCCCTTCGCCGTAGAGCCAGGCGCCGGCAAAGCCGAGGTCGGGCCGGGGGCCGACCCGCAGCCCGAGCAGGCCGGTGTAGAAGTCCAGCGTCTTCTTCTCGTCCTCCGCGGTCACGGTGAAGTGGTTCATGCCGACGATCATGGAATGGCTCCTTCTTGGTTGTTCAGGGCAGCAGCACCAGCGCGCCGAGGGTGGCGCGCGATTCGAGCCGCGCGTGCGCCTGCGCCGCCGCTTCGAGCGAATGGCGTTCGATCGGCGGCAGCCTGATGCTGCCGTCGGCCAGCGCATCCCACACGCGCTGCGCCCGCTCGGCCAGCTGCGGCTGCGTCGCCACGTAGTCGAACACCACCGGCCGCGAGAAGCTCAGCGACTTGGCGACCAGCGCATCGGGCGGCAGCGGCGCCAGCGGGCCGCTGGCCTGGCCCAGGCTGATCCAGTGGCCGCGGCGGGCCAGGGCCGCCAGGTTCTCGTCGCGGGCCGCATCGCCAAGTCCGTCGATCAGCACGTCGGCGCCGCCGCAGGCGCGCTGCACGGCGTCGGCGAAGCGGTAGTCGCGCGTCACGATCACATCCTCGCAGCCATGCTCGCGCGCGACGCGGGCCTTCTCCTCGCTGGACACCGTGCCCAGCACCGTCGCGCCCAGCCGGCGCGCCCAGGCGCACACCAGCAGGCCCACGCCGCCGGCCGCTGCATGCACCAGCAGCCGCGTGCCGCGCTGCACACGGCCCAGGTCACGCAAGAGGTAATCGGCGGTGATGCCCTTGAGCAGCAGCGCAGCGGCCACCTCGTCCTCGATGGCCGCGGGCAGCCGCACCACCCATTCGGCTGGCACGCAGCGCACGCCGCAATAGGCGCCGGGCACTGGGCCGAGGTAGGCCACGCGATCGCCCGCCAGCAGCCCGCCGACCTCCGGCCCGACATCGAGCACGCTGCCCGCGGCCTCCATGCCCGGCACCAGCGGCAGGGCCGCGGGGATCCAGCCGCGCCGCAGATAGATGTCGATGAAGTTGACGCCGATGGCGCGCTGCAGGATGCGCACCTCGCCCGCGCGCGGCGCCGGGGCCTCGCCCTCCTGCGCTCGCAGCATCTCGGGCCCGCCATGGCGCTCGACCACCACGCGGCGCGTGGCCAGGGGCAGGGCGGCCGGCATCGCCTCGGCCGTGCCGCTCGCGCGCAGATCGCCGCCTTGGCGCAGGTAGCGCCGCAGGTTCTCGAAGCCCGCCTCGTACACCCCCTGCGCCACCATGTCGTGCAGCTCGCGCTCCCGGCCGGGCGGCGTGGCGAAGCTCGATTCCCAATGCCAGAAGGTGCGGTTGCCGTCGGTCACCGGCTTCAGCGTGACGGTGGCCACGTAGCGCTGCAGCGGCACCGTCGCCTCGACGATGCAGTAGGTGCTCTTGTGCTCGCGGTCCGACAGCGTCAGCAGCTGCTCGCGGATGCGGTTGCCGTCCCGCAGCGTGAAGCTGCGCACGCAGCCCACCTGGTCGCTGCGTTCCCCGCCCTCGATGCGGCTGGTCGCCACCACCTCGTGCCACTGGTCGTGGCTGTTGAAATCGCGCAGCACCGCCCAGACGCGCTCGATCGGCGCGTCGATGATGGTCGAGCGCACCACCCGCTGGAGCATCAGCGACTTCCGAAGTGGCGCTTCAAGGCATCGAAGCCGCCTTGAAAAACCCCCTGCCCAATCGTCTCGGCCAGCTCACGCTCGCGCCCCTCCTCGCACTCGAACTCCGCGCTCCACTCCGCGAAGCAGCGCCCCCCGTCCGTCACCGGCGTGAGCTTGAGCGTGGCGATGTAGTTCGCCACCCCCATCGGGCTCTCCAGGATCTCGTAGCTGCAGCTGTACTCGTAGTCCGACAGCGCCAGCAGCCGCTCGCGGATGGTGCCGCCGTCCTTCGTGTGGAACTGCCGAATGCAGCCCACACGGTCGGCCGGCTGCCCGTTCTCGATGCGGCTGTCGGCGATCGACGGGTGCCATTGCGGCATGCCGTTGAAGTCGCGGATGCGCGACCACACGTTGTCGGCGCTGGCATCGATGACGCTGGAAACATAGACCTGCACCATCCGTCATTCCTTCTTCTTCGGGCCGCCCGAAGGCAGCGCAGCCTGGGTGCCCGCGGGCTCGCCCACCAGGCGCTGGATGTCGCCGCCCTCGATGCCGATCTCGCGCAGCAGCTGGTCCACCAGCGGCGCCTGCGCGCGGAAGCGCAGCGCCGAGTTCACCAGGCCGTCCGCAAAGCCGCCGTTCGACTCGCCGTTGGGCACGCCGCCGTGGCCGCCGCCGCCCAGCCCTTCCACGTGCAGGATCTTGATGCCCTCGATGCGCTCCATCGGCCGCACCGACTCGCGGATGATGGCCTCGGCCTTCTCCACCAGCTTCATGCGCAGCGCCGACATGCGGGCCTCGGGCGACAGCATGTTGTGCGCCTCGTTCATCATGCGCTGCGCTTCGGCCTCGATCTCGGCGCGCACGCGCATCGCCATCGACTTGATCTTGTCGGCGTCGGCATCCGCCTCGGCCTGGGCGCGCAGCGCGGCGCCGCGGTCGGCGCTGGCCTCCTTCTCGGCCTGCGCCGCAGAAGTCAGCCGCAGGGCGTCGCGCTCGGCGGCCTGGGCCGCGGAGATCAGATCGATGGCCTTCTTGCGCTCGGCCATCTCCACCTCGCGCGCGGTGAACACCTTCTCCTCGGCCGAGACGGCCAGCGCGCGCGCGGACTCGGCCTCGGCCTGGGCCTCGCTCTGCGCCTTGCTCTCGCGCGCCACCGCGATCGAGCGCTGCTGCTCAGCCAGCTCCAGCGACAACCGGCGCTCGATCTCGGCGCCCTGGATGGCGCGCTCCTTGGCGATGCGCTCCTCCTCGATGGTCTGCTCGGCCCGGATGCGGGCCGCGTCGATGCTCTGCTTGGCCGCGATCTGCGCGCCCTCGGCGTCCTGCTCGCGCTGGGCGCGCTCGGTCGCCAGCTCGGCGCGCTGGCGGGCGCGCGCGATCTCCACCTCGCGCTGCTGCGAGAGGCGGGCATGCTCGCCGTCGCGGTCGATCTCCAGCGAGAGCTTCTCGGCCTCCAGGTTCTTGTTGCGGATGGCGATCAGCGTGTCCTGCTCCACGTCGTTGCGCTGCTTCTTGCGGCGCTCGATCTGCTCCGTCAGGCGCGTCAGGCCCTCGGCGTCGAAAGCGTTGCTGGGGTTGAAGAACTCCATGCCGGTCTGGTCCAGCTGCGTGAGCGAGGCGGCCTCCAGCTCCAGGCCGTTCTTGGTCAGGTCTTCGGCCACCGATTCGCGCACCCGCTTGACGTAGGCGCCGCGCTTCTCGTGCAGCTCCTCCATGGTCATCTCGGCGGCGGCGGTGCGCAGGGCGTCGACGAACTTGCCTTCGACCAGTTCCTTGAGCTGCTCGGGCTCCATGGTGCGCAGGCCCAGGGTCTGCGCGGCCGCGGCCACCGCGTCGGGATGGGCCGCCACGCGCACGTAGAACTCGGCGATCACGTCCACCCGCATGCGGTCCTTGGTGATGAGCGCCTTGTCGCGGCCGCGGCTCACCTCGAGCCGCAGGGTGTTCATGTTGACCGGGATCACGTCATGCACGATGGGCAGCACGAAGGCGCCGCCGTCGAGCACCACCTTCTGCCCGCCCAGGCCGGTGCGCACGAAGGCCCGCTCCTTCGAGCTGCGCAGGTAGAGCCAGTGCAGCAGCCAGACGGCGAGCGCGACCACGATCGCGACGACGATCAGGCCGAGGATGAAGCTGCCGAATTGAGAACCTGACATAAGGTCGTCTCCAGTTATCGCGTGATCTGAACGAAGCGCCGCGTGGTCTCGGTCAGCGCGGTCTCGGTGGGCAGCCGCTCCATCGAGCTGGCGCCGTAGAAGCCGTGGCAGGCAGGGCAGCGCGACAGCACGCGGCGCGCGTCCTCGGGCGTGGCGATGGGGCCGCCGTGGCACAGCACGATGGCCTCGGAGTTCACCGCATGCGCCGCCGCCGCCCAGGCGTTGATGCGCGTCACACAGTCGTCCAGCGTGAGCGCCGTTTCCGCGCCGATGGCGCCGCCGGTGGTGAGGCCCATGTGGCACACGATGATGTCCGCGCCGGCCGCGGCCATGGCGCGCGCATCGGCCTCGCCGAACACATAGGGCGTGGTCAGCAGGTTCATCGCATGGGCACGCGCGATCAGCTCGACCTCCAGCGCGTAGCCCATGCCGGTCTCTTCGAGGTTGGCGCGAAAGGTGCCGTCGATCAGCCCCACGGTCGGAAAGTTCTGCACCCCCGAGAAGCCCAGGCCCACCAGCCGCCGCAGGAACTCCTCCGGGATCATGAAGGGATCGGTGCCGTTGACGCCCGCCAGCACCGGCGTGTGCTTCACCACCGGCAGCACCTCGTGCGCCATCTCGCAGACGATCTCGTTGGCATTGCCGTAGGCCAGCAGGCCGGCGAGCGAGCCGCGGCCGGCCATGCGGTAGCGGCCGGAGTTGTAGATCACGATCAGGTCGATGCCGCCGGCCTCCTCGCACTTGGCCGACAGGCCGGTGCCGGCGCCGCCGCCGACGATCGGCAGGCCGGCGGCGATCTTGGCGCGGAAGCGTTCGAGCAAAGTGGTGCGGGCGATGCGGGGCATGGGCGTCAGGCGCGTCGCGCGCGCGGGGTGGTCGTCGAGAGCTCGTGCCAGGCGCCGACCAGCGCGTCGGCGAAGGCCTCGTCGTTGATGTGCAGGGGCAGGCGCTGCAGCTTGCGATCCGCGCCGGGCCGGAAGGACTGCTCGATGGCGGCGAAGAGCGCCCGGTCGGCCTCGGGGTCGTGGAAGGGCTGGCCGGGGCGGTCGATTGCCGACACGCCGCCCTCGGGGATCAGGAAGCGCAGCGGTCCGCGCATGGCGTTGAGCTTGGCGGCGATAAAGCGGCCGATCGCCTCGCACTCCGCAGGCGTGGTGCGCATCAGCGTCACCGTCGGGTTGTGGCGCACCAGCTTGCGCGCGCGGAAGCGCTCGGGCACGCTGTCCCAGGCGCCGAAGTTCACCATGTCCAGCGCGCCGCAGGAACCCACGTAGGGCAGGGCGTGGCGCGCGAACACGTCCAGGCGGGTGGGGCCGGCGGAGAGCACGCCGCCTGCGATCTCGTCCGCGATCTCGGTGGTCGTGACGTCGATCACGCCCGCCAGCAGGCCCGAGTCCGCCAGCTTCTCCATCGACTGGCCGCCCACGCCCGTGGCATGGAAGACCAGGCAGTCGTAGGCCTCCTCGAGGCGCTTGGCGACGGCCTGCACGCAGGGCGTGGTCACGCCGAACATGGTGAGGCCGAGCGCCGGCTTGCTCTCGGCCGAGACGAGCGGCGGATGCGCAATCATCCCCGCCAGCGCATGCGCCGCATTGGCCAGCACGCGCTCGCTGATGCGATGGATGCCCTGCACGTCGGTCACCGAATACATCATGCAGATGTCGCTCGGCCCCACGTAGGGCCGCGTGTCGCCGCTGGCCATGGTCGAGACCATCACCTTGGGCACGCCGATCGGCAGCGCGCGCATGCCCTGCGTGGCCATCGAGGTGTTGCCCGAGCCGCCGGCGGCGATGATGCCGCCCAGGTCGCGCCGCGTGCGCACGAAGGCCTCGAAGGCCTGTGCCATGGCGGCAGTCGCGCTGCCGCGGTCGCCGCTGAAGACGGCTGTTTCGCCCTGCGGATGGTGGCGCGCCACCTCGCGCGGATGCACGCTGGCCGGCGAGGTGCGGCCGGAGGTCGAGAGGTCCACCGTCACCACGCGCAGGCCCAGCCGCTCCAGGCACTGGCGCAGGAAGAAGAGCTCGCGGGCCTTGGTGTCGAAGGTGCCCGCGACATAGGCAGCCCGGGTGCTGCTCGCAGCCACCGGAAAGTCGAAGAGCCGCCCGGCGTTGCGGTCTTCGCCCGCAAGCTCCGCGCCCGCACTCCCTCTCCCGCTCGCGGGAGAGGCCTCGGGTGAGGGCAAGACCGTCGACCCCGCGCGCACGATATCCACCACCGGCGCCGCCGCGGCGCCCGCATTCCAGCGCGTAAACCCACGCACCGTGCCCGGCGCCGGGTCGTCGAGCGTAGGCGCGCCCTCGCCATGCGCGCGCCGCACGGTGAAGACCTGCATGGGCGCCGCGCCCTCTGCGTCGCCGGCCGCGGCGGGCTTGGCCATCTCTTCGTCATGCCCGTTCGAGCGCACCCCCAGCAGCCGCTCCTGCAGCTCGCGGTCCCCGCCCAGCTGCGCCGCCGGCATCTCCTGCGTGATCCGGCCGTTGACCATCACGCCGATGCGGTCGGCCACCGAGATCGCGACGCCCAGGTTCTGCTCGATCAGCAGCACGGCGATCCGCCCCTCGGCCGCGAGCGTGCGCAGCGACTGCGCCACCTGCTCGACGATGATCGGCGCCAGGCCCTCGGTGGGCTCGTCCATCACCAGCAGCTTCGGGCTCAGCAGCAGCGCGCGGCCGATCGCCAGCATCTGCTGCTCGCCGCCCGAGAGCTGCGCACCGCCGTGGCCGCGGCGCTCGGCCAGACGCGGGAACATCGCGTAGATGCGGTCGAGATCGCGCTTGTGGCCGGCGACCAGGCGTAGCGTCTCGTCGACCGAGAGCGAGGGCCACACGCGGCGGCCCTGCGGAACATAGGCGATGCCGCGCCGCGTGATCTCGTGCGGCGCCAGGCCGAGGATCTCCTCGCCCGCGAGCCGGATGCTGCCGCGCGCCGGCACCAGGCCGGTGATGGCGTTGCACAGCGTGGTCTTGCCCATGCCGTTGCGCCCGACGATGCCGAGCACGCCGCGCTCCAGGCTGAGGCTCACTCCCTGCAGCGCATGCGCCCGGCCGTAGAAGACGTCGAGCTGCTCGATCACCAACGCCGGCGCGGCGGTGCTGTCCGGGGAGTCGCGATCGGTGCGGCGGAACCAGGCCATCAGTGCCGGCTCCCCATGTAGATCGCCTGCACTTGCGCATCGTTCTCGATCTCGGCGGGACTGCCGGTGCGAAGCTCGCGGCCGTTGTGCATCACGGTGACGCGGTCGACCACGCGCAGGGCGATGTCGAGGTCGTGCTCGATCAGGACGAAGCTCATGTGCGCCGGCAGCGAGCGCAGCAGCGCCACCAGCTCGCGGCGCTCGGCCGGCGACAGGCCGGCCGCCGGCTCGTCGAACAGGATCAGGCGCGGCGCGCCGGCCAGTGCCATGCCGATCTCCAGCTGGCGCTGCTGGCCGTGCGCCAGGTTGGCGACGCGTTCTTCCGCGATATGGGCCAGGCGCGCGCGCTCCAGCAGGTCCAGCGTCGCGACCATGGACGCATCGCCGGCCCCCGGCCGCCAGCAGCTGAAGCGGCCGTTGGCGACGCCACGCACCGCGAGGAACAGGTTGTCGCGCACGGTCAGCTCGCGAAACAGCAGCGAGGACTGGTAGGTGCGCCGCAGGCCCTTGCGGATGCGCTCGTGCGGTGGCAGCCCGGTGATGTCCTCGCCGAAGAAATGGATCCGCCCGGCGGTGGGCGGGAAGTCGCCGGTGATGGCGTTGAAGAGCGTGGTCTTGCCGGCGCCGTTCGAGCCCAGCACCGCGTACTTCTGCCCCGCGGCCACCGAGAGCGACATGTCGTCCACCGCCCGCAGCGCGCCGAAGGTGCGCGTCACGCCGCTCAGCACCAGCGCGTCGCTGGAGGCGAGCGGCGCCGGCCCGCCCCGGCCTGGCGCCGGTCGCTGCGCCGGCACCCGGGCGATGGACGTGACGGAGGCCACCGGTGCCCTTCGCTCAGGGGCAGCTCGGCACGTCGCGCGAGCCGATCTTGAACTCGTCCGGGCTCATGCCCAGCAGCTGGTTGACGTTGTCGACCTTGCTGTGCACCTTGTTGAAGAGGTTGCCCTGCGCGTCCTTCACCACCTCGGTGACGAAGGTGGTGCCGATCGCCTGGCGATTGGCGTCGAGCTTGACGTCGCCGTTGGGCGTCTTCAGCGTCATCTTCGACAGCGCCTCGCGGTACTTGGCCTGGTTGTTCGACAGATCGCCCTTCACCGCGTCCAGCCCGTCGAGCGCCGCCTTCATGTTGACGTAGTAGACGAAGGCGAACAGGCTGGGGCTGGGGAAGCCGCCGGCCGAGACGGGATAGTTCTTCTGATAGTCGGCGACGAAGGCCTTCCAGTCCGCGCCGTCGTAGGCGTCGGCCAGCGGGCCGGCCGACAGCGTGCCCACCAGCGACTCGCGCCGCTTGCCCTTGTAGTTCAGCACGTCCTGGCTCACGGTGATGGAGCCGCCCAGCATCGGCTTGTCGCCGCCCGAGTTCTCGTATTGGGTGAGGAAGTTCACCGCGTCGGCGCCGCCGAGCACGACCAGGAGCGCGTCGACGTCCTTCGGGATCTTCGCGATCACCGACGAGTAGTCCTTGCCGCCCAGCGGCACCCAGGCCTTCTCGGGCACCTTGCCGCCGGCCTTGCAGTACTCGGACATGAAGCCTTGCACCTGCGAGTAGGGGAAGGCGTAGTCCTCGGCGATCACCATGGTGCGCTTGTAGCCCTTGGCCAGCGCGGCCTTGCCCAGGCCCACCATCCACTGCGCGCCCTCGGTGTTGAAGCGGAAGAAGTTCGGGCTGGGGTTGACCAGCGTGGTCGCCTGCGCGCCCGAGCCGCCGTTGATGAAGGTCACCTGCGGCTGGGTCTTGGAGTAGTCCTTGACCGCGATGCCCTCGCCGCCCGACAGCGGGCCGACCATGATGTCGACCTTGTCCTGCTCCACCAGCTTGCGCGTCGCGTTGACCGCGACGTCGGGCTTGGCGTCCGAACTGGCCTTGATGACCTCGATCTTGCGGCCCGCCACCACGCCGCCGCGCTGCTTGACCGCCAGCTCGGCGCCGCGCATGCCGTCCGCGCCGCCGGCCGCGAACGGCCCCTCGAGCGTGGCCAGCAGGCCGATCTTCACCGGCTGGCCCTGCGCCCATGCGCCGCCCGCCAGCGCCGCCACCGCGGCCGCACCCACCATCGAACGAACCCAGAGTCGCTTGTTCACGTTCACGGTTGTCTCCTTTGGTTGGAAATCAAGCCTGGCTTCGGGCCGAGGCGCGCGCGCAGCATCGCCCACAGTCCGAGCAGGCCGTCGGGGGAAAACAGCACGATGGCGAGGAACACGCCGCCGATCACGAGGTTGAAGCGCTCGCGGTCGATCAGGTCGATCGCGAAGGTCTGCAGCAGCACGAAGACGAGCGCGCCGAGGAAGGCGCCGATCGGGCGCCGCAGGCCGCCGAGCACCGCGATCACCAGGATGTTGATCAGCCAGGAGGTGCCGACCGAGCCCGGCGACATCAGCGCGTTGTACCAGGCGAGCAGGATGCCGCCGACGGCCGCGATCGCGCCGGCCAGTGCATAGGCGGCCACGCGGTGTGCGACGACGTGGAAGCCCAGCGCCCGCATGCGCCGCGGGTTGTCGCGGATGCCCTGCAGCGCGATGCCGAAGGGCGTGCGCACGATCCAGTGCACCCCCAGGTAGCCGCCGAGCGAGCAGGTCAGCGCCAGGAAGTAGAAGGGAACCGGGTCGCGCCAGGCGATGCCGAGCACGGTCGGCGCCTTCAGCTCGCGCAGGCCCTGGAAGCCGTTGAAGAGGCTGTAGTTCTGCAGCACGAGGTAGTAGAAGGCGACGCCGATCGCCAGCGTGATCATGATGGTGTAGATGCCCTCGGTGCGCACCGACAGCCAGCCGATCAGCGTCGCCGCCAGCGTCGCGATCAGGAGCGCGAAGGGCACCGCGGCCCACCACGGCCAGCCCAGGCTGATGTCGGCGCTGCTGCTGGTGCCGAGCACCGCGAGCGCATAGCCGGCGATGCCGGCCACCGTCATTTGCGCGAGCGACACCATGCCGCCGTAGCCGGCGAGGAAGCTGAGGGACAGCGCGATCAGCCCGAGCACCAGCGACTGGGCCGCGACCTGGAAGGTGAGGAAGGGCGAGGCGACGAAGGGGAGCACCAGCAGGGCGGCGAGCACGACGATGTGATGCGGGCCGAGGTGCGCTCGCAGCGAATCGAACCAGCGCAGCGCGAGGCGCGCGGGTTGCGAGGGAGCCACCCTTGCGGCCGTGGCCGGCACCGGGCGCAGCGGTGGTGCCGCCGCGGACGCGCCGCGCCCATTCATTGCCCTTCGCCACTTGGCTGCGCTCATGTCGCCCTCCCCATGATCCCGCGCGGCCGGAAGGCCAGCACCAGGATCAGGATGCCGAAGGTGAAGACGACGCTGTAGGTCGGCGCGTAGGCGAGCCCGTAGGTCTCCGCGAGGCCGAGGATCACCGCGCCGATGGCGGCGCCGACCACGCTGCCCATGCCGCCGACGATCACCACGATCAGCGAGGCGAGCAGCAGCCGGATGTCCTCGCCCGGCACCATCGACAGCTCGACCGCGCCGATCACGCCGCCGAAGCCGGCCAGCCCGGCGCCCAGCATGAAGGTGATGGCGAACACGCGGTTCACGTTGACGCCGGCGGCGGAGAGCATCGCGCGGTCGTCCACGCCGGCCCGGATCATCGCGCCCACGCGTGTGCGGTTCAGCAGCCACCAGAGCCCGAAGCCAATCAGCAGGCCGAAGCCGAGCAGGCTGAGTCGGTAGGCGGAGAACGCGCGGATCAGCGGGATGTCGCGGATCGGCCCCTGCAGCCAGGTCGGCGCCTCCATCTGGTGCACCTGGCCGGTGAAGATCCACAGCAGCACGTCCGCGATCACGATCGACAGTCCGATGGTCACCAGCGTCTGGCGCAGCTCCTCGCCCTGCATGTGGCGCAGGATCAGCCACTGGATCAGCAGCCCGGCGACGGCCGCCGCGGCGAAGCCGGCCGCCACCGCGAGGATCCACCAGCCGGTGTGGTTCGCGACCACGTAGCCCACATAGCCGCCGAGGAGGTACAGCGAGCCGTGCGCGAGGTTGACGTTGCGCATCAGCCCGAAGACCAGCGTGAAGCCGCTGGCCACGATGAAGTAGAGCGAGGCGAGGGTGATGCCGTTGAGCAGCGTGACCAGGTAGAGGCGGGCGTTGTCGAACAGCGCCCAGAGCGAGAACGCGAGGATGGGGCCGCCGACGAGCAGCCACACGAGCCAGCGCGCCTCTCGGCTCATTGGGTAGCCTCCGCGCTACGCGCTGCGGTGCTATTCGCCTTGGGAGCGGCCCGGCGCCTCATTGGAGTACCTTCGCCTTCGGCTGCGGTGCTATTCGCCTTGGGAGCGGCCCGGCGCCTCATGCGGCCCGCTCCCACGCCCGCTGCGACGCGATCTCCGGCGCCTTGGCGAACTCGCCGTCCTTCATCACCGCGAGGATGCGCTTCGGGTCGCGCAGGATCGCGAGGTTGGCCAGCGGATCGCCGTCCACCAGCAGCAGGTCGGCCAGGTAGCCGTCCTGGATGGTGCCCAACTCGTCGCCGCGCTTCATGATCTGGCCGCCGTAGAGCGTGGCACAGCGGATCGCCTCCATCGGCGTAAAGCCCAGGTAGCGCACGAAGAACTCCAGGTCGCGCGCGTTCTGGCAATGCGGGGTGAAGGCAAAGCCGTAGTCGCCGCCGGGCAGCACGCGCACGCCGCGGCGGTGCATGGCCTTGAGCGATTCGAGGGCGGCGTCCCACTCGATCTGGTAGCCCATCGCCACCGCCTTCTCGTGCGTGATGCCGTAGGGCTCAGCCTCGTGCAGCATGGCGTAGAGGATGGCGATGCCCGGAGCGACGAAGACGCGGTCCTTGGCGGCCTCCAGCATGTCCAGCGTTTCCTCGTCGGTGAAGCTGGCGTGGTAGATCACCTCGATGCCGTGGCGCAGCGCCTGCTTGACCGAGGCCGCCGAGCGGGCGTGCGCGGTGCCGCGCTTGCCGCGCACGCGGACCTCCTCCATCGCGGCGGCCACTTCGGCGTCGCTCATCCAGGTGGTGTCGGCCGGCGAGTCGGGCGTGAAGTTGTCGCCCGAGAGGTTGAGCTTGATGGAGTCGACGCCGTACTTGAGGAACATGCGCACGACCTTGCGCATCTCGTCCGCGCAGTTCACGTTGACGCCGAAGCTGAACTCGGGGAAGGGCAGGTGCGGCAGGGTCTCGTCGCCCAGGCCGCCGGGGACGGTGATCTCCTGGCTCGCGGCCAGGTAGCGCGGGCCGGGGATCTGGCCGGCGTTGATGGCGTTGCGGATCACCACGTCCAGCCGCGGCTTGGCGCAGGCGGCGCCGACGCAGGAGGTGAAGCCGGCTTCGAGGTAGCGCCTGGCGACCTTGGCGCACCAGAGCACGTGCTCCTCCAGCGGCATGCGCTGGATCGCCGAGAGCGTGGCCGCGTCGTTCCAGGAGAAGTGCGTGTGGGCCTCGCACATCCCCGGCATCAGCGTGGCGCCGGCGCCGTCGACCACCATCGCGCCGCCGGGTGCGATCGGCGCCGTGCTGCGGCCCACCTGGCGGATGCGGTTGCCGCGCACCAGCACGCTGCCGGTGTAGGGGTTCTGGCCGGTGCCGTCGAGGATCCGGACGTTGGTGAAGACGACGTCGCTCATGAACTTCTCCTAGGCGGCCCAGCGTGTCATGTGCGACCGCCGCACGGGCGGCGCACGGTGGAACTCCCCATCCTTCATCACCGCCAGGATCCGCGCCTTGTCCTGCAGCACCGTGATGTCCGCCAGCGGATCGCCATCGACCAGCAGCAGGTCGGCCAGGTACCCTTCGCGCACGTAGCCCAGCACCTTGCCCATGCGCATCATCGGCCCGCCCCACGCCGTGGCCGACAGCAGCGCCTCCATCGTGCTCATGCCCACGTATTTGACGAAGTACTCCAGGTCCTTCGCATTGGTCCCATGCGGCGTCCACGCAAAGCCGTAGTCGCCACCCGGCAGGATGCGAATGCCCCGCTTGCGCATCGCCCGCATGCTCTCGACCGCGGCTTCGAGCTCGCGGTGGTAGCCCATGCGCCGCGTCACCTCCGGCGTCAGCCCCCATTCGCTCGCGTGGTGGCAGGTGTTGATGAGCCAGGCCAGGCCCGGCGCGATGAAGTGCTCGAACTTGTGCTCCTCGAGCAGGTCCAGCGCCTCTTCGTCCGTGAAGCTGGCGTGGTAGATCACCTCGATGCCCTGCTTCACGCACTGCTTGATCGACCAGGTCGAGCGCGCATGCGCCGCCACCCGCTTGCCCCAGGCCTTGGCCTCCTGCACGCACACCGTGACCTCTTCCTCGGTGAACTGGCTCATCTCGCTGGGCATGCCGGTGATCGACTCACCCGAGAGGTTGATCTTCAGCGAATCGACGCCGTACTTGGCGAACATGCGCACGCAGCGGCGCATCTCCTCGGCGCCGCTCACCACCGCGCCGAAGGCGAACTCGGGCTGCGGCAGGTGCGGCTGCGTGGTGTCGCCCAGGCCGCCGGGCACGGTGATCTCCTGGCTGGCCGCGAGGTAGCGCGGGCCGACGATGGTGCCGTCGTTGATCGCGTTGCGGATCACCACGTCCAGCCGCGGCTTGGCCGCCGCGGCGCCGACGCAGCTGGTCCAGCCCATGTCCAAATAGCGCTTCGCGACCTCGGCGCACCACAGGATGTGCTCCTCCGGCGGCATGCGCTGGATGGCGTCCAGGCTGGGCTGGTCGTTCCACGAGAAGTGCGTGTGCGCCTCCACCATGCCGGGCATCAGGAAGGCGCCGGCGCCGTCGATCAGCTGCGCGCCCATCACCGGCGCCGCGTGCTGGCCGTAGCCGGTCTTGACGACGCGCGCGATGCGGTTGCCCTGCACCAGCACGTCGCCGGTGAAGGGCGCTTCGCCGCCGCCGTCGAAGATGCGGACGTTGGTGAACATCACATCGGCCATCGGTTCAGCTCCTTGCGTGAGCGGCCAGGAAGTCGCTCAGCTCGCGCTGGCATTCCTCGGGCCGCTCGACCGGCGTCCAGTGGCCGCAGCGCGACAGCACCACCACGCGCTTGCTGGCCGCGTTGTGCAGGCGGTCGGCCATGGCGCGCACCGACTGCGGGGGTGCCACGCCGTCCTCGTCGCCGGTGACCAGCAGTACCGGCGCCTCGATGCGATCCACCGCCGCGCCCTGCGCGCCGGCCAGCGCCTCGCAGCTGCGCGCGTAGGCCTCGCCGTCCTGCCGCATCAGGCTCTCGCGCACGAAGGCCACGGCGAGCGGCAGGCGCCGGCGCGTGTCGGCGGAGATCGCGGCCTGGAGCAGCCCTTGCGTGATCTCGTGCATGCCGGCCGCGCCTTCGCGGGCCTTGGCGGCGCGTGCCTTCATCGCCGTGCGCGCGGCCTCCGGCGGGGCGATCAGCGGGCCGAAGAGCGCCACGCTGGCCGCCAGCTTCGGATGGGCTGCGGCGATGTGCTGGCAGACGATGGTGCCCATCGAATGCCCCACCCAGTGGGCGCGCGCGATGCCCAGGCGATCGCAGACCCGCAGCAGCGCCTCGACGTAGCGCTCGATCGAGAGCTCGCCCTCGGCCCGCTGCGAACGGCCGCTGCCGGGCAGGTCCACGCGCACCACGCGGTGCCGCGCCAGCGCCGGCATCAGCGGCGTGAAGCTGTTGGAGCTGCCGCCCAAGCCATGCACGCAGACCACGGCCGGGCCATCGCCTTCTTCTTCCACCGCGACACGGTCGATCAGTTGGAATGACATCGTCGGATCGGCCTACTCGAAGGGGTTCTCGATGACGCCAACGCCATCGACCTCGATGCGCACCACGTCGCCGGACTTCAGCCACTGCGGCGGCGTCTGCCCCATGCCCACGCCGGCCGGCGTGCCGGTGGCGATCACGTCGCCGGGGTAGAGCGTGATGCCGCGCGAGCAGGTCTCGATCAGCGTGGGGATGTCGAAGATCATGTCCTTCGTCTGGCCGTCCTGGCGCAGCGCGCCGTTGACCCAGCCGCGCACGCGGGTGGCGCGGCCGTCGAGCTCGTCGGCCGTGACGATCCACGGCCCCATCGGGCAGAAGGTGTCGAAGCTCTTGCCCAGCTCCCATTGCTGGTGGCGCATCTGCACGTCGCGCGCGGTCACGTCGTTGACCACGGTGTAGCCGAACACGTGGTCCATGGCGCGCGAGCACGGGATGTCGCGCCCGCCGCGGCCGATGACCACGGCCAGTTCCGACTCGTAATCGATCTGTACCGAGGTGGCGGGCGAGGGCAGGCGCACCACGTCGCGCGGGCCGATCACGCAGTCGCCCAGCTTGCCGAAGACGATGGGCCACGGGTCGCTCTGCGGCATGGTCTCGCGGAACACGGTGCCGGCCAGCTCGCTGGCGTGCGCGTGGTAGTTGCGGCCGATGCAGAACAGGCTGCGCAGCGGGCGCGGCAACGGCGCGCGCAGCGTGAGGACTTCGACCGGCAGCCGCGCGCCGGCGGGCGAGGGCAGGGCTTCGCCGCGCGCCAGCGCCTGGATCAAGGGCAGGGCGCCGAGCGAGGCGTCGCGCAGCGCGAGCGGCGTGGCTTCGCGCCCGTCGGCAGAGATCGTGCCCACGTGCTCGCGTCCACCCCAACTCCAGCTGGCCAAGCGCATCGCCTTTGTCTCCGGCTCGTCTCGTGGTCATGCCGCTCGTGCCGGCTGCCGCGAGATCAGGGAACTGTCGTTTTTGAGACTTGCGTCTCAAATCGGGATCGGTGCATCATACGTGCCGACCTCGGACCTTCACAAGCAAGCCCGGCCCTTCGGCACTCCGTAATAACCCCATGGCGCGACTGAAGCACAAGCTGAGCGAACCGCCGGTGCCGCCCGAGCGCGGCGTCAAGGCCGCCACCTTCAAGCTGTTGCTCGACACCGCCATGGAGATCATCCGGCAGAGCGGCCACATCCCGTCGGTGGCGGAGGCCGCGGCGCGCTCGAAGGTCTCTCGCGCGACCGCGTACCGCTATTTCCCGAGCCGCAGCGCGCTGGTCACCGCCGTCATCGACAGCTCGCTGGGGCCGGTGCGCAAGCTCGCTTCCGACAACCCCAGCGGCCGCGAGCGGGTGCACGAACTGTTCCTGCAGACCTTCCCGCGCTTCAAGGAGTTCGAGGCGCAGCTGCGCGCCGCGGCGCAGCTGTCGCTGGAGCAGTGGGGGCTGGAGCGCGCCGGGCTGCTGGAGGAGGAGCCGTACCGGCGTGGGCACCGTGTGCGCATCCTCGAGCATGCCATCGAGCCGCTGGTGCCACAGCTGCGGCCGGATGTGCGCAAGCGCCTGCACCATGCCCTCTCGGTGGTCTACGGCATCGAGCCCTACGTGATCCTCAAGGACATCTGGGGCCTGCGCGATCGCGAAGTGGAGCGCACTGCGCTGTGGATGGCCGACGCGCTGATCGACGCGGCGCTGCGCGAATCGGAGCAGAAGCCCGCGCCGCGCGGCAGGCCGAAGCCCAACGGCGCGCGGGTCCCGGCGGCGGCCGCCGCGAAGCGACGCTGAACGCGGCCGAAGTTCGGCCGGAGTTGCGCCTGAAGATGACCGAAGCCACGCCGCCGCCCGCCTGGTACGACGCGCAGTACAACAACCGCGCGCGCATTCCCGAGCATCCGGAGATCCTTGCGCACTGGGCCGAGGCCTCGGCCCGGGCCTACGAGCGGCCGGGCTGGGTGCTCGATCTCGCGTACGGCGAGGACCCCAGCGAGCGCCTCGACGTGCTGCCTGCAAGGCGGTCTGGCGCCCCGGTGCTGGTCTATATCCACGGCGGCTACTGGCGCGCGCTCGACAAGCGCGACCAGAGCTTCGTGGCGCCGCCCTTTGCCAACGCGGGGGCGATGGTCGTGCTGGCCAACTACGCGCTGTGCCCGGCGGTGACGATCGAGCGCATCGTGCTGCAGCTGGTGCAGGCCCTGGCCTGGGTCCATCGCCATGCGCGCGCGCATGGCGGCGACCCCGAGCGCATCGTGGTGGCCGGCCATTCCGCGGGCGGGCACCTCGCGACGATGCTGCTGGCCTGCGACTGGAGGGCGGTAGCGCCGGATTTGCCTGCGGACCTCGTCAAATCGGCGCTGTCGATTTCCGGCCTGTACGAGCTCGAACCGCTGCGGCACGCGCCCTTCCTGGCCGCCGACATCGGCCTGACTGCTGCGACGGCGCTGCGGCTCAGCCCCGCGGGCATGCCCGCGCCTTTGCAAGGCTCGCTCGTTACAGTGGTCGGCGGCGATGAAAGCGAGGAGTTCCTTCGCCAGGTTGAGCTGATCGGACGTGCCTGGGGGCCGCGCGTCACTGCGGCGGAACGCGTGCCCGCGCGCAACCACATGGACGTGCTGCACGAGTTGGCTGACCCGGGTTCACGAACCCATGCGCTGGCCCGGCGCCTCCTAGGGCTGGAGCAACCATGATGAAGCATGAAGCGATGTGCGCGAAGCCAACCCAACGACCTTCGCTGGATAGGCGGCTTGTCGGAAGCATGCGTGCATGCGCTCAGTCTTCGACGAACGCCTCCTCGCGCTTCGCCTTGATCGAAGGCAGCAGCACGATCCCCAGCAGCAGCGCCGCCGCGACCAGCAGGCCGGCCGACAGCGGCCGCGTGACGAACACGCTCCAGGTCCCGCGCGACAGCAGCAGCGCGCGGCGCAGGTTCTCTTCCATCATCGGCCCCAGGATGAAGCCCAGCAGCAGCGGCGCCGGCTCGGTGCGCAGCTTGAGGAAGAGGTAGCCGATGAAGCCGAAGATCGCGACCATCCAGACGTCGAAGGTGTTGTTGTTGGTCGAGTACACGCCGATCGCGCAGAACAGCACGATGGCCGGGAACAGGAACTTGTAGGGCACCGTCAGCAGCTTGATCCACATGCCGATCAGCGGCAGGTTCAGGATGATCAGCATCGCGTTGCCGATCCACATGGAGGCGATCAGGCCCCAGAACAGTTCCGGGTTGCTGGTCATCACCTGCGGGCCCGGCTGGATGTTGTGGATGGTCATCGCGCCGACCATCAGCGCCATCACGGCGTTGGGCGGGATGCCCAGCGTCAGCAGCGGGATGAAGGAGGTCTGCGCGCCGGCGTTGTTGGCCGACTCGGGCGAGGCCACGCCGCGGATATTGCCCTTGCCGAAGGCGATCTCGCCGGGGCGCATCTTGATCTTCTTCTCCAGCGCATAGGCCGCGAAGGCCGCCAGCAGCGCGCCGCCGCCGGGCAGGATGCCCAGCGCCGAGCCCAGCGTGGTGCCGCGCAGAACCGCGGGCGCCATGTTCTTGAAGTCCTCCTTCGTCGGCCACAGGCCCTTGACCTTGTTGGTGAACACTTCTCGCTCGTCATCGGGCTGCGAGAGGTTGCCGATGATCTCGCCGTAGCCGAACACGCCCATGGCGATCACCACGAAGCCGATGCCGTCGGTCAGCTCCGGGATGTCGAAGCTGAAGCGCGCCACGCCCGAGTTCACGTCGGTGCCGACGATGCCCAGCAGCAGGCCCAGCACGATCATCGCCACCGCCTTGAGCAGCGAGCCGGAAGCCAGCACCACCGCGCCGATCAGGCCCAGGATCATCAGCGAGAAGTACTCGGCCGGGCCGAACTTGAAGGCCAGCTCGGTCAGCGGCGGCGCGAAGGCGGCCAGGATCAGCGTGCCCACGCAGCCGGCGAAGAAGGAGCCCAGGCCGGCGGCCGCGAGGGCGGGGCCGGCGCGTCCCTGCCTTGCCATCTGGTAGCCGTCGATACAAGTCACCACCGAGGACGATTCGCCCGGCAGGTTGACCAGGATGGCGGTGGTGGAGCCGCCGTACTGGGCCCCGTAGTAGATGCCCGCCAGCATGATCAGCGCCGACACCGGCGGCAGCGCGTAGGTGGCCGGCAGCAGCATGGCGATGGTGGCGACCGGGCCGATGCCCGGCAGCACGCCGATCAGCGTGCCCAGGATGCAGCCGACCAGGCAATAGAGCAGGTTGGTGAAGGTGAAGGCGACGCCGAAGCCGGTCGCCAGGTTGTGGATCAGGTCCATGGCGTTCTCGTCCTCAGCCCGAAATGAAGGTGGGCCAGACCTGGATCTGAAGCTTGAGCGCCCAGATGAAGGCCACATAGCTGCCGGCCGCCAGGATGGTCGCGAGGACCAGCACGTCGCGCAGCTTGAAATGCGCGCCGGCCATGCTGGAGATGATGGTCAGCGCATAGATCGCGAGGATCATGCCCATGGCCGGCAGCCCGATGGAAGGCAGACCGCCGAGCAGCACGCCGAAGGCGAGGTTGGCGCCGAGCACGTAGGCGAGCGGCTTCCAGGCCCACTTGCCGATCTTCTCGCCGTCGACGGTTTCGACCACGAGCGCCTCGAACATGATGGCGGCCCCGAGGATCGCCAGCAGGATTCCCAGCATGAGCGGGAAATAGCCGGGACCCATGCGGGCGCCGTCTCCGATGTTGTAACTGGTGGAGCCGATGGCGAACGCGCCGCCCACCGCCGTGAACATGACTCCCGAATAGAAGTCGGCCTGACTCTTGATACGCATTGTCTCTACCCTCGTTTTGGAGCCTTCGAGGGTCGTTCGCGCCGGCTGACTGCTGGCTGACCAGTGCTGTACGGACTTCCACGTAGCGGGGGGCGAGGTCTCCCAAAGGGAGAGGGAGTCAAACGGGCGGCCGCTTCGCGATCCCCATCGTCTTCGCCAGGATCCCCAGCATCACCTCATCCGCCCCGCCGCCGATCGACCCCAGCCGCCCATCCCGGTACAGCCGCGACACCCGGTTCTCCCAGGTGAAGCCCATGCCGCCCCAGAACTGAAGGCAGGTGTCGGCCACCTCGCGCGTGAGGCGGCCGCACTTGAGCTTGGCCATCGAGGCCAGCGCGGTCACGTCTTCGCCCTGCACATGCAGGTCGCAGGCGCGGTAGGTCAGCGCGCGCAGCGCCTCGACCTCGGTCTGCAGCTCGGCCAGCTTGAACTGCACCCACTGCTGGTCGGCCAGGGTGCCGCCGAAGAGACGGCGCTCCTGCGCCCATGCGATGGTCTCGCGGATGCAGTCCTCCATCGGCTCGAGTGAGCTGGCGGCGCACCACAGGCGCTCCTCCTGGAACTGCTGCATCTGGTAGACGAAGCCCTGGCCCTCCTCGCCGATGCGATAGCGCTGCGGCACGCGCACCTCGTCGAAGTAGATCAGGCCGGTGTCGCTCGAATGCATACCGATCTTGCGGATCTTCTTCGCGCGTTCGATGCCGGGGCTGTCCATCGGCACGATGACCAGCGACTTGTTGCGATGAGGACTCTCGCCCGCTGCGCTCGGTCCGTCGCCGGTGTTCACCAGCATGCACATCCAGTCGGCCTGCAGGCTGTTGGTGATCCACATCTTCTGGCCGCTGATGAGGTAGTCGTCGCCGTCCTTGCGCGCGCGGCTCTTGAGGCCTGCCACGTCGCTGCCGGCGCCGGGCTCGCTGACGCCGATGCAGCCCACGGTCTGGCCCGCGATCGCCGGGGCCAGGAACTCGCGCCGGAGCGCGTCGCTGCCGAAGCGCGCCAGCGCCGGCGTACACATGTCGGTCTGCACGCCGATGGCCATCGGCACGCCGCCGCAGCGCACATGGCCCAGGGCCTCGGCCATCGCCATCGCGTAGGAGTAGTCGAGGCCGGCGCCGCCGTAGTCCTCGGGCTTGTTGAGCCCCAGCAGGCCGAGCGCGCCGAGCTTTCCGAACACCTCGTGCGCGGGGAAGCTTTCCGCCGCCTCCCATTCGTCGACGTGCGGATTGATCTCCTCGTCGATGAAGCGCCGCAGCGTCTTCTGGATCTCGAGGTGCTCATGCGTGTACTGCATGCCCGACTCTAGGCGTGCCCTGCGGCGCGCCGCTTGCGCCAAGTGGCTACGTGGCGGGGCGTGACGACCTTGGGCTCGTCCAGCGCGCGCCCGGTCACCACCCAGAGGATGAAGATCAGCACCGCGCCGGCCGTGCCGAAAACGCCCAGGCCGAGGTTGCTGCCGCCGAAGCTCAGGCTGCCGGGCGGCGTGGGCGCGGTGCAGACCATGGTGGCCGCCGTCATGCCCACGTAGTGCATCGAACAGACCGCCACGCCCATCACGGCGGCGGCGACCACCTGGTGCGTCAGCTCGGTCAGGTTGAAGGCCAGCCACAGCGCGGAGGCCGCCGCGATGATCGCGATGGCCACCGAACCGGCCACGATGCCCCAGTCCAGGCTCATCGTCGCGCGCAGGCTCATCGCGTACATGCCCATGTAGTGCATCACGCAAACGCCCAGCCCGGCGAGCAGGCTGCCCATGACCCAGCCCTTGCTGTTGAAGCGCTTGCCGCCCGCGAGGTAGAGCGCCAGGCCGGAAATGACGATCGCCGCCACCAGCGACACCACCGTCAGCGGCAGGTTGTAGGCGACGGGCACCGGCAGGCGATAGGCCACCATGCCGATGAAGTGCATCGACCAGATGCCGATGCCGCCCAGCGCCACCGCGCCGCCGGCGAGCATCGCGAAGTCCACGCTGCCGTCGCTGCGCACCATCTTGCGCGTGCACAGCAGCGCGAGCAGCGAGCCGAAGAAGGAGATCACGTACGACAGCAAGACGGTGCCGATGGCGTAGGTGGGATTCAGCACTTGACCGACGAGAGGGTCCATGACTTCTTTCCTTTCCGACGAGTGGAGAAAAAGACCGGCCGCCTGGACGGGGCCGGCGTGATGCCCGGAGGCGTCACGAGTCTGTTACATACGTTGCCGCAAGTAAATTAAGCGCTTGTTACTCAAAGGCGGGTGCAGGTGTGACTTTGTTCCGCTTTTTCGGGCCAGCGGTCAGCGCTGCGGCCGGATCCTGTACAGCCCGTTGTTGCGGTCGGCCGAGAGGTAGATGGTGCCGTCGGCGCCCACCGCCACGCCGGTCGGCACATAGGGCGGCGGCATTCCCGGGCCGCCGGGCAGGCCGATCGGCAGGTTCTCGGCCACGGTGCGGCGCGTGCCGTTCGCAAGATCGATCTCGACCAGCCGCCGCGCCGCGCTCTCCGCGACGATGAAGCTGCCCCAGGGCGTCTGGGCCAGGCCTTCGGGCAGCGCCAACCCGTCGGCGACGACGCGCAGCGGCGCGCTGGCATCCAGCGGGATGCGCGTGAGCTTGCCCGCGGCCTCGGTGAGGTACAGCGCGCCGTCGCGGCCGAGCACCATCTGCACCGGCCCGCCCAGGCCGCTGGCGATCAGCTGGCGGTTCTCGAACTTCGGGCCGCTCGCGCGCGTCACGCTGCCGGTGGCGATCTCGGCGTAGACCAGGCTGCCGTCGGGCATCGGGATCGCATCCACCGGGGCCTTCAGGCCGTGCAGCACCGCGGTGGTCTTGAAGCTCTTGCGATCCACCAGCTGCACCGAGCCGGTGAACCAGGAGGACAGCGCAATCGTCGATGCCGACAGGCCCACGCCGAAGGGGTAGTCGAGCTCCGGGTCGCGCTGCATGCGGAAGATGTCGCGCACCTCGCCGGTCTGCGCGTCGACCTGGCGGAAGCCGAAGATGTCGGCCACGAAAAGCGTGTCGCCGTCGATCTTGAGGCCGGCCGGCACGGCGAGCTTGCCACCGGTCAGCAGGCGCGAGGTGCCGGTCTCCGGCTCGAAGGCCTCGACCGAGTTGTCGGCCATGTTCGAGACGTAGATCGTCCCCTCGGGCGCGATCGCGAGGTTGTCGATGGAGGGCTTGAACTGCTTGGCGATGGTCTTGCGGCCGCTGGCCAGCTCGACGCGCACCAGCTCGCCGCTGCGGGTGTCGATCACCCACAGGTTGCCCTTGCCGTCCAGGTTGGCCGCGGCCGGGATCTGGAAGCCCTCGGCGATCACCGTGAGCCGGCCGTCCGCCGGGTCGATCTTCACCACCTGGCCCTTGAACCACAGCGGGCCGTAGAGCAGGCCGTCCGGCCCGACCTCGAAGCCGTTGAAGCCGCCCATGTCCTTCTTGATCAGGCGCGGCGGCTTCTGGCCGGCCACGTCGATCTCCCACAGCGCGTCGCCGAGGAAGACCTGCGAGGCGTAGAGCTTGCCGTTGCGGCGGTCGAAGTCGAGCGAGTTGATGCCGGGCAGGTCCTTGGCGAGCACGCGCATGGGCGCGCTGTCGTTCTCGCGCAGGCGCACCTGGCCCATCAGGTAGTTGGTCCAGGCCAGTTCGCCCCTGGGGCCGATCGCGATGTCGTCGGACTGGCCGTCGGGCGCATCGATCAGCACCCGCGCGGCGCCGGTGCTGCGGTCGACTTGCCACAGCTGGTTGCCGACCACCGTGCCGGCGAGCAGCCGGCCCTGGCGGTCGACGGCGAGGCCGTGGACGCCGGAGAAGGAGGAGGGCGCGACCAGCGCCTCGGGCGGGCCCCAGGCCGCTGGGCGGGCGGGCGGGGCGGCAGCGGTGCGCAAAGGAGCCGGGGCGGTGCAGGCGCCGAGGGCGAGCACGCAAGAGAGCAGGGCAGCGGCGAAGGCACGTGGCACTCTGGACTCCTTGTATTGCTCAAGACGCCAGCAAACGCTCCTGCGCGATCACCAGCAACCCATCCATGATCAGGCTGTCCACCTGCTCGAAGTTCCCGTTCATGCTCGGCGCCATCTTCCACGCCGCGCCGCCTGTCATGTAGCAGGCCGGCTCGGCGCCGCCATGGGCGCGCACATGCTGGACCATGCGCTCGATCGCGCCGGCGATCGCATAGGTGCCGCCGCTGGTCAGCGCATCGCTGGTGTTGGTGGGGAATTCGCGCACATCGCCGGTCGGCACATGCAGGCCCGCCGTGCCCGACTCGAGCGCGCGCAGCATGATGCCGTGGCCGGGCAGGATCAGGCCGCCCAGGAACTTGCCATGCACGTCCACCGCCTCCACCGTGACCGCGGTGCCGATCATCACCACCACCATCGGCCGCGCCGGGCCCTCGGCGAGCATGCGGTGGCGAGCGCCGATCATCGCGACCCAGCGGTCGGCGCCCAGCCGCGTGGGGTGGTCGTAGCCGTTGACGATTCCGGCCTCGGCGACGCTGGACACCACCCAGCGCGCGGCGCAGTCGAAGCGCTCGGTCAGTTGTTCTTCCGCCCGTCGTCGAACGGCATCGCCGGCCACCACGCAGCCCAGCATCGAGGCGGGGGCGGGCAGGTCGGCCCAGGGCCCGTCGGCCAGCCGTTCGATGTGGTCCAGGAACTCGGCGCCGTGGGCCAGCAGCGATGCGCCCGGCCGGGCCGCATCGTAGAGCGACCACTTGAGCCGGGTGTTGCCGATGTCGATCGCGAGGAATGCCATGCGCGGGATTATTGCGATTTGTCTTCCCGGATGGTTGCAATCGCGACCGCGGCCTACGCGTGGCCGTCACGTCCTGCCATTACAGTGGCCTTCCCTCAACCGGCACAAGGAGAACCCCATGGGATTGCTGAGTTTCATCAAGGAAGCGGGCGAAAAACTGTTCGGAGGCTCTTCCGCGCAGGCCGCAGAGCCCGATGCCAACAAGGTGGCGGGTGACGCCATCAAGACCTACATCGAGACCCAGAACCTCGGCCTGACCGGCCTCGAAGTGAGCTACGTCGCTGCCGAGGGGCTGGTAACGCTCAAGGGCAACGCGCCCTCGCAGGAAGCCAGCGAGAAGGCCTCGCTCGCGGCCGGCAACGTGTCCAACGTGACCAAGGTCGACAACCAGCTGGTCGCGCCCGCGGCCGATCCGGCGCAGTTCCACGACGTGGTGAAGGGCGACACGCTCTCGGCCATTTCGAAAAAGTACTACGGCGACGCCAACAAGTACAACGCGATCTTCGAGGCCAACAAGCCGATGCTGACGCATCCGGACAAGATCTATCCGGGGCAGAAGCTCAGGATTCCGCCCCAGAAGTAGCCTCGAAGGATCGGATCCCAGGGTTCACGCTGCCGCCGCAGCCTGAGCCGCTAGTTCTGCTTCCACGGCAGCCCGCGCAAGCGCCAGCCGCCCTTGCGGCCGCGGTGGCCTTCCGCGTCGGCATCGCCCTCGAAGCCCTCGAGGATGTTGTAGGCCTCGAAGCCCAGCTCGGTGGCGCGCCGGGCGGCCGCGATCGAGCGCACGCCGCTGCGGCACAGCATCAGCGCCTTCTTGCCGGCCGGCACGGCGGTGCGCAGGCCGGTGTCGAAGCCGGGGTTGAAGGCCATGCCAGGCCATTGCTTCCAGGCCAGGCCGATGGCGCCGGGCACATAGCCCACCCACTCGCGCTCGGCGTCGCTGCGCACGTCGACCACGACGGCCTCGCCGTTCGTCATCCAGGCATGGGCCAGCTCGGGCAGCACGTCGCCGGCATAGCCCTCGGCGGGCCGGACGGCCTGCTGTTCACCGGCCGGTGCGTTGCCCGCGCCCGCCGGGATCTGGACTGCTTGAGTCATAAGGCTTCTTTCCTTCAAGTCGCTAGGGTTTCAGGGTTAGTGCGTAGGGGTGCGCCCGGCCCGATCGATGATTTTTCACCAGTTCGTGAAAACCCTCTTTGTCACGCTTGTTCACATGTCCAAAGATGGAAGTCTGGGGTTTTTCCAGTCCACCTACGGAGTCACACGCAATGACAGACACCAAACCGAACCGCCGCCGCAGCCTGCTCAAGGGCGCCGCCGTGGCGGCCGGCGCCATGTCCGCGCCCATGATCAGCATGGCGCAGACCACGTCGTTCCGCTTCCAGAGCACCTGGCCAGCGAAGGATATCTTCCACGAATACGCACAGGACTTCGCCAAGAAGGTCAATGACATGGCGGGCGGCCGTCTCAAGATCGAGGTGCTGCCGGCCGGCTCCGTGGTGCCGGCCTTCCAGCTGCTGGATGCCGTGGCCAAGGGCACGCTCGATGGCGGCCACGGCGTGGTGGCTTACTGGTACGGCAAGAACTCGGCCCTCGCGCTGTGGGGCTCGGGCCCGGGCTACGGGATGGACGCCAACATGGTGCTCGCCTGGCACAACTACGGCGGCGGCAAGGCGCTTCTGGACGAGATCTACAAGGGCCTCAACCTCGACGTCGCTTCCTATCTTTACGGCCCGATGCCGACCCAGCCGCTGGGCTGGTTCAAGAAGCCGGTCGCCAAGGCCGAGGACATGAAGGGCCTGAAGTTCCGCACCGTGGGCCTGGCGGTGGATGTCTTCACCGACATGGGCACGGCCGTCAATCCGCTGCCGGGCGGGGAGATCGTGCCGGCATTGGACCGCGGGCTGATCGACGCGGCCGAGTTCAACAACGCCTCCAGCGACCGTGTGCTCGGCTTCCCCGACGTCGCCAAGAACTGCATGCTGCAGAGCTTCCACCAGTCGGGCGAGCAGTTCGAGATCCTGTTCAACCGGGCCAAGCTCAATGCGCTGCCGCCCGAACTGAAGGCGATCATCGAATACGGCGTGCAGGCGGCCAGCGCCGACATGAGCTGGAAGGCGATCGAGCGCAATTCGGCGGACTACATCGAGCTCAAGAAGGCCGGCGTCAAGTTCTACAAGACGCCCGACGCGATCCTGCGCGCGCAGCTGGCCTCGTGGGACAAGACGGTGGCCAAGAAGGCGACCGAGAACCCGATGTTCAAGAAGGTGCTCGATTCGCAGAAGTCCTTCGCGGAGCGCGCGGGCCAGTGGTACAACGACTACACCGTCGACTTCAAGATGGCCTACAACCATTACTTCGGCCGCCAGACCAAGAAGTCCTGAGATCCAGGTTCCACCAGCGAGGGGCACCAGGGGTGCCCCTCTTTTTTCGAGGCTCTGCAGGAATCTTCATGCAATCCATTCTGTTGGGGGTCGATCGCTTCTCGACCTGGATCGGCAAGACCTTCGCCTGGTGCGCGGTGCTGCTCACCGTGCTGATCAGCTGGGAGGTGTTCTGCCGCTACGCGCTCAACCGGCCGCACGCCTGGGTGCTCGATCTGCAGATCATGCTGTACGGCACGCTGTTCATGACCGCCGGCGCCTACACGCTCGCCAAGAACGGCCATGTGCGCGGTGACGTGCTCTACGGCTTCTTCCGGCCGCGCACGCAGGCGATCATCGACTTGACGCTCTACATCCTCTTCTTCCTGCCGGGCATCGTCGCGCTGACCTGGGCCGGCTGGGTCTACGCCGGCGAGTCGCTGTCGATCCGCGAGCAGACCTTCTCCGCCGATCCGATCCCGCTTTATCCCTTCAAGTACGTGATCCCGCTCGCCGGCCTCACCCTGCTGCTGCAGGGCATCGTCGAGATCGTGCGCTGCGTGCAATGCATCCGCGACGGCGAGTGGCCCTCGCGCGAGCAGGACGTCGAGGAAGTGGACGTCGAGAAGCTCAAGGAGATGGTGCACGTCGACGATGCCGACATCCGCGCCCTGGACGAAGTGGTCGTCTCGAAGGAGGCGAAGCCATGATCCGCCGCGAGCTCTGGTTCGGCCTGTCCTTCATGGTGCTGATCGTTGCCGCGGCGGGGATCATGCTGCTGCGCGTGGAGACCATCACCAACGGCCACCTCGGCCTGCTGATGCTGTCGCTGGTCGTGGTCGCGATCATGCTGGGCTTTCCCACGGCCTTCACGCTGATGGGCATGGGCATGATCTTCACCTGGTTCGCCTACGACCGGAACACCACGCACACGCTCGACCTGATGGTCCAGGCGGCCTACAAGACGATGGCGAACGACGTGCTCATCGCGGTGCCGCTGTTCGTCTTCATGGGCTACCTGGTGGAGCGGGCCAACCTGATCGAGACGCTGTTCAGGAGCTTGCACCTCGCGCTGGCGCGGCTCCCCGGCGCGCTGGCGGTGGCCACGCTGGTGACCTGCACCATCTTCGCCACCGCCACCGGCATCGTCGGCGCAGTCGTGACGCTGATGGGCCTGCTGGCGCTGCCGGCCATGCTGCGCGCGGGCTACAGCATCCCCTTGGCCGCGGGCTCGATCACGGCGGGCGGCTGCCTCGGCATCCTGATCCCGCCCTCGGTGCTGCTGATCGTCTATGGCGCGACCGCCGGCGTGTCGGTGGTGCAGCTTTACGCGGGCGCTTTCTTTCCGGGGTTGATGCTGGCCTCGCTCTACGTGGTCTACGTGATCCTGGTGGCCAAGCTCAAGCCGGCCTGGGCGCCGCCGCTGTCGGCCGCCGACCGCGCGGTGGCGCTGCCGCCGTTGACGCAGCGGCTCACCGCCGATTCCGATCGCCATGCGCTCGCCGGCCTGGTCGGTGCGCTCAAGGGCCGCCGCAATGCCGAGGTGCCCACCGGCTTCCTGCTGCGGCAGCTCGGCATCGTGCTGCTGCCCGGCCTGCTCTTCGCGCTGCTGGCCGTCACCAGCTACGAAGCCGTGACGACGGTGGCGGCGGCGGCGAAGTACGACATCCAGGAGATCGGCGCCGGGCGCAGCGCGCCCGAGGCGGCCTCGGGCGGCCTGCAGGAGCCGCCGGCCGAGAACCAAGGTGGCTTGCAGGAGCCGCCGAGCGAGGGCGAAGGCGGGCTCGCCGAGCCTCCCGGCGCGGGTGGTGTGCAGGAGCCCCCGGGAGCGGCCGAGAGCGCCGCGCAGGTGCCGCCCGGCAGCGCTGTCGCCGAGCCCGCCGCGGAGCCTGGTGCCGCGCCAGCCGCGGATGGCGCCTCCATTCGGCCGGCGCCCACCTGGTGGTGGGTCTGCTTCGCGGTGATCGGCGCCATCGTCGCGCTGTTCTATCTGTTCCTGAGCTTCGCGCGGCTCGAGATCTTCAAGATGCTGCTGGCCTCGTTCTTCCCGCTGATGATCATGATCCTGGCCGTGCTCGGGTCCATCGTGCTGGGCCTGGCCACGCCCACGGAGGCCGCCGCCATGGGCGCCCTCGGAGGCTTTCTGCTGGCGGCTGCCTACCGCCGGCTGACGCTGGGCGTGCTCAAGGAATCGGTGTTCCTCACGGCCAAGACCTCGGCCATGGTGTGCTGGCTGTTCGTGGGCTCGGCCATCTTTTCGGCGGCCTTCGCGCTGCTCGGCGGCCAGCAGCTGGTCGAGGAGTGGGTGCTGAGCATGAACCTCTCGAAGGTGCAGTTCCTGGTGCTGAGCCAGGTGATCATCTTCATCCTGGGCTGGCCGCTCGAGTGGACCGAGATCATCGTGATCTTCATGCCGATCTTCATCCCGCTCCTGGACAATTTCGGCGTCGATCCGCTGTTCTTCGGGCTGCTGGTGGCCATGAACCTGCAGACGGCCTTTTTGTCGCCGCCGGTGGCCATGGCGGCCTTCTACCTGAAGGGCGTGAGCCCGCCGCATGTGACGCTCAACCAGATCTTCCTCGGCATGCTGCCCTTCATGGGCATCCAGGTGCTGGCGATCCTGCTGCTGTACATCTGGCCGCAGATCGGGCTGTGGCTGCCGCAGCTGCTCTACAAGTAGGCCGGCGGGGCGGAGGCGAGGGCCGACAATCGGCCCCTTTTGCGCATACCCGACGTGACAACCTTGCTCGAACGACTGGCGCGCTGGATGCGCGCCGTGCCGCGCGCCTTCCGGCGCCTCGGCTTGCTGCCGCCCGTGGCGCCGGACCAGTGGCTCGACGGCCGTTTCGAGCACCAGCACCGCAGCGTGGACTACAAGCTCTTCGTGCCCGGGCGCGGCACGGGCAGGCCCCGCCCCTTGCTGCTGATGCTGCACGGCTGCACCCAGGACCCGGAGGACTTCGCCACCGGCACGCAGATGAACCGGCTCGCCGCCGAGCTCGGCTTCCTCGTGCTCTATCCGACGCAGACCCAGAAGCACAACGCGGGCAAATGCTGGAACTGGTTCCTGCCGCAGCACCAGCAGGCCGGGCGCGGCGAGCCCGCGCTGCTGGCCGCGCTTACGCAGGCGGTGATGCGCGAGCACGGCGCCGATCCGGTGCGCGTCTACGTGGCCGGGCTGTCCGCCGGCGGCTCGATGGCCGATATCCTGGGGCGCGTTCATCCCGAACTGTTCGCCGCTGTCGGCGTGCACTCGGGTCTGCCGGGCGGCGCGGCGCATAACCTCGTCTCCGCCATGGGCGCAATGAAGAACGGCCCCGGCAAGCCCACGGCCAACGGCCCGGTGCTTCCGATGTGCCCGACCATCGTCTTCCACGGCGATGCCGACGAGACGGTGCATCCGCGCAACGGGGAGCAGGTGGCGGCGGATGCGGTGGCGGGGCTGCTGGCGGGGGGCGAGCATCCGCCCGCGCACGAGATGCGCGGTCGCTCCGAGGGCGGTCGCGCCTTCACCCGCTGGACCTATGCCGATACCCGCGGCGGCATCGCGGTCGAACATTGGCTGCTGCACGGTGCCGGTCATGCCTGGGCCGGAGGCAGCGCCGACGGCTCCTTCACCGACCCCGCGGGGCCGGACGCCAGCGCCGAGATGCTGCGCTTCTTCCTCAGCCATCCGAGGCTGCGATAAGTCCCTTGCTTACACGCGGTTGCGCGGTACGCAGGATAGTTCCAAAGTAGTTCCAAAGCTTTGCAAAGCAGATGCCAGCGCCGGCCCCCGCTGGCGCGTTGCAGGGTCTGGACACGAGGACCGATCATGAAACATCGCACCCATCCACACGCCATCCGCCGCGCTGCCGGCTGGCTGCTGGGCCTGGTGCTGCTGTTCGCCGCCGGCGCCGCGGCCTGGGCGCAGCAGGACCCGCCGGGCCGCGTGGCCCGCATCAACGAGCAGCAGGGCACCGTCAGCTTCTCGCCGGCCGGCGACGACAGCTGGTACGACGCGGTGCCCAACCGGCCGATCACCACCGGCGACCGCCTCTGGACCGACCGCAACGCCCGCGCCGAGCTCTACGTCGATTCGACCGCCCTGCGCCTGGACGATCAGACGCAGCTGGTGGTCAACGAGCTCGACGACGACAGCGCCCGCTTCACCGCCACCCAGGGCCGCCTGCAGCTGCGCGTGCGCGAGGCCCCGGCCGGGCAGCGCCTGGAGATCGGCACCGCCAACCTCGCGATGGTGGTCGACGCCGCCGGCGACTATCGCATCGAGGTCGACCCGGCCGCCGGCACCACGCGCGTGGCGGTCGCTGCCGGCGGAGTCACGCTCTTCGGCGAGAACGGGGAATCGGTGGCGCTGGGCGCCCATCAGCAGCTCACCGTCTCGGGGCGTCAGCTGGCGGCCGTGAGCGGCGCGGCGGTGCGCGCCGGCGACAACGCCTTCGACCGCTGGGTGGCGGAGCGCGACCGGCTGGAAGACCAGTCGATCTCGGCGCGCTATGTCTCGCGCGACATGCTCGGCTACCAGCAGCTCGACCGCTACGGCGAGTGGCAGAACGACCCCACCTACGGCAGCGTCTGGGTTCCGCGCAGCGTCGATGCCGACTGGGCCCCTTACCGCGACGGCCAGTGGGCCGACATCCAGCCCTGGGGCTGGACCTGGATCGACGCGGCGCCCTGGGGTTTCGCGACTTCGCACTACGGCCGCTGGGCGCGCATCGGGCCGCGCTGGGGCTGGGTGCCGGGGCGGTCGACCGCGCGGCCGGTGTATGCGCCGGCGCTGGTCGGCTTCGTGGGCGGCGGCGGCCATGCGAATGTGGTGGCCGGCGGCCGTCCGGGCGTGGGCTGGTTTCCGCTTGCGCCCGGCGAGCCCTGGCGGCCGGGTTATCGTGCCAGCCAGCACTACATCGATGCAGTCAACCGCGCCATCGCCCACCAGCGGCAACTCGCGCGCGCCGACTACCTGAACCGCAACACCCCCGGGGCGCTTTCGCTGGTGCCGGTCGACATCTTCGGCCGCGGGCCGATCGCCCGCCGCGACTTCCTGCGCGTGCCCGAGGATCGCGTCGCACAGCTGCCGATCACCACGGCCGTGCCGATCTCGCCGCGCGGCGAGCGGCACTTCGGCGGCGTCGGGCGCTCGGCCGCGGCGCTGCCGCCGCCCGACCTGCGGCCACGGCAGATTCAGGAGCTGCAGGCGCGGCAGCTGCAGCAGGCACAACAGGCCCAGCAGGTTCAGCAGCAGTTGCAGTTCCAGCAGCGAGCCGTCCAGGCCCAGCAACAGCAGCAGCTCCAGCTGCAACAGCAGCAGCAGCAGGGCGTGCGTGCGCAGCAGGAGCTGCAGCAGCGCGCAGCCCAGGCGGCGCAAGCCCAGCAGCTGCAGCAAGCCCAGCAGCAGCAACGCGCCGCGCAGGCCCAGGCCCAGCAGCAACTCCAGCTGCAACAGCAACAACAGACCCTGCGCGCCCAGCAGGAGATGCAGCAACGGGCGGCGCAAGCGGCGCAGGCCCAGCAGCTGCAGCAGATCCAGCAAATGCAGCAGATGCAGCAGATGCAGCAGCAACAGACGCTGCGGCAGCAGCAGATGCAGGCGCAACAGCAGGCCCAGCAACAGGCCCAGCAGCTTCAGATGCAGCAGCACAACGCAGTGCGCCAGGCGCAGGAGAACCAGCAGCAGCGCGCGCAGCAGCAGATCCAGCAGATGCAGCAGCGTGGCGCCGATGCGCGGGCCCAGCAGCAGCAGCGCATGATGTCGAGGGATTCCGCCCAGCAGAACGACCGGCCCTGACGCTGGATCGCGGCGCGCAGCAGCCCTTCCCGCGGCCGGCTACAGTCGGCCGCAAGGAGCGGGCCTTCCATGCGCACATTCGACTTCGACCTTTTCGTGATCGGCGGCGGCAGCGGCGGGGTGCGCGCGGCACGCATGGCGGCCCAGCGCGGCGCCCGCGTGGCGCTCGCGGAATGCGCCGAGCTGGGCGGCACCTGCGTCAACGTCGGCTGCATTCCCAAGAAGCTCTACAGCTACGCGGCCGGCTATGCGGAGTCCTTCGAGGAGGCGGCCGGCTACGGCTGGACGCTCGACGGCCCGCCGCGCTTCGACTGGAGCCGGCTCAAGGCCAATCGTGCCAGGGAGATCGCGCGCCTCAACGGCGTCTACCGCAGCCTCCTCGAAGGCGCGGGCGTCACGCTGATCCAGGGCTGGGCGTGCCTGGCCGATGCCCACACGGTTCAGGTCGGCCAGAAGAAGCACACGGCGCGCCACATCCTGGTGGCCACCGGCGGCATGCCCTTCGTGCCTGAATTCAAGGGGCGCGAGCACGTGGTGGTGTCGGACGCGATGTTCGACCTCGACCCCTTTCCCAAGCGCCTGCTGGTGGTGGGCGGCGGCTACATCGCCTGCGAGTTCGCCTCCATCTTCAAAGGCCTGGGCGCGCAGGTCACGCAGCTGTACCGCGGGCCGCACCTGCTCAACGGCTTCGACGAGGACCTGCGCCAGTTCCTGGCCAGGGAGATGGGCCGCGCCGGCGTCGACATCCGCTTCAACAGCGAGATCGACATGATCACGCGCCTGGACAGCGGCCTGTGCGCGTTGCTCTCGCGCGGCCAGCGCGTGGAGGCCGACGTCATCCTCTATGCCACCGGCCGCGCGCCCAACACGGAAGGCCTGGGCCTGCAGGCCGCCGGTGTGGCGCTCGACGAGCGCGGCGGTGTGGTGGTCGACGCGCACTACCGCAGCTCGGTGCCCTCGGTCTACGCCGTGGGCGACGTGTCGACGAAGCAGCAGCTGACGCCGGTGGCGCTGGCCGAGGCCATGGTGGTGGTGGACACCCTGTTCGGCCAGGGGCCGCGCGAGCTCGACTACGAGTTCACGCCCACGGCCGTCTTCACTCACCCCAATATCGGCACCTGCGGCTACACCGAGGCCGAGGCGCGCGCGAAGTTCGGCAAGGTCCGGGTGTTCTCGAGCGAGTTCAAGGCCCTGCGCCACACGCTCTCGCAAAGCGGCGAGCGCACCTTCATGAAGCTGGTGGTCGAGCGCGACACCGACCGCGTGGTGGGCCTGCACATGGTGGGGCCCGATGCCGGCGAGGTGGTGCAGGGCTTCGCGGTCGCGATGCGCGCGGGCGCGACCAAGCGGGTGTTCGACAGCACCATCGGCATCCATCCAACGGTGGCGGAGGAGTTCGTGACCATGCGGGAACCCATGCCAGGGTAGGCCGGCTGTCGCGTCGGGCATCGGCGGCAAGCTGCACAATCGCTGAATGCCCTACATGCCCACCTTCATCGCCCCGGCCCGCTTCACCGACCCCGTTGCCGCGCTCGAGCAGGTGCGGCTGATCTACGACAGCGGCCTCACGCACCTGCGCGACGCAATGCAGCGCTTCGTCGCCGGCGAGAGCATGCCGGGCCGGGTGCGGGCCTGCTACCCCTTCGTGCGGGTGCACACGCACACCGTCTCGCGCCGCACCCCGGTGGCCAACGCCTGGCTCAGCTACGGCTTCGTGGCCGGCCCGGGCCGCTATGAGACCACGCTGACGCGGCCCGACCTCTTCGAGCGCTACTACCGCGAGCAATTCCGCCTGCTGCTGGAGAACCACGAGGTCGAGCTCGAGGTCGGCACCAGCACCCAGCCGATCCCGATCCACTTCTCCTTCGCCGAGAACGAGCACATCGAGGGCGACCTGAGCCCGGAGCGGCGCGCCCTGATGCGCGACGTCTTCGACCTGCCCGACCTGGGCGCGATGGACGACGGCATCGCCAACGGCACCTTCGAGGCCCGGCCGGGCGAGGCGCAGCCCCTGTCGCTCTTCACCGCGGCGCGGGTGGACTACTCGCTGCACCGGCTGCGCCACTACACCGGCACCGCGCCCGAGTGGTTCCAGAACTTCGTGCTCTTCACCAACTACCAGTTCTACATCGACGAGTTCGTGCGCCTGGGCCGCGAGGCCATGGCCGACGAGAGCAGCGAATACATCGCCTTCATCGAGCCCGGCAACGTGGTCACGCGTCGGCGCGGGCTGGCGGCGGGCTCGAGCACCTTCTACGGCTCGATGCTCGACGGCAGCCAGGGCACGCCGCCCGGGCGCCTGCCGCAGATGCCCGCCTACCACCTGGTGCGGGAGGATTGCAGCGGGATCACCATGGTCAACATCGGCGTCGGCCCGGCCAACGCCAAGACCATCACCGACCACGTGGCCGTGCTGCGGCCGCACGCCTGGATGATGCTGGGCCACTGCGCCGGCCTGCGCCAGGGGCAGCAACTGGGCGACTACGTGCTGGCCCATGCCTACGTGCGCGAGGACCATGTGCTCGACGAGGAGCTGCCGCTGTGGGTGCCGATCCCGGCCCTGTCGGAGATCCAGCTCGCGCTCGAGAAGGCGGTGGCCGATGTCACCGGCATGCAGGGCACCCAGCTCAAGAAGATCATGCGCACGGGCACGGTGGCGAGCACCGACAACCGCAACTGGGAGCTGCTGCCCGGCAACCAGCCGCAGCGCCGCTTCAGCCAGAGCCGGGCGGTGGCACTGGACATGGAGAGCGCCACCATCGCGGCCAACGGATTCCGCTTCCGCGTGCCCTACGGCACCCTGCTGTGCGTGAGCGACAAGCCGCTGCACGGCGAGATCAAGCTGCCGGGCATGGCCAACCACTTCTACCGCGAGCGCGTCGAGCAGCACCTGCGCATCGGCATGGCCGCGATCGAGGTGCTGCGGCGCGAGGGATCGAGCCGGCTGCACAGCCGCAAGCTGCGCAGCTTTGCCGAGGTGGCGTTCCAGTAGCTGCCGGCACGCGGTTTCGTGACTTCCTGAACCCCGAGCGACGTTTTCCGGCCACAGGCGCCGGCCGGACGCAGAGATGCGTGGCTACGATTTCCACGATCGAAACTTCGGGAGACATCATGGTCCAGACGACGCGGCGCCTTTTCACCTCCTGGCTCGCCGCCACGGCCGCCGGCGTCTTGCCGGCCGTGGCCTCGGCCCAGGCGACACGTCCGGCCCCGGCCGCAGCGGCGACCCTGCCGAAGCTGCGCATCGTCATCCCCGCCAACGAGGGCGGCGGCTGGGACCAGACCGGCCGTGCCCTCGGCGCCGCCATGGTGGCCGCCGGCGCGGTGGGGCAAATCGAGTACGAGAACATCGGCGGCAAGGGCGGCACCATCGGCCTGGCGCGCTACGTCGAGAAGTACGACGCCGACCCCGACACCCTGTTGATGAGCGGCATGGTCATGGTCGGCGCCGTCGCGCTGCAGAAGCCCGCGGTCGACATGAGCCGCATCGCGCCCGTCGCGCGCCTGACCAGCGACTATGAAGTCGTGGTGGTCAAGGCCGACTCGCCGATCATGACCGCGAAGGACCTGGTCGCGAAGATGCGCAGCGACCCGGCCAATGCCGCCATTGCGGGCGGTTCTGCGGGCGGAATCGACCACATGTTCGCCGGCATCTTGTCGCGCGCAACCGGCAATACCGCCGCGCTGGTCTACCAGCCCTTCGCGGGCGGCGCGCAGGTGGTGTCGGCCGTCGAGTCGGGCAAGGCCATTGCCGGCATCTCCGGCTACAGCGAGTTCAGCGAACACATTGCCAGCGGCAAGCTGCGTGCGATTGGCGTGTCCTCGAGGAATGCCTTCATGGGAGTGCCCTCGGTGCGGCAGCAGGGCGTCGATGCCGATCTCGCCAACTGGCGCGGCGTCTTCACCGGCAAGGCCGTGCCCGCAGCGCGCCAGGCCGTGCTGCTCGAAGCCGTGCGGCGCGGGGTGGCCACCGAGGCGTGGCAGAAGGCCCTCAAGCGCAGCAACTGGGACAACTACTGGATGGAGGGCAAGGACTTCAAGTCCTTCCTCGAGCTGGATCAGTCCATGGCGGGCGTGCTGACCTACATCCTCAAGCTCAAGACCTGAATCAGCGCGGCGCGCTCAGCCGCTCAGGCCAGCCCGAAGAGCTCCGGCATCTCGCGCTGCGCCTTGGGCGTGAGCGTGAGCGCGCGGCCGTCCAGCGCCTGGCGCACCCAGCCGCGGCGCAGCGACAGCTGCAGCCAGGCCGCGCCCAGCGCGCCGCCCAGGTGCGGCCGCCGCTCGCTCCAGTCGAGACAGGCGCAGGCGAAGCGGCGGCGCGAACGGCGCGCGCTCTCGATGTCCAGACCCAGGCTTTCCAGCGCCACCGCGCCCTCCGCGGTGAGTTCGTAGGCATCGCCCTCGGTCTCGAGCCAGCCCTGGGCGTGCAGCCGGTCGTGCAGTGCGACGCCGGCCGTGCCGGCCATGTGGTCGTAGCAGGTGCGCGCGGCGCGCAATCGGCTCGGGGTGCTGGGCTGGAACTCGCCGCGCGGCGCGCCGGCCACCACCAGCAGTCCTTCGAGCACCGCGGCGACCTCGTTGCCGGCGAGGCGGAAGTAGCGGTGCTTGCCCTGCGCGACGGATTCCACCAGCCGCTGCTCCTTGAGCCGGGCCAGGTGCGCGCTGGCGGTCGAGGCGGCGACCTCGCCGACGGCCGCCAGCTCGGTCGCGGTGCGGGCATGGCCGTCCAGCAGGCAGCACAGCATGCGGGCGCGGGCCGGCTCGGCGATCGCGCCGGCCAGGCGCGCGAGGTGGGTGTCGGCGCTCGGTGCATCCATGATTCGATGCTAAGCGAAGTGTGGGCGCGCGCGAAGGGCGACACTGCGGGCATGGACCAAGCGCACATCGACCCGCCCGCCGACGCCATCGCGGCCGTCACCCACCCCGACCCCTATCCCTGGTACGCGCGCCTGCGCGAGGGCCCGGCGCTTGCGCGCGACGAGGGCCTGCGCCTCTGGGTCGCGAGCCGCGCCGAGGTGCTGCAGGAGGCCTTCGCCCACCCAGCGCTGCGCGTGCGTCCGGCGGCCGAGCCGGTGCCGCGGGCCATCGCGGGAACGCCGGCCGGCGAAGTCTTCGGCCGGCTGGTGCGCATGAACGATGGCGCGGCGCACGCCGCCCACAAGCCGGTGCTGCAGCGCGCGCTGGGTGGGCTCGATCTCGGCGGCGTGCGCGCGGCCATGCCGCGCATCGCGGCGCAACTCCCGGCGCCCACCCTGGACGAGGCCTGCTTTGCCTGGCCGGTCGCGGGCGTGGGCCACCTGTTGGGATTTGCCGACGAGGCGCTGCCGCTGCTTGCGGACTGGACGCGCGATTTCGTCGCCTGCCTCTCGCCGCTGTCCACCGAAGCCCAGCTGCACGCCGCCAGCGAGGCCGCGGCCGCGCTGATGGCGCGCTTCGAAGCCCTGGTGGCGGCGCGGCCGGCGCGCGAGGGCAGCCTGCTGGCAGCGGTGCGCGTGCAGGCACCCGGGGATGTGTCGCGCGCGCTGCGGGCCAACCTCGCCGGCCTGTTGTCGCAGACCTGCGAGGCCACGGCCGGGCTGATGGGCAACAGCCTGGTCGCGCTGGCGCGCGAGCCGGGTCTGGCAGATGCAATCGCCGCGCGCGCGGAATGGGTCGTGGCTCTGGTGGAGGAAACGGCGCGCCACGACCCCTCGGTCCAGAACACCCGCCGCTTCGTCGCCGAGGCGGCCACCGTGGCGGGTACGCGGCTCGAAGCGGGCGATGCGGTGCTGCTGGTGATGGGCGCGGCGAACCGCGATCCGCTGCTGAACGCGCAGCCGGAGCGATTCATGCTCGAGCGCAGCGATCGCCGCATGCTCGGCTTCGGGCACGGCCCCCATGGCTGTCCAGGCCAGGCGCTGGCCTGCGCGCTGGCCGCGGCCGGTGTCGAGGTCTTGTTGGGGCGTGGGCTGGACTTGGCGAGACTACGCCAGCGCGGCTGGGACTATCGGGCTTCGGTCAACGCCCGGATTCCTGTTTTTCGGTAGAACAGGGCTTGTCCCCTCTCCCGGAGGGAGAGGGAGCAAGACTCAACCCACATCGGGCCAGCGCCCGGTGGCTTCGAGAAAGGGCGAGAGGCTGCCCGCCCTGAAGCGCAGCGGCAGCGCGGCCGGCGCATGCTGCGCAGCCAGCACCTCCATGCGCAGCAGGCGTTCGGCACCCTCGAATGCATCGACTTCCGGCCCATCCCACAGCACCTCGGCCTTCACAGACAGCTGCAGCAGGTCGCCCGTCTCGAAGTCGACGAAGAGCAGGCCGGCCACCGGATTCAGTGCGATGTTGCCCAGCGTGTTGAAGAAGGTGTTGCCGGTGAAGTCCGGCACGGTCAGCGTGCCTTCGCCTTCGACCCGCACGAAGCCAGGCCGCCCACCGCGGTGCGAGACGTCCACGCCTTCTGCCGGCGAGCGTGCATTGCCCGCCGAAGGATGCGCTGTCGCGATGAAGAAGGTATCGGCCGCGCGCACCATGCGCCGGGCTCCCGCGTCCAGGCCCTCCAAGCGCGGCCCGAAGCCCGCGGCTGGCGCGCCGCCGACGAACACCGGCTCGCGCGCCTGGATGTACTTCGGGCAGTTGCCGAAGCTCTGACCCACCTCCACGGAGAAGCCGCGCGCATCGAGCGCCTCGACCGTGCCGTTCATCCGGTTGCGCCGCCGCGTATGCGGCTCGATGCCGAGCAGCCCGAGCGGCGCGCCGACCGCCAGCGCTGCCGCCAGCGGATCGTTGGCCAGGGGCAGTGCATCGACGCGCAGATGCCGCGGGTCGGGCGAGTGCGCAAAGCCGGGCGGGGCGGCCAGCACGCTGGCCCAGGGCCGGCCTTTCTCATCCAGGCTGCCCGCGATGAGGAAGGGCAACTGCGCGAAGAAGCTGCGGTGCTGCTCCGGCATGTGGTCGCGCAGCACGCGCGGCCCGATCTCGGCCATGCGTTCGGCGATGCCCGCGCGCGCTTGCAACGCACGCTCGCCTTCATGCCAGGCGGGCGTGTTCATGCGGCCAACCCGATCGGCGAGGCGACCATCGGCACGAAGCCGGGCAACGCCTCGATGCGGCGCAGCCACTGGCGCACCTGCGGGTAGGGCTCCAGCGACACGTTGCCTTCGGGAACGTGGGCCACGTAGCTGTAGTTCGCGATATCGGCCAGCGTCACGCTGTCGCCCGCGAGGAAGGGCCGCTCGGCGAGTTCCGCCTCCATCACCCGCAGCAGGTTGTGCGAGCGCGCGATCACGTCGGACGGGTCGGTGGCCAGGCCGAGGAGCACGATCACGCGCGCCATCGAGGGCCCCTGCGCCAGCGGGCCGGCCGCCACCGAGAGCCAGCGCTGCACGCGCGCCGCGCCCAGCGCGTCGCGCGGCATCCAGCGTGCAGGGTCGGCTGCGTAGCGCTCGTTGAGGTACAGCAGGATGGCGTTGGAGTCGGCCAGCGTCACCTCGCCGTCCTCGATCACCGGGACCTGGCCGAAGGCGTTGCGGCGCAGGAACTCGGGGCGGCGCTGTTCGCCGGCGCGCAGGTCGACCTCGACGGTCTCGAAGGGCTGGTCCAGCAGCGAAAGGAACAGCCGCACGCGATGGCAGTGGCCGGAGATGGACGAGTTATAGACGGTGATGGGGCGGGCGGCAGGCATCGATGTTCTCCTGGTGGGGTGGAATGCGGATGATTGTTCTTTGATCCGGCTTCCGGAGTAATGGCGCAATCTGCATTTCACTGCTGCGAAAATCGGTCTAATTGCGGTCTAATTGCTTCCATGGACCGCCTCAAAGCCATGCAGACCTTCGTGCAGATCGCGGAGCAGGGCAGCCTGACCAAGGCCGCCGATGCGCTCGAGAGCTCGCTGCCCGCGGTGGTGCGCTCGCTGGCCGCGTTGGAGGCACACCTGGGCGTGCGGCTGTTCCACCGCACCACGCGGCGCATCTCGCTGACCGAGGAGGGCCGCCAGTATCTGCAGAGCGCGCGCGAGGTGCTGGCCGCGGCCGACGCGGCCGACCGCGCGCTCACGCTGGAGTCGGCCGAGCCCGCCGGGCAGCTCACCGTCACCGCGCCGGTGCTCTTCGGCCACATGTACGTGGCGCCGGCGATCGTGCGTTTCCTCCAGCGCTACGACAAGATGCGCTGCAGCGTGCTGCTGCACGACCGCACGGTGAACCTGCTGGAAGAGGGCATCGACGTCGGCATCCGCATCAGCCCGCTGGAGGACTCGTCGCTCGTGGCCCAGCAGCTCGGCACCATCCGCCGCGTGGCCGTCGCGAGTCCGGACTACCTGCGCGCCCACGGCACGCCGCAGCACCCGCGCGAACTGCTCGAGGCCAACTGCGTGCGCATCCATCCGGGCGCACCGGTGCATTTCCGCGAGAACGGCCGCAACTTCGCGGTCGCGGCGCGCGGCAACCTGGAGTTCAACCACATCGCGCCCGCGGTGGAAGCCTGCGCCGCGGGCATGGGCTTCGGCTTCTTCTTTTCCTACCAGGTGCTGCCGCTGGTGCGGGCGGGGCGGCTTCGCATCGTGCTCGAGGACTTCGAGCTGGCGCCGCGGCCGGTGAGTGTGATCTACCCGCATGCGCGCCTGCTGCCGGCGCGCACGCGGGCCTTCATCGACTGGATGAAGACCGAATTCCAGGGCCTCCACCTCTGAGACCGCAGGGCTGAACCCCTTGCGCCACAATGCCCCGGTGCCCAGCCCTCCCGCCCCTCTTTTCCAAGCGAATCACCTCCATAAGCGCTACGGTGCGACCACCGTGGTCGACGACCTCTCGTTCACCATCGCGCCCGGCGAATGCCTGGGCGTGATCGGCCCCAACGGCGCGGGCAAGACCACGACCATCCGCATGTGCCTGGGGCTCACCGCGGCCGACGGCGGCAGCATCGAGGCGCTGGGCGGGCTCTCGATGCCGCGCGACGCGCGCGCGATCAAGGCGCAGCTCGGCGTGGTGAGCCAGTTCGACACGCTCGACCCCGACTTCAGCTGCGCCGAGAACCTGATGGTCTATGCGCGCTACTTCGGCATGAGCCGGCGCGAGATCACGCCGCGCATTCCGCAGCTGCTGGAGTTCGCTTCGCTGTCGCACAAGGCCGACGTCCGGCCGGGCGAGCTGTCCGGCGGCATGCGGCGGCGGCTGTCGCTGGCGCGCGCGCTGGTCAACGACCCGAAGCTCCTGATGCTCGACGAGCCCACCACCGGCCTGGACCCGCAGGCGCGCCACCTGATGTGGGAGCGCCTGCAACTGCTGCTGCAGCAGGGCAAGTCGATCCTGCTGACCACGCACTTCATGGACGAAGCCGAGCGGCTGTGCTCGCGGCTGATCGTGATCGACCACGGTCGCAAGATCGCGGAAGGCAGGCCGCGCGATTTGATCGCCGAGCATCTCGAGCCCGACGTGGTCGAGGTCTACGGCAACGGCGCGCTGGGGCTGGCGCAGTCGCCGCTCAAGGACTACGCCGCGCGCGTCGAGGTCAGCGGCGAGACGGTGTTTTTCTACACGCAGGATGCGCGCGGCCTGCTGAACGCGCTCGATGGCCACAAGGGCCTGCGCACCTTTCATCGGCCTGCGAACCTGGAGGACCTGTTCCTCAAGCTGACGGGTCGCCAGATTCGGGAAGACGGTTAAGGGCAACAGCCATGGCGAATTCATCTTCTTCCTTGCCGGTTACTTCCAGCCCCCTGCCGCCGCCCGCGCCTTCCGTGTGGCGGCCGCCCGAGCTCTCGATGCGCTGGTGGCCGGTGTTCCTGCGCAACCTGCTGGTGTGGCGCAAGCTTGCGATCCCCAGCCTGATCGGCAACATCGCCGAGCCGCTGATCTGGCTGGTGGCTTTCGGCTATGGCATGGGGGCGCTGGTGGGGCAGGTGTCGGTGGAAGGCACGCAGGTGCCCTACATCCTGTTCCTCGCCAGCGGCTCGATCTGCATGAGCTCGATGAACGCCGCCTCCTTCGAGGCGCTTTATTCGGCCTTCTCGCGCATGCATGTGCAGAAGACCTGGGACGGCATCATGAACGCGCCGGTGGGGCTGGACGACGTGGTGCTGGCCGAAATGCTGTGGGCCGCCTTCAAGGCCATCTTCACCACCACCGCCATCCTGTTCGTGATGCTGGGGCTGGGCATCAGCCACAGCCCCAAGCTGCTGGTCGCGTGGTTCGTGCTGGCCGGGGTGGGCGTGACTTTCTCGTGCATCGCGCTGATCTTCAATGCGTTGGCGAAGGGCTACGACTTCTTCACCTACTACTTCACGCTGTTCATGACGCCGATGATGTTCCTCTCGGGCGTGTTCTTTCCGCTGGAGCAGCTGCCGGATGTGGTGCACCGGATCGCGAACTGGCTGCCGCTCGCGAATGCAGTAGCGCTGGTGCGGCCGCTCTTCATGGACCAGTGGCCGCAGGACTGGTGGCGGCCTGCGATCGTGCTGGGGGTCTACACGGTGGCGGCGTTCTGGGTGGCGCTGGGGTTGACGCGCAAACGGTTCCGCGCGTAATGGCAGGGAGTCAAGCCAGGGCCTGGGTCGCGGCGTGGATCGCCAGCCCCACCAACCCACCCACCAGCGTCCCATTGACCCGGATGAACTGCAGATCCCGCCCGATGTGCTTCTCCAGCTCCACGCTCATCTCCTCGGCGTTCCACTGCCCCACGCGCTCCACGATGTAGCGCCGGATGTCTTCCCGATAGCGCTCGATCGTCCGCGGCGCCGCATCCATGATCTGCTCGTTGATCCAGCGCCGCATCGCCTCGTCGGCTTCCAGGCGCGCGCCCAGCGTCCCCGCCATCGCGACGATGCGCTGCCGGATCGCCGAGTCGCTCTTCGCCAGGTCTTCATGCAGCCAGCCCAGCAGCTCGCTCCACAGCCCGTGCAGGTACTCGCCGATGGCCGGGTGCGCCTGCAGCTCCGCGCGTATCGCCTCGCCGCGGCGCTGGAACTCGGGGTCGGTCTTGAGCTTGTGGACGAACTCCTGCATGTACGCGTCGAAGCGCTGCCGCATCGGATGCGCGGGATCGCCCGCCATCTCGGCCACGGTGCGCGCGGCGGCGGCCACAATCTTGCGCGTGGCCAGCCGGGCCGTGACCTGGTCCAGGCCGACGTAGCGCAGCGCCCGGACCTCGCGCGCGATCGCCTCGGTGATCTGCACCTGCACTTCCTCGCCTTCGACCGCAGCCGCGACCTGGGCCAGCAGGTCGTCGAGCAGGGCCTGGTGCCGTCCGTGGGCGGTCAGCGCATCCAGCGCCTGCCCCGCCAGCCGCGCCATGTCGAGCTGGGCCAGGCCGGCCGCCGCCGCGCGGCCCAGGAATTCGCGCACGCGCGCGTCGTCGAAGGCCACCAGGCCGTAGCGCGCCGCGGCCGCCAAGTGGCCGCCCAGGGTGGCGGCATGCGCGGGCTGTGCCAGCCAGTGGGCCAGCCGCGCGGCAGGATCGAGCTGCTCGAGCTTGGCCAGCACCTGCGGCGTGCTCAGGAAGTTGTTGCAGATGAAGCCGGCCAGCCGGGCGCCGATGCGGTCCTTGTTGGACGGGATGATCGCGGTGTGCGGGATGGGCAGCCCCATCGGATGCCGGAACAGCGCGACCACCGCGAACCAATCGGCGATCGCGCCCACCATCGCGGCTTCGGCAAAGGCCGCCACGTACCCCCAGGCCGGGTGACGCGCCGCCAGCGCCGTCGCCGCCGCGTAGAGCAGGGCAGCGGCGCCGAGCAGGCCGAGGGCGACGCGCTTCAGCGGATCTCCCGGGTCGCCGCGAGCCCCTGCAGGAACTGCTCGCAGCGTGCGAGTTGGGCCAGCGTGACGTACTCGTCGGGCTGGTGCGCCTGGGTGATGCTGCCGGGCCCGCACACCACGGTCGGGATGCCGGCCTGCTTGAAGAGGCCCGCCTCGGTGCCGAAGGCGACCAGGGTGGTGCCCGCTTCGCCGGCCAGGCGCTGGGCGAGGCGGGTGACGGGGTCGTCGGCCGTGGTCAGGAAGCTGGGGATTTCGCAGATGGTCTCGAAGCTGAAGCCGGCCTCGGGCGCGATCTTCTTCATGCCGGCCTCGAGGCGGTTGGCATGCAGCCGCATCTCCCGCTGCATCTTCTGGGCGTCGGCGGTGGGCAGGTCGCGGAACTCGTAGCGGAATTCGGCGTCGCGCGGCACCACGTTGTCGGCGATGCCGCCGTGGAACTGGCCGACGCTGGCGGTGCTGAAGGGCACGTCGAAGCCGGCGTAGCGGGGCTCGTCGCGCTCGAAGCCCTCGGCCATGTCGCGCAGCTTGCCGACCAGGCGCGCCGCCATCTCGATCGCGTTGACGGAGCGCGGCGTGAGCGAGGAATGCGCCTCCTTGCCGCGCACGCAGCAGCGGTAGCGGTAGACGCCCTTGTGCGCGATGGCCGGCACCATCATCGTGGGCTCGCCGACGATGCAGGCCAGCGGCCGGATGCCCTGGTCCTTCATGTCGGCGATCAGCTCGCGCACGCCGAAGCAGCCCACCTCCTCGTCGTAGCTGAAGGCGAAGTGCACCGCGAAAGGCGAGTCGCTCTCGATGAAGCGCTCGGCGTTGGCCAGCGCGATGGCGATGAAGCTCTTCATGTCCGCCGAGCCGCGGCCGTAGAGGCGGGGCTCGACCTGCATCGCCTCGCCGTCGTGCTCGTCCTGCGGCCAGTCCTGGACCAGGGCCGACAGCGGGTCCACGCTCCAGGCCTGTCCGTCCCAGGGCACGGTGTCGGTGTGGCCCGAGACGATCACGCCGCCCGGCTTGCCCGCGCCCAGGGTGGCAAACAGGTTGGCCTTGGTCTTGTCGGCGTTGTAGGTGAGGCGGCTGCGCACGCCCAGGCCGGCCAGGTGGTCGCGGGCGAAGTCGATCAGCTCCAGGTTGCTGTGGGTGCTCACGGTATTCATGCGCACCAGGGTCTGCGCGAACTCCAGGCTGCGGGTGGAGAGGTGGTGGGACGGCATGCGGGCGATTGTCTCGGAACTTGTGCTGCGGCCGTAAGGAAATTGGCCTCTGCTTTGCCAGAGGCACGGGCTTTGCGAGTACTTCCTGCTAAGCCTAGACTCTTCCCCATGAAACTCATCGACTCCCTGGTTACCCAGGCGGGCGGCATCGCCACCGTCCGACGTGACCTGCATGCCCATCCCGAACTCTGCTTCCAGGAGCAGCGCACCGCCGACGTGGTGGCGGCCAAGCTCACTGAATGGGGCATCCCCATCCACCGCGGCCTGGCCACCACCGGCGTGATCGGCATCGTGAAGAACGGCAGCAGCCCCCGCGCCGTCGGCCTGCGCGCCGACATGGACGCGCTGCCGGTCACCGAGCTCAACACCTTCGCCCATGCCAGCAAGCACCCCGGCAAGATGCACGCCTGCGGCCACGACGGCCACACCGCGATGCTGCTGGCGGCCGCACAGCACCTGGCGAAAAACCGCAACTTCGACGGCACGGTCTACCTGATCTTCCAGCCGGCCGAGGAGGGCGGCGGCGGGGCGCGCGAGATGGTCAAGGAGGGCCTCTTCGAGCAGTTCCCGATGGAGGCCGTGTTCGGCATGCACAACTGGCCCGGCATGAAGGCCGGCCAGTTCGCCGTCAGCCCCGGGCCGGCGATGGCCTCGAGCAACGAGTTCACCATCACCATCCGGGGCAAGGGCGGGCATGCGGCGCTGCCGCACACGGGCATCGACCCGGTGCCGATCGCCTGCGAGATGGTCCAGGCCTTCCAGACCATCATCACCCGCAACAAGAAGCCGACCGAGGCCGGCGTGATCTCGGTCACCATGATCCACGGCGGCGAGGCGAGCAACGTGATCCCCGATTGCTGCGAGCTCAAGGGCACGGTGCGCACCTTCACGCTGGAGGTGCTGGACTTGATCGAGGCGCGCATGAAGAAAATCGCCGAGCACGTGAGCGCGGCGCACGACGCCGAGTGCGACTTCCACTTCCACCGCAACTACCCGCCCACCATCAACACCGCGGCCGAGGCCAACTTCGCGCGCCGCGTGATGGCCGGCATCGTCGGGGAGGAGAACGTGCTGGTGCAGGAGCCGGCGATGACGGCCGAGGACTTCGCCTTCATGCTGCTGGCCCGGCCCGGCGCCTATGCCTTCATCGGCAACGGCGACGGCAGCCACCGCGAACTGCACCACGGCGGCGGGCCCTGCATGCTGCACAACGCCAGCTACGACTTCAACGACGAGCTGATCCCGCTGGGCGCGACCTGCTGGGTGCGGCTGGCCGAGGAGTTCCTGAAGAGTCCGAAGCTTGCCGAAGGAAGCGCCGCATGATCGGCGTCGGCGAGGCTTTTGCGCCGCGCTACGCACAGGCCCGCCGCAAGTTTCTCGAGGGGTGCGCGAGCGCGGGCCTGGCTGTGCAGTCCCATGTGCATCCGCTGCGGGGCCGCGACGGCGAGGAGCTGGCGATGGACGTGGCGCTCGATGGCGACGCGAATGCCGCAAGCCTGCTGATCGTGAGCAGCGGCTGCCACGGCGTCGAGGGCCATTGCGGCAGCGGCGCGCAGGTGTTCGCGCTGTACGACGCCGAGTGGCGCGAGAAGGCGCGGGACCAGGGCGTGGCGGTGCTGTACGTGCATGCGCTCAATCCGCACGGCTTCTCGCACGGGCGGCGCGTCACGCACGAGAACGTGGACCTGAACCGCAACTTCCTCGACTTCTCGAAGCCGCCGCCGGTGAACGAGGCCTATGCCAGCCTGCATGCGCTGCTGCTGCCCGAGCAATGGCCGCCCTCCGCGGCCAACCAGGCCGCCATCGACAGCCTTATCGCGCGCGAGGGCCTGGGCTTCTACCAGGCCGCCGTATCGCGCGGCCAGTACCAGTTCGCCGATGGCCTGTTCTACGGCGGCAACGCGCCGACCTGGAGCAACAGCACCGTGCGCGAGGTGCTGCGCACCCATGCAGGCCGGGCGAGTCGCGTTGGCTGGATCGACCTGCACACCGGCCTCGGGCCCAACGGCATCGGCGAGCGCATCTTCGCCGGCCGGGACGACAAGGCCGCCTATGCGCGGGCCAATGCCTGGTGGGGCAACTCAGCGGCGCCGGTGACTTCGATGTACGACGGCTCCTCGACCTCGGCCTTCCTGACCGGGCTGATGTGCTACGCCCTGGACGACGAATGCCCCCAGGCCGAGCACACCTCGATCGCGCTGGAGTACGGCACCGAGCCCATGCTGGAAGTGACGGCCGCGCTGCGCGGCGACCACTGGCTGCACCGGCACCCCCAGGCGCCGGCCGAGCTGGCCGAGGCCATTCGCGCGCGCATGTTCGCAGCCTTCTACAGCGACACCGATGCCTGGCGCGGGCAGGTGATCAGCCAGGCGCGGCAGGCGATGTTCCAGGCGGTCGACGGCCTGGACTAACGTCCCTCAGGTCCGGATGCGGCCATCCCCGGTGATCATCGACAGCTCCACGAACTTCGATCCCACGTGGTTGCGCGGCGAGAAAGAGACTTCGAAGCCGCCGAACTGCTGCCGGTCGATGCTCTCCAGCCCCGCGATCAGGCTCTCGCGCGTGAGCTTGCCGGGCGCACGGCGCAGGCCTTCGGTCAGCACCTTCGCGGCCAGGTAGCCCTCCATGCTGGAGAAGTTGGACTGGACCGAGCCGCCGCTCTTCTTCACCGCCTCGTTGAACTCGCGCGTGATCCCGTTCGCGGCGTAGTAGGGGGAGGGCACGACCTGGGTGACGACCACCCCGGCGCCGTCCTTGCCCAGCTCGTCGGCCAGGGCCTGCGTGCCGACGAAGGACACGTTGTAGAAGGTGCCGCCGTAGCCCGCCTTGCGCGCCTCGCGGATGAAGGCGGCGCAGGACTTGTAGGCGCTGACCTGGACCACGGCGTCGGGCCTGGCAGCCACGATGGTCTTCACCGCCGCGGCAACGTCGACCGTGTTGCGCTCCACCGTGGCCAGGGCGGCCGGCTTCAGGTCGAGCTGCGAGAGTGCCAAGGTCACGCCGTCCAGGCCGGCCTTGCCGTAGGCGTCGTTCTGATAGAAGACCGCGATCTTCTTCAGGCCCAGGTGGGTGAGCTGCTTCACGATCAGCGCCGTCTCGTCGTTGTACGAGGCGCGCAGATGGAACACGTTGCGGTGGAAGGGCTCGCGCAGCGCCATGGCCCCGGTGAAGGGCGCGATGAACGGCACTTTCGCATTCACCGCCAGCGGCAGGGCCGCCAGGCTGGTGGGCGTACCGATGTAGCCGAAGAGCGCGAACGCGTCGTCGTCGATCAGCTTCTTCGTGTTGGCGGCGCAGCGATCGGGCTCGTAGCCGTCGTCCAGGAACTTGATCTGCACGTCGCGGTGGCCGGGCAACGCGTTGTACTGGTCGAGGTACAGCTTGGCGCCCTGGTGGAACTGGATACCCAGCTGCGCCGCCGGCCCGCTGAAGGGCGCCGACTGGCCGAGCACGATGGGCGCTTCGCTCTGGGCCCTCGCAAGGTTGAAGCCACCGAGTGCCGCGGCACCGGCCGCTATCGAAAAATGCCTGCGATGGATCATCGTGAAAACTCCAGAGCGCCGCTGCGGCGCAGAACTTAGACTTGACCGGTCTTCTCGTTTCCGGCCCGCTCATCCCATGAACTCCCCGACCCAGGTGCTCGGCGCCTGTCCCCACGACTGCCCCGACACCTGCTCCCTCGTGACCACCGTGCAGGACGGCAAGGCCGTCAAGCTGCAGGGCAACCCGGCCCATCCGCACACGGCCGGCGTGCTGTGCACGAAGGTCTCGCGCTACATCGAGCGCAATGACCATCCCGAGCGCCTGCTGCAGCCCCTGAAGCGGGTCGGCCCCAAGGGCAGCGGCCGCTTCGAGCCGGTGAGCTGGGATGCGGCCCTGTCCGACATCGCCGAACGCCTGAACGTGTTACTGCGTAACAATTCGTCAGAATCGATTCTGCCCTACAGCTATGCCGGAACCATGGGTTTGGTGCAGGGCGAGTCGATGGATCGTCGCTTTTTCCACAAGATGGGTGCCTCGTTGCTGGACCGCACCATTTGCTCGACGGCAGGGAGTGAGGCCTTAAGTTTTACCTTGGGCGCTAAGGTCGGCATGCGCGTCCAATTCTTCGCCGAGGCGAAGCTGATCCTGATCTGGGGCAGCAACTCGATCGCGAGCAACCTGCATTTCTGGCGCCATGCGCAGGCTGCCAAGCGCGCCGGCGCCAGGCTGGTGTGCATCGACCCGCGCCGGACCGAGACCGCCGACAAGTGCGACGAGCACATCGCGCTGCTGCCGGGCACCGACGCGGCCCTGGCCTTCGCCCTGATGCACGAGCTGATCGTCAACGACTGGCTGGACCACGACTACATCGAGCGCCACACCCTGGGCTGGGAGCCGCTGCGCGAGCGCGCCCTGCAATGGCCGCCGGCGCGCGCGGCCGCGGTCTGCGGCGTGCCCGAGGCGCAGATCGTGGCGCTGGCGCGCGCCTACGGCACCACCCGGCCGGCGGCGATCCGCCTCAACTACGGCATGCAGCGGGTGCGCGGCGGCGGCAACGCGGCGCGGGCCATCGCCTGCCTGCCCGCGCTGGTCGGCGCCTGGCGGGAGCGCGCGGGCGGGCTACTGCTGAGCAGCTCGGGCCAGTTCCCGGTGGACCGCGCCGCGCTGCAGCGGCCCGACCTGCTGGCCGGCCGGCGCCCGCGCACCATCAACATGAGCACCATCGGCGATGCCTTGCTCGACACGGCGAATCCGGTCCGAGCGCTGGTGGTCTACAACAGCAACCCGGTGGCGGTCGCGCCCGAGTCGGGCAAGGTGGTGGCCGGCTTCGCGCGCGAGGACCTGTTCACCGTGGTGCTGGAGCAGTTCCAGACCGACACCGCCGACTATGCCGACTACGTGCTGCCGGCCACCACCCAGCTGGAGCATTGGGACATCCACACCAGCTACGGCCACACCGACGTGCTGCTGAACCGGCCGGCGCTGGCGCCGCGCGGCGAGGCGCGCAGCAATGCCTGGGTGTTCCGCGAGCTCGCCCGCCGCATGGGCTTCGACGAGCCGTGCTTCTCCGACGACGACGAGACCTTGTGCCGCAGCGCCTTCGCCCCCGGCACGATCGATGTCGAGGAGCTCCAGGCGCAGGGCTTCAGCACCCTGGAGCTGCCCGACGCGCCTTTCGCCGAAGGCGGCTTCCCCACGCCCTCGGGCCGCTGCGAGTTCTTCAGCACGCGCCTCGCCGCGCAAGGCCAGGACGGGCTGCCCGACCACCTGCCCAACTACGAGCCGGCCGGCAGCTCGACGGAGTTTCCGCTGGCGATGATCTCGCCGCCGGCGCGCAACTTCCTCAACTCGAGCTTCGTCAACGTCAGGAGCCTGCGCGCGATCGAGGGCGAGCCGCTGCTGGAGATCCACGAGGCCGATGCTGCCGCGCGCGGCATCGTCGACGGCGCGATGGTGCGCGTCTTCAACCGTCGCGGCGAGCACCGCTGCCGCGCCGAGGTCTCGCGCCGCGCCCGACCCGGCGTGGTGCATGGCCTGGGCATCTGGTGGCGCAAGCTCGGGGTGGACGGCACCAACGTCAACCAGCTCACCAGCCAGCGGCTGACCGACATCGGCCGAGGGCCCACCTTCTACGACTGCCTGATCGAGGTGGCCCCTGATGCCTGAGGCGCCGGCATGAGCTCGAGGCGCGCGGTCTTCGCGGCCACGGCCGTGTTCGCCCTGGCCGGCTGCGCCGACCTGGGCTACTACTGGCAGTCGGCCAGCGGCCACCTGGCGCTCATGCGCGCGGCGCGGCCGGTGCCCGAGTGGCTGCAGGACCCGGCCGCCTCCGACGCGCTCAAGGCCAAGCTGGAGCTCACGCAGCGCATCCGCCGCTTCGCGGTCGCCGAGCTGGGCCTGCCCGACAACCCGAGCTACAAGGCCTACGCCGACCTGCACCGGCCCGCCGCGATCTGGAACGTGGTGGCGGCGCCCGCTCATTCGCTCACCCTCAAGACCCGGTGCTTCCCGGTCGCCGGCTGCGTCGGCTACCGCGGCTACTACGACGAGGCCGCGGCCCGGGCAGAGGCGGCCGCCCTGAGCGCCCAGGGCCTGGAAACGGTGGCCTACCCGGTGCCGGCCTATTCCACGCTGGGCTGGATGAACTGGGCGGGCGGGGACCCGCTGCTGTCCACCTTCATCGGCTATCCGGAAGGCGAGCTGGCCCGCATCGTGTTCCACGAGCTGGCGCACCAGGTGCTGTACGTGGCCGGGGACACCATGTTCAACGAGTCCTTCGCGACCGCGGTGGAGCGCATCGGCGGGGCCCGTTGGCTGCAGTCCCAGGCCGGCGAGCCGGCGCGGCTCGAGTACGCCCAGTTCGACGGCCGGCGCCAGCAGTTCCGCGCCCTCACGGCGCAAACGCGCCAGGTGCTGAAGGACATCTACGCCTCGAAGGAGGCGCAGGCCCAGGACTGGGCCGCGGTCGATGCGCAAAAGAAGGCCGCGATGGAAGACTTCCGCCAGCGCTACGCTGCCATGCGCGCCGGCTGGAGCGGCCCGCGGCAGGGCGCCTACGACGGCTGGGTGGCGCGCGCCAACAATGCACTGTTCGGCGCGCAGGCCGCATACGACGAACTGGTGCCGGGCTTCGAGGCGCTGTTCGAGCGCGAGGGCCGGGATTGGCCGCGCTTCTATGCAGCCGTCAAGCGCCTGGCTGCGCTGCCCAAGGACGAGAGAATGTCGGCGCTGCGGCCCGGGGACGTCGCGGCGCCCGCGGCCCGCAAGCCGATCGAAGAACCCCATCAGCCAAGCCGACAGGGAGGGCCCGGTGCCTGATATCCATATCGAACGCAGCCATCAACTCGGCATCGACGCCGCGCGCGCCATCGCGCGCAAATGGGTCCGCCAGGTCGAGCAGGAGTACGGGCTGGAGTGCAGCTACGAGGAGGGCCCCGCCCGCGACCTCGGCCGCTTCAGCCGCGCGGGCATCGATGGCAGCGTCGAGGTCAGCGGCGACAGCTTCAGGCTGCAGGCGACACTGGCCGGACTGTTCGCCGGCTTCAGCGGGCAGATCGAGCAGCGCTTGCGGCAGAAGCTGGACGACCTGCTGGGCCAGCGCAAAGACGACGAAGACGAAGACGACGACGCCTACAACGACAAGGACTGGTTGTAAGGCCGCGACGCCTGCTGCTCAGCGCAGCGACTCGATCAGGTCGATGTACTTCTGCTTGGCCTCGTCGGCGCCCAGGCCCTTCTGGGCGGTCCAGGCGTCCCACTTGGCGCGCGCGACGATGTCGCTGAAGCTGGGCTTCTTCTCGGTGTTGTCGCCCTGCGTCGCCTGCTTGAACAGGCCGTAGATCTTGAGCAGCGTCGGGTTGTCCGGACGCTCGGCGAGCAGTTTGGAGTTGGCTTGGGCGGCTTCGAAGAGGGCGTTCAGGTCGGACATGGCGGCGATCGTGTGGCTGGGGCCCGCATCTTAAGTGACGATGCCGTCGATAAAGCGGCCAGGATTCAGTCGGACAGGCCTGCACGCGCCAGCTCGACATCGAGCCGCTCGCGCGCGTCGACCGGCTCGATGGCCGCGGCCCGTTCGTAGAGGCCGGTGGCCTCGGCCGTGCGTGCCTCGCCTTCCAGCATCAGCAGGCCGCGGGCGTATTCCATCAGCGCGCCGGGCGAGTTCGGGTGGAGTTCCAGGCCGTGCTGGAACAGCTCGATCGCGGTTTCGGCCCGCACGCCGTAGGTCATGCGCCCGACCAGCGCCCCGACCTTGTCGATCACCTCCGCATGGAAGGCCGCCAGCGCCACATGGGCGGCGGCATGCCGTGGCTGGAGTGCGATCACGCGCTCGAGCGCACCCTTGACCTTCGAGCCCAGGCCCTGCGCCAGCGCCCTTGCCACGCTGATCCCCTGGCTGTAGCGGCCCAGGGCGTAGGCCTGCCAGTACAAGGCCTGCCAGTTCTCCGGTTCGTCTTCGACCTGGGCGGCCGCGCGCTCGGCGACCTGCTTGAACAGGGCCTGCCGGCATGCCTCGCGCGGCTCCAGGTAGTTGGCATAGATGGCCGTGGCCTGGTTCGCCAGCACCAGGCCTTCGCGGCCATGCCGCAAGCCCAGGTTGGCGGCCCGCTCGAACTCGCCGCTGTGGTAGAGCGCCCAGCCCTCGGCCAGCGGGCCGGGTGCCGGCGGCGGCATCCCGTGGCCGACATGCAGTCGCCGCCACTGCTGCAGCACCGTGGCAGCATCGAAGCGCGGCGTGTCCCGATAGGGCATTGCAGCCCAGGGTTCCAGGCCCGGCACCGTGTCGGAGGACAACAGCGAGAAAGGTTGAAGGTCGGGATGGGCCATGCGGTGTTCAGACGGTTGCCGCTTGATCTTCGCCTGCATAGGCGTTGCTCAGTGTCAGCAAATGCCGCCGTTGTTCGGCGGCGAGGTAGGGAGCGAGCAGATGCAGCGTGTGGTGCGCGCCGCGCAACAGGGCACCCTGGGCATGGCCGGGCTCCAGCGCCTCCCGCGGATTGCGCACGTACTCGTAGCTCAGCCAGTAGGTCAGCACCACCACCATGCTCTGGGCCAGCGGGTCGACCTCGCGCGTGTCGATGTCCAGGTGGCCGGCCCGGCTCATGCCGGCGAGCAGGGTCCGGATGGCGCGCGCCTTGTTCTGCAGCACCAGCTGGAACTGCGTCTCCAGGCGCCGGTTCTTGGACAGCAGGTCGTTGAGGTCGCGGTACAGGAAGCGGTAGCGCCAGATCAGCTCGAACAGGCTGTGCATGAAGAACCAGGCGTCCTCCACGTCGTGCACGCCTTCGCTGGCGTGGAGCAGCTCGTTGAGCTCGGTCTCGTAGCCCTCGTAGAGCCGGTTGATCAGCTCGTCCTTGGCGGGGTAGTGGTAGTAGAGGTTGCCGGGGCTGATGTTGAGCTCGCCCGCCACGAGCGTGGTCGAAACGTTCGGCTCCCCGAACCGGTTGAACAGGTCCAATGCGGCTTCGAGGATGCGTTGCGCGGTGCGCCGTGGCGCTTTCTTGGCCATGTGCTCGTAGCCCCCGGTTTGTCTCTGCAGGCGACTCTAGCGCAAGTCCCGGGCCGCGGGGGATTGCTGCACTGCGGCGGGATCGCCGGCGGCCCCATCGGGGCGCCAGGGGTCAGGCGTCGCCGCTCGGCTTGCGTCGCCGCGAAGGCTTCGCCGCGGCTTCGGCCGGATGGCGAGCGGCCGTCTTGCGCGGGGTGCGCGCGGGGCGGGCGGCGCCCTCCTTGTGCTTGAGTTGGGCTTCGAGCGCCTCGACGCGCGCCTGCAGCGCCGCGACCTCCTCCGCCGAGGGGATGCCGAGTTTTTCGAGCGCGCGCGCCACGCGGTCCTCGAAGATGGATTCCAGCTTGCCCCAGCCTCCCGCGGCCCGGTTGCCGAAATCGCTGGCGAAGCCGGTCATGCGGGCCTGGGCCTGGGCCAGGGTTTCCTCGGCGGCTTGCTGGGTTTTTTTCTGGACGCCGACACCGTCCTTCACCAGCGCCTCGAAGGCCTTGCTGCCTTCCTGCTGCATCTTGGCGAAGGCGCCAAGGCCGGCGAGCCAGATTTGTTGGGCGGAGTCCTTGATGCGGTCGGTCTTGTCGTCAGTCTTGTCGTCGGGCTTGTCGGTTGGCTTTGCCATGGGTTGACCTCCGGATGCGAATGGGGCGACTTTAGAGCACGAACTCCGCGGCTTTTAGAGCCGGATGCTCATCTGCGTCAGCCGTGGTGCAGAAGATGATGAAGATCGTCGCGGACCAGCGCCGCGCCGGAGGCGACGGCGTGCTTGATCTGGTCCCATCGGGACGCGTCGGTCGTCGAGGGCCCGGGCCTGCCGGTGCCCGCCGGGAGCATCGCTGCGCCCAGCAAGCCCAGACAGGCCGCCGCCATGAACAAGCTGACCGCGTGCCGGCCGGCACGCCGCTCGTGCGAAGCGTGGGGCACGCGTGCGGGGGCTTTCTTCACGACGCCCGGGGCAGGGTCCGGCCGCATGGCAATTCGCTGCAGGTGGAATCCCAGCCGCCGGTCATCGGCGCCCAGCCCCATGTCGCACGGCCGCTGCGGATCGGTGATCTCGAACTCGAGCACGAGCGCGGGCGTCTTCCTGGCCTCATGAAATCGAGCGTACAGGTTGAAGCGCGCGTCGGCCTTTTCGGGGGTGCCTTCCGCCACTTGAAGGTCGGCCCGCTGGCCGTTGATCCACGCCCGAACGATGGGGTTGCGTGCAGAGGTTCCTACAAAAAGCAGGCCCTCGATGCAGATGAGCAACTGTTCGGGCGCGTCGTTCGGGTGGGCGGCATCGAACGGGATGACGATGCAAGCACGCTCGCCCGCGGTCCAGACGCCTGTGCCCTCCGGCATGTGCCAGCCAAAACTGAGCCATCCCGTCGCGGCCTGGCCGCTGTGGAACTCATGGATGCGGTCGAGCGCCAGGGTGGGTAGCGCGCGCAGTCCGGCGCTGTGTGCGTCCAGGCCCCAGCGGGTCCCGAACACCCGATCCAGCGCATCGTCCGGAAAGCGGGACGGCCGCGGGGGGACCGTGCCCGGACCTGCGCAGATCCTGGCCAGCCCTTCCAGCGACGCGATGCCCGGACCGACGAAAGCCCAGTCCGAACAGGCGGCTGGCAGCCGGCTGCGATTGTGGCGGTCCGGCGCGATCAGGTGCCGCGACGGCTTGATGAAATAGTTCGCCTCGAGCAGCGCGCCGGACGAAAGCCCGCAAACGAATTCCAGGTTGTCCGCGCACAGCAGCGCATAGGTGTTCTCGTCCGTCCAGGCTGCATTGGGGATCTGGGCTGCGAGTTCCACGAGGTGCCGCAGGTCGGGCTCGTAGGGGTGTGGCTTGATCACGAGGAGGTCCACGCGCCCGGCAAGCTCCCGCACTTCTTCCAGCGCATCGAGCGGGCGGGCGATCTTGCCGTCCCTGACCAGTGCCAGGTCGATGGCGGTCTGTCCGCAGAACAGCCCGACGCGGAGGTCCCGGCTGAAGAGGAAGGGAGCGCTTCGCCGCGAGAAATAGCCCTGCAGCACGCCCGCTTCGTTCCAGTAGCCTTCCTCGTCGATGCGCCAGGTGGCGAGCGCCGCTTCGATCAGTCGATCGTTGGTGCGGGCGCAGAAGGCCAGATGCGAAGCGAAGCGGACCGGTGCGATCTCGAGATCGATGAACGATGCGCCGCCCCGGTCGATGCCATGCATGAGCGATGGCGGCAGGCCCCAGCCGATCACCAGCATGCCGGGGTCGAACCGCGGCATCAGCCCCGCTTCCGCCAGCGGGCCCAGATCGGCGATGCTCGCCTGCGCCCAGCCTTCCGGGCGACGGGGCAGGGACAGCACGCCCATCATCGCCGCGACGTCGAGTTCGCCGCCTTCGGACCGTGGGAACATCTCCCGCAAGGGCATGCCGAGGCGCCTGGCCGGCAGGCCGAAGGCCCCGCAGAGGAATCGGCGGTTCGCGGGATGCGACTGCAGCGTGTTGTCGGACGAGCGAAAGAAGTCGTCCATGAAGATAATTTCGCGGAAGCGTGCAGCGCCTGTCATTTTTTTTTGTTACCTCGACAACCCAACACGGACCCGGCCCCGGTCGAGGGAGTTCCGGGCTTTACCCGGGCTTCACCCACGACGCAATGCGCGGGGTCGGAATGCGGCAGCCCAGCCCTCCGGGGTGCTCCTGTGGACGCCGCAGTTGCCCTATCTCGCGATGGGATAATCCCCGGTTGCCGGCGCAGGCGGGCTTTTCACATTCCACAACGGGAGACTGCATGATCCTGGTTACCGGCGGCGCCGGCTTCATCGGCGCCAACTTCGTTCTCGACTGGTTGGCTCAAAGCGACGAGACCGTCGTCAACCTCGACAAGCTGACGTACGCCGGCAATCTCGAGACGCTGGCTTCGCTCGACAACAACCCGAAGCACATCTTCGTGCAGGGCGACATTGGCGACAGCGCCCTGGTCGACCGGCTGCTGGCCGAACACCAGCCGCGCGCCGTGCTCAACTTCGCGGCCGAGTCGCATGTGGACCGCTCGATCCACGGGCCCGAGGACTTCGTCCAGACCAATGTGCTCGGCACCTTCCGCCTGCTCGAATCGGTGCGGGGCTACTGGGGTGGTTTGCCGGCAGAGCAGAAGGCGGCCTTCCGCTTGCTCCATGTCTCGACCGACGAGGTCTACGGCTCGCTCTCGGCCAGCGACCCGGCCTTCACCGAAGAGAACAAGTACGAGCCCAACAGCCCCTACTCGGCCAGCAAGGCCGCGAGCGACCACCTGGTGCGCGCCTGGCACCACACCTACGGCCTGCCGGTGCTCACCACCAACTGCTCGAACAACTACGGCCCCTTCCACTTCCCCGAGAAGCTGATCCCGCTGATGATCGTCAATGCGCTCGCCGGCAAGCCGCTGCCCGTGTACGGCGATGGCATGCAGGTGCGCGACTGGCTCTACGTGAAGGACCACTGCGGCGCCATCCGCCGCGTGCTCGAGGCCGGCCGGCTCGGCGAGACCTACAACGTGGGCGGCTGGAACGAGAAGCCCAATATCGAGATCGTCCACACCGTGTGCGCGCTGCTCGACGAACTGCGCCCGCGCGCCGACGGCCGCAGCTACAAGGAGCAGATCAGCTTCGTGACCGACCGCCCCGGCCACGACCGCCGCTACGCCATCGACGCGCGCAAGCTCGAGCGCGAACTGGGCTGGAAGCCGGCCGAGACCTTCGACAGCGGCATCCGCAAGACCGTCGAGTGGTACCTGGACAACACGGCCTGGGTGCACAACGTGCAAAGCGGCGCCTACCGCGACTGGGTGAAGAAGCAGTACGAGGCCGCATGAAGCTGTTGCTGCTCGGCAAGACGGGGCAGGTGGGCTGGGAGCTGCAGCGCAGCCTGGCGCCGCTCGGCGAACTGGTGGCGCTGGGCTCCGCGAGCACCGATTTCGCGGGCGACCTGCGGCATCCGGAGCAGGTGGCGCAGACGGTGCTGACGCTTCGTCCCGAGGTGATCGTCAATGCCGCGGCCCACACCGCGGTCGACAAGGCCGAGAGCGAGCCCGAGCTCGCGCGCACCCTGAACGCGACCGCGCCCGGCGCCATCGCGCAGGCGGCCCAGGAGGTCGGCGCGCTGATGGTGCACTACTCCACCGACTACGTGTTCGACGGCAGCGGCGAGCGCCCCTGGCAGGAAGACGATGCCACCGGGCCCCTCAGCGTCTACGGGCGCACCAAGCTCGAGGGCGAGCAACTGATCGCCGCGCACTGCCCGAAGCACCTGATCTTTCGCACCAGCTGGGTCTATGCCGCGCGCGGCGGCAACTTCGCCAAGACCATGCTGCGGCTGGCCAAAGAGCGCGAGCGGCTCACCGTGATCGACGACCAGTTCGGCGCACCGACCGGCGCCGAGCTGGTGGCCGACGTGACGGCCCATGCGATCCGCGACACGCTGCGCGAGCCGGGCAAGGCAGGCCTTTATCACCTCGCGGCTGCGGGCGAGACCACCTGGAACGGCTATGCGCGCTTCGTGCTCGAGCAGGCGGAGGCGGCCGGCATTGCGTTGAAAGCCGGCCCTGCAGCGGTCGACGCTGTCCCGACGAGCGCATTCCCGACGCCGGCGATGCGTCCTCACAATTCGCGCTTGAGTACGATCAAGCTCCAATCGGCCTTCGGCCTCAGCCTGCCGCCCTGGCAGACCGGCGTCGCGCGCATGCTGCACGAGACGCTCTGATTCACGACCCGAGAAAAATTCATGACGCAACGCAAAGGCATCATCCTCGCCGGCGGCTCCGGCACGCGCCTGCATCCGGCCACGCTGGCGATCAGCAAGCAGCTGCTGCCCGTGTACGACAAGCCGATGATCTACTACCCGCTGAGCACGCTGATGCTGGGCGGCATGCGCGACATCCTGATCATCAGCACGCCGCAGGACACGCCTCGCTTCCAGCAATTGCTGGGCGATGGGAGCCAGTGGGGCATCAACATCCAGTATGCGGTGCAGCCGAGCCCGGACGGGCTGGCGCAGGCTTTCATCATCGGTGACAAGTTCGTGGGCAATGCGCCGAGCGCCCTGGTGCTGGGCGACAACATCTTCTACGGCCACGACCTCGTGCCCCTCCTCGCCGACGCCGATGCCAAGGACAAGGGCGCCACTGTCTTTGCCTACCACGTGCAAGACCCCGAGCGCTATGGCGTGGTCGCCTTCGATGCGAACGGCAAGGCCAGCAGCATCGAAGAGAAGCCGGCCAAGCCCAAGAGCAGCTATGCGGTGACCGGGCTCTACTTCTACGACAACCAGGTGGTCGACATCGCCAAGGCGGTGAAGCCCAGCGCGCGCGGCGAGTTGGAGATCACGGCCGTCAACCAGGCCTACCTGGAGCGCGGCCAGCTCAACGTGCAGATCATGCAGCGCGGCTATGCCTGGCTGGACACCGGCACCCACGAGAGCCTGCTCGAGGCCGGGCAGTTCATCGCGACGCTGGAGCATCGGCAGGGGCTCAAGATTGCTTGCCCCGAGGAAATCGCGTGGCGCAACGGCTTCATCACGACGGAGCAACTCGCGACGCTGGCCAAGCCGCTGGAGAAGAGCGGCTACGGCAAGTATCTGAATCGCCTGATGAAGGACGAGGTGCGCTCGTGAAGGTTACTCCTACTGCGATTCCGGATGTGCTCGTGATCGAGCCGAAGGTCTTCGGCGATGCGCGCGGGTTCTTCTACGAGAGCTTCAATGGCAAGGCCTTCGATGAGGCCGTCGGCCGCCACGTCGAGTTCGTGCAGGACAACCATTCGCGATCCGTCAAGGGTGTTCTGCGAGGTCTTCACTACCAGATCCAGCAGCCGCAAGGGAAGCTGGTGCGCGTGGTGCGTGGCGCGGTTTTCGATGTCGCCGTGGACATCCGCAAGTCATCGCCGACCTTCGGGCAGTGGGTGGGTATGGAGCTCACGGAAGAGAACCACAAGCAGATGTGGGTGCCTGAGGGATTTGCGCACGGGTTCCTGGTGGTGAGCGAGTCGGCGGACTTTTTATACAAGACGACGGACTACTATGCGCCGGTGCATGAGCGGTGCATTCGCTGGGATGACCCGGGGCTGGGCATCCGGTGGCCGGACCTGGGCGTGCAGCCGACGCTGTCGGCGAAGGATCAAGCCGGCTCGTCGCTCGAGAAGGCCCAGTTGTTCGATTGAGCGTGGCGAGTCCGCCGGGCGCGAGCACCGCCATGAGCTCGATCGAGGACGATTGTTGAGAAGCAAAGAAAACAGATGACGGACACCGGGAATTTCGAAGAGGTTTTGCGCGGCCGCAAGGTCTTCGTCACGGGCCATACCGGATTCACCGGTGGCTGGGCTTGCCTGTGGTTGCGCTCGCTCGGCGCTACCGTTGCGGGGTATTCGCTGCCGCCCGACACCACGCCATCGCTTTTCGCGGCCGCAGATATCGCGTCGGAGGTTCCCGGTACCTTCGGCGACATCAGCGACTACGAGCCCTTGCTTGAGGCCATGCGAAGCTTCGAGCCTGAACTGGTGCTGCACCTGGCTGCACAGCCGCTCGTCCGGCGCTCGTATCGCGAACCGCTGAGGACCTTCCTGGTCAACGCGCAGGGCACGGCCCATGTGCTCGAAGCGGCGCGCAGCATAGGCAGCGTGCGCGGCGTGGTCTGCGTGACCACCGACAAGGTGTACCGGAACAACGAATGGCCGTGGCCCTACCGGGAGAACGATCCCCTGGGCGGCAAGGATCCCTACAGCGCGTCCAAGGCCGCGGCTGAAATGGTGATCCAGAGCTATGCCGCGTCCTATCCTTTTTCCAAGGGTGAGGGGCCGGCCGTTGCCATTGCGCGCGGCGGCAACATCGTTGGGGGAGGCGACTGGTCCGAGGATCGGCTCATTCCCGATTTCGTGCGCAGCGTGGTTGCAAGCACGCCGCTGACCTTGCGCTATCCCGACGCGACGCGGCCCTGGCAGCACGTGCTCGCGCTGGTCCACGGCTATCTGCTCCTGATGGCGAGGCTCGTGGGCCCCAAGGCGCAGGAGTTTGCGCGTGCATGGAACCTCGGTCCACAGGACCCGAGGCAATACTCGGTGCGCGAGGTCCTGGAACTCATGAGCAGCGAGTGGCAGCGCCCGCCTTTGGAGTTCATGAACAATCCGCTGCCGGAAGCGGGCGCGCTGGCGCTCGACAGTTCGTTGGCGCGCAACCTGCTGGGTTGGGCGCCCGCCTGGGACACTCAGCGCGTGATTCGGGAAACGGCGTCGTGGTATCGCACGTACTATGAAGCGCCGCAAACCGCGAAGGCTTTGACCTTGGCTCAGATCGATGCCTGGCGCGAGGCCATCGCCGAATGATCTATGTGATCGGGGGGCGTGGTCGGCTCGGGCGCGCGATCCAGTCGTCACTTCCATCGGACGAGGTCGTCGTGCTGGAAAGGGCGATCTATGAAGACTGGTGGCAAAGCGATGCCGCGCCGCGGATCGCCCGCTTCTTCGAGGTCGCACCGGCAGGGTCGGCCATCCTGGTCGCTGCGGGGCTGCTCGATCCCGCGTTGCCGCGTGCCGATCACCAGCGCGTCAATGTCGAGCTTCCCGTGCGCGTGATGGAAGCTGCGTCAAAGTCGGGCCAGCGCGTGGTCACCTTCGGCACGGTGATGGAGCGGCTGGTCGAGCACCCCAATCCCTATGTCGCCACCAAAGCCGAGCTCGGGCGTGTCGTGGCGGAGCGCGCCGCAGCGGGCGATGCCGTCCTGCATATGCAGGTTCATACGCTGTACGGCGGCGGCGAGCCAGCTCCTTTCATGTTCCTGGGGCAACTCCTGCGGGCGTTGCGAGAAGGGCGTCCTTTCGAGATGTCCCCGGGTCGCCAATTGCGCGAATACCATCACGTGGACGACGACGTGGCTGCCGTTCATGCAGCGCTCGAGTCCGGCGCAAGCGGCGTGGTGGCGATCAGCCATGGCGAGCCCTGTACCCTACGCGACCTGGCATCCCATGTGTTCGCCGCGCTGGATCGTGTCGAGTTGCTGCGCGTGGGCGCGCGGCCCGAGCCACCCGACGACAACTATGCAGCCGTGCTTGCCAAGCCGCGCGTGTTCGAGAATATCCGTTTCCGTCCGGCGCTCCCCGGTGTCACGGCCTATTTGAAAGCCCTCCTTCCAGAGCCACAACAACAAGCATGAACGACGGTAGTCTTCCGCCGGTGCGACGACCGCTGGTGTCGATCTCCATTCCCGTCCTGAACGAGGCGGGCAACCTCGACGCGCTCTACGCACGCCTCGCCGCCCTCGCGGATCGCATGGCGGACCGCTGCGATCTCGAGTTCGTCTTTACCGACAATCACTCGGACGACCAGACTTGGCCGATGCTCGAGAAGCTGGCCTCGGCGGACCCACGGGTGCGCGCCATGCGCTTCTCGCGCAACTTCGGCTTTCAGAGCTCTATCCTCGCGAACTACCTGCATGCGCGCGGCGACGCGGTCATGCAGATCGATGCGGACCTGCAGGATCCCCCGGAGATGCTGGAGCAGTTCTTCACGCTCTGGCAGCAGGGCTATCACGTCGTCTATGGGATCCGGCGCAAACGGCCGGAGGGCCGGCTGCTGCAGATGATCCGCAAGTTCGGCTACTGGGTAATCGACACGGTCAGCGAGCACCCGATCCCACGCGACGTTGGTGATTTCAGGCTGGTAGACCGCGCTGTCATTGAGGCCATCGCGAAGTTCCGGACCGCCAATCCGTACCTGCGCGGAATGATCGCCGGACTTGGCTTCAACCAGACCGGCGTGGTCTATGACCGCGATGCCCGGACTTCCGGGGAAAGCAAGTTCAACGTGACCCGGTTGGTGCGGCTCGGGCTCACCGCGGTCTTCAATCACTCCACCGTGCCCTTGCGCATGGCCTCGTTCCTGGGCCTGGCAATCCTGCTCGCAAGCCTGGTCGGCGCCTTGTACTATGTGGTGCTGCGCTTGGTTCGACCGGACCTTCCCCCCGGATTCATCAGCATACAGCTGCTTGTCCTCTTCGGCATTGGACTCAACGCCCTGTTGCTCGGGATCATCGGGGAGTACCTTCTTAGAATCTATCGCGTCCTCCGGTCTGATCCGATCGCGATCGTGGAGTGCAGCCTGAACATAGGGCCAAGCGAACTGAAACTCTAGCAAGGAGCCCAATGAAAGCAGTCATTCTTGCGGGCGGACTCGGCACGCGGATCGCCGAGGAGTCCGACACCAAGCCCAAGCCGATGGTAGAAGTCGGGGGCAAGCCACTGTTGTGGCACATCATGAAGATCTACGCCCACCACGGCATCAACGACTTCGTGATCTGCCTGGGCTACAAGGGCTACGTGATCAAGGAGTTCTTCTTCAACTATTACCGGCACATGTCCGACATGCGCATCGACCTGCGCACCGGCGATCACCAGATCCTCAATTCACAGTCCGAGGATTGGCGCATCACGTTGGTGGACACCGGTGCCGAGACCATGACAGGCGGGCGGCTGAAGCGGGCCGCATCGTACCTGGACAAGGAGACGTTCTGCCTGACTTATGGCGATGGCCTGTCGGATGTGGACGTCGGTGCGGAGCTGGCTTTCCATCGCCGGCACGGCAAGCTGGCAACCGTCCTGGCGGTCCAGCCGCCGGGCCGATTCGGTGTGCTGAATCTCGATGGGTCGCAGAACGTCTCCAGCTTCGTCGAGAAGCCAAAAGACGAGATCGGCTGGATCAATGGGGGCTTCTTCGTGCTCGAGCCGGCAGTGATCGACTATGTCGAGGACGACGCGACCTCCTGGGAAAAGGCGCCACTGATGAGCCTGGCCCGCGACGGGCAACTGGCAGGCTTCCAGCACAGCGGCTTCTGGCAGCCCTGCGATACCTTGCGAGACAAGCGCGAGCTCGAGGCCCTCTGGAACTCTGGCAAGGCGCCCTGGTATGTCTGGTAATTCCACTCCAACCGAAGAGAGCCGGGCCGGCAGCAAGGTCTACTTCGACGAGTACTCGGCGAACTACGACGAGCTGCTGCACGAGAGCACGAAGTTCTATGCGGCGGACTCGGAATACTTCGCCAAGTACAAGGTCGACCTGATTCGGCAGGCGTCGACGCGGCCGGTCGCCCGCGTGCTCGAGTATGGATGCGGCACTGGGCGCAATATCGAACACCTCCGGACAGCCTTTCCGAATGCGGAGGTTATGGGTACGGACGTGTCCGCGGCAAGCCTGGAAGTCGCGGCTGCGAGCAATCCGGCGGCCAGCTTCGCGGTCGAGCGCGACGGCCTGGACATCGGCAAATTCGACCTGATCTTCGTGGCCAGCGTCTTCCATCACATCCCGCCCGCGGAGCGGCCGGGCGTGATGCGGATGCTGGCCCAACGCCTGGCGCCGCAAGGCTCGATCGATGTGTTTGAACACAACCCCTACAACCCAGTGACACGCCGGATCGTCAACACCTGCCCCTTCGACGCCGATGCCATCCTGCTGAAGCCCGAAGAGCTGCGCTCCCTGATCAGGGGCGCCGGTATCGATCTGCAGCGCCTGTCGTACTGTCTGTTCGTGCCGCCGCGTCTGTCATGGCTGGCGCCGCTGGAGAGGTACCTGGGCTGGCTGCCCCTCGGCGGCCAGTACTGGGTCCGAGGATCGGCGCCTTGACCGGCTATCTGCTGCGCTTCGCCACCGTCGGGGTGCTCAACACCCTGCTGGGCTACGCGGTGATCTTCCTGTGCATGTATGTGCTCGGCCGGGGCGCCGTGACCAGCAATGTGATCGGATATGCGGTCGGCCTACTGGTTTCGTTCGCCCTCAACAGGACCTTCACCTTCCGCAGCACCTCGGCCGCCTTACCGGAAGCCCTCCGGTTCCTGGTCATCTTCGTCTTGGCATACTTGGCCAACCTGGGCGTGCTGATCATCCTGACTCGGCAGCTGCATGTCCATGAAGGCCTGTCGCAAGTCCTTGCCGGCGTCGTCTATTTCGTGCTCTCCTTCGCGCTGAGCAAGTACTACGTGTTCAAGATTTCCCACGGTGATGCGCACACGCCATGACGCATCCAGGAGCTAGCGCATGATTTCCTACGCCCAGAACTTCGAAGATGTCATGGTCGCCCGGCTCTTCCCGCGCGACCATCGCGGGTTCTACATCGACGTGGGGGCCGCAGATCCGGTGCACCTGTCGGTGACCAAGCATTTCTACGATGCGGGCTGGCAAGGCGTGAATGTGGAGCCCCTGCCCACCTTCCATGAAAAGCTGAAGGCGGCCCGCCCTCGGGATATCAATCTCCAGGCGGTGATCGGTCAGTCCGACGGCCAGCGCACCTTCTTCGAGATCGCGGAGCTGCTCGAGAACTCGACCAGCGATGAACAGGTCATGGCGCTCCTCAAGGAGCAGGGGCGGACGGTCCGAACCCACCAGGTCGATGTGATCAGCCTCAAGAATGTCTGCGAACGCTACGCCGGCGACCGGGTGATCGACTTCATGAAGATCGATGTCGAAGGTGGCGAGCTGGAAGTGTTGCAGAGCGCGGACTGGCAGCGTTTCCGTCCGATCCTGCTGGTCATTGAGGCGGTCGTCGTGAATGGGCGCGAGGAAACGTGGGCAAATTGGGAATGGGTCCTTACCGGGCAGGGCTATGAAAGGGTCTGGTTCGACGGCCTCAACAACTTCTACCTGAGGCGCGAGAGCCTGCACCTGAAGGAGCATTTCCGCCTGCCTCCAAATGTTTTTGACGACTTCACCAAGGCAAGGCTCGAGGTGGCGGGTGAGGAGTGGATCGATGTGTCCGAGATGCTCAAGCGGATCGACTCCGATCGTCACGCCAAGCAGGCCGTGGTGGATCGGCTCATTGGCGAGGTCTCGGCGATCGATGCCGATCGCCAGGCGAAGCAGGAGGTGATCGACCGGATTCTGGCCGAACTCTCGGCTGTGGAGGCTGATCGCCGAGCCAAGCAGGAAGCCATCGATCGTCTCAACGCCGAGCTTGCCGCGGTCAGGTCGGCGGGCGGTACCGGCCGCCTCTGAGCGCGCAACCACCCCACGCAGCTCAGGCACAGCAAGCGCCTGCTTAGATGAGAACGTCGACCTCGCCCTGAAGCGCGCGCAGCTCCGCCCACTTGCGATAGAAGGCCGAGTAGGCGCCTGCGCTGCCGCTGGCTGCAACGGCGTGGACTGCATTCGCGACCTCGGCTGCGAACGGCTCCCATCGAAACTGCCTGCCCTGCTCGGCGCCTTGTGCGATCAGCCGCGCGCGAACCGCTGGGTCGCGCACGGTGCGCAGCGCTTCCACCATCTCGGGGACGGAGCGGCCGCTTATCTTTAGGGCGGCGTTGCCGGTCACCTCGGGCAGCGAGCCGTGCGAGGTAGAGATCACGGGGCAGTGGCAGTTCATGGCCTCGGCCACAGGCAAGCCGAAACCTTCATAGAGCGAGGGATAGACCAGGGCTGCTGCGCCGCTGTAGGCCGGGGCGAGTTTTTCATCATGGAGGTCGACCTGAATGATGGTGTGGCCCTTGCTGTCGGTACTCGCCGTGGGGACGCTCTTTTCGCCGCCGACGCACAGCACATCGAAGTCCACCTCGCCCATGGTCATGAGCGCGTCGAAGAACAGGCTCGCATTCTTGTAGTTCTTGTTCTGCACTCGCGAGCCCACGAAGATGTAGTAGGGACGCGTCAATCCCATCTCGCGCCGGAACGCGTCGACGGCGCCTGCGTTGCTCGGCTTGAAGACCTCGGGATCGACACCGCAATGCGCGACCGTGGTGGTGTTCGGATCCAGCTCGGGGTAGTACTCGAGAAGATCCTTGCGGGTATTGCGGGAGATGCAGATATGGCGGCGTGCATGCGCGATTGCCACCTCCTTCTCGCGCCAGTCCCTGGCCGTGAGATCGAAGCCCAGCCGCTCGGGGATCATGTCGTAGATCAGCAGCAGCGATGGTGTCTGCAGCGGACTGGTGTAGTAGGTGGAAATGAAGACCTTCGCGTCGTAGTGGCGGCAGACGCGCTCCAGCAGAGCCGAATCCTGCGGGGTGTACTTCGACTTGTAGGTAGGAAAGGGTACGACTTCCACACCGGGGATCTTCTCGTCGAATCCGCCTCGATCGAGGAACACGATGGGCATCTGCACCTTCGATGCCAGCATGGGAAGAATGGCCCGCCAGATGCGCGCGATGCCCGATTGCGCCAGCTGGAAGAAAACTCCATCAATCACGAGAGACAACGGTTACTCCTTGGAAGATCGCGCAGCGCGGGAAGCGATCGAGCACGCCCGCAGTGCCTTCTGGCACGCGCCATAGCGCCAATCGATCAGCGCCCGTTCGGACTCGGTCAGGTCCACAGGCGCGCCAAGGGTCTGGGACGCCTTCTCCAGGAATGCTTCGTCCGAGGAAAGAAGCCAAGGCGAGTTGATGGCGCTGCCGTATTTCCGCGTGATGCGGTTCGCTTCGTCGATGCCGCGCGTATTGGGTTGGGTCGATAGGCCTTCGGGGTTCACGAAGTACACGACGTGCGGATCGTTGACCTTGTAGAACACCTTGTCGGCCTGGACACAGCGGAGCCAGAAGTCGTAGTCGCCCGCGGACCGGTATGAGGCGTCGAACATCCCGACGTCCTGGTGCAACTCGTGCCGCCACATCGGGGCGTTGTGAGGCGAGTTGGAGCGGATCAGGTTGTAGGGCGTGATGATCGGGACTTCGCTGCGAATTCCGATGGCGGCTGTCCGCTCGACGCTCGCCATCCCGTCGAAGGAGTACCAGAAGTCCTGGTAGACCACGTCCACGAACGGAAACTTCTTCAGGATCTCGACTTGGCGTTCGAAGGAGTCGCTTCTGCGCAGGTCGTCCAGGTTGGTGTTGGTGATGAAGCGCCCCCGCGCCATCTCGACGCCGAGGTTCCACGCCTCGTAGATTCCGATCCGGGTCGCGGCCCGGTGGTAGACGATGTTGGGGAAGCGCTTCATGTAGGAAGCGATCACCTCGTATTCGTTCTCCGGCGAGTCGGCATCGATGATGATGAGCTCGCAGGACGCGAAGATCGTCTGCGAAGTGATGTTCTCCATGAACTGCTCGATGTATTCCCCGCCCCGGTAGAGACTGGCGATCGCGGATACGAGGATCTCCGAGCCGCGATCGAAGGCGAGACTCGGATAGATCTTCGGAGGGGCCGGCAGCACTTCAGGCGCGGTGGCAAGGGCGCGTTGCTGCCATTCCTTGACCCCGATGAACTTGTCGGTCCCCATCACGTGCGCGAGGGTGGGGTCGTGGACAGGTGCGTTGCCTTGGTCGGTCAGTGCGGCGGCAGCGCGTTGCGAGAAGAGCGAGAGGACCAGCCGATCTCGACCGAGATTCTGATGGATGAGCCGGTAGTCCCAATGCGCGATCTCGTCCGCCATGGCGCCGCGCGCTAAGAGGTAGTCGTAGGTGAACTGGATGAATTTGCCGTTCGGGACCTCCGCCACGATCCGGCTGCGTTCACTTATAGCTTCCGCCTCCGGTGAGCTCGCGATGGTTTCGATGAGCCCGCCTGCGCTCAAGCGATTCGACCGGAGCTCGTTGGTCCACAGTTGTCGCTCGTCGGCATTGGGCGTCCGTTCGAGTACGAATTGGTAGATCCGCACGATAAGTGCTTCGAGCTCCGGGTCCGTTCCCTGTTCGTTTTGGGCCTTCCGCATGCGGGTGCGTTCGCGTACCACTTCCGCCTCTGGTGAGCTCGCGATGGTCTCGACGAGCCCGGCTGCGCTCAGGCGATTCGACCGGAGCTCGTTGGTCCACAGTTGCAACTCGTCAGCATTGGGCGCCCGATCGAGTGCGAGCTGGTAGGTCCGCGCGACCAGTGCCTCGAGCTCCGGGCCCGTTGTCTGTGGGGCGGAATGCTGGGGTGCGGATGGAACTGGCTGAGCCGGTGCATCAGGCCTAAGCAGCAGCGCCCGGCATTGCGCCAGGGCGAGACGCAACCTGCCGACGAGGGGGCGAGTCAGTGGCAGTTGTGGTGTCGGGCTATTCACATTCATCCTATCCAACACGTGCACCGCGCTTCTTGAGCGGGCTCTGGAGCGTGTACATGGGAGCTGCAACCTGCGGCTTCTTCCGCGAGCATATTGGTCAAGGGAGGGGCCGGCGACGGTAACCCGGTGAGCACCTCTTCCTAGATCCTGGCTTCGAGCGGGTGTCCGTCTCAAATTTGTGTGAAGCTTAGCAGAGCCGTGGTTCGCTTCCTCCGGCAGGTGAGTTCGAACGCCGAAGTCAGCACGCGGTGCAGGTCGATCGGTTACCAGCCATTTCAATGATGTCCGCGCGTGCGCGGTTATCATCTCCGGCTCACCTTGGGGGCATGAGCAACATGTTGGAAAAAGCCGCTGCAGACGATTTTGTCGGTCGATTCAGGGAAATCATTTCCGACCCACTCAATCTGCTGATCCGCCGCGTGCCGAATGCCGGCGTCGTGGAAGGTGGGCTGGTCTGTCTCCACAATGGATTGAAGGTCCCGTTTAGCGGCCCGGGCTCGTACTATGGCGATTTCAGCCAAGTGTTGAGCATCAACAGAGGTGTGCACGAGCCCCTCGAGGAATACGTCTTCCAGCAGGTGACGAGCGTTTTGCCCCCGGCGCCGATCATGCTGGAGCTGGGCGCATACTGGGGGCACTATTCGATGTGGCTGAAGCAAGCCAGGCCTGATGCCACGGTGTATCTGGTCGAACCCGAAGCCGAGAACGTGGAGGCCGGCAAGGCCAACTTCCTGCGCAACAGGATGGCTGGGGAATTCATTCAGGACTTCGTCGGGAGAGGCCACTTCCAGGTTGATCGCTTTCTGCGGGAAAGAGGCGTCGATCACCTCGACGTGCTGCACTCGGATATCCAAGGCTACGAGATGGAAATGCTCGAGGCTTGCACGGATCTGCTGAAGCAACGGAAGATCAGATATGCCTTCGTCTCGACCCATTCCCAGCAGTTGCATGATGACGTGATGCGGGTTTTCAGGAGCTTCGGCTACCGGGTGGAAGTAGCGGCCGATTTCGATGAGGAGACGACGTCGTACGACGGGTTCGTCTTCGCCAGTTCACCGGACACCAGGGCGGCCATTGGTGAATTTCGCCCGCTCTCGCGCACGCAGATCGCAGAAAGCAGCCCGGAAGATCTGCTGCGATACCTGGGCCGAGTGCTTCAAGGCGGTTGATTCCCGGGGCGCAGCCGGCCCTGCGCGACCGCCTGCACAAGAGAACCCTGTTCATGCAATCAGGCCAGCGCCACGAACAATATCAAAGATGTCCAGGCAAAGAATAACGTGGTGCGCGATCGCATTCGTCTGTGGCTTTCACCTGATTGCCGTGATGAGCTACCTTCTTCGAGAGGGGCGCCTATCCATCGTGCCGATCTACGACGACGTGGTGTACCTCACCGACGGGCTGCAACGACTCGCTGCACTGGATCGCTCCGGCATTGCCGGGTTCATGTCGGATTTTGTGGTGCGGCCGGCACATGCGCCGTTTATCGCCGTTGCGGCTGCGTTCGGCTTTCTGTTGAGCGCGGGTGAGGTCTGGGGACCCTATCTGCTCAACGGGGCATGGGTGTTCATCATCAGCGGCCTCGCGCTCGTGGCGCTGCGCGGCCTTGGCAATTGGAGCCGGCTTGGCATCGTCCTCGCCACTCTGGCGACCCCCATGTTCGGAAGCGTGATTGCGGAATTCCGGCCTGATCCCGTGTGGGGGCTGTTGTTAGGGATGTCGCTCGCCATCATGGCGACGATCGACATTGCGCAATCACGTCGGTCCCGTCTTCTTGCCCTGGGCCTTCTGTTCGGCGTGTCCGTGATCGCCAAGCCCACGGCTGCGCCGGCCTCGCTGGTGGTCCTTGCCGTCGGTTTTGTCACGCACCTGGGGCTGACCTTGCTGCTGCAACCCGGATGGCCCGTGCGGTCCGCGATCCGTCGCACGGGGGGAGTCGCGCTGGGCGCGGGCCTCGTGGTGGTGCCCTACTTTCTTGTGAACGGCGCAGAAATTCTGGCTTATATCCGCAACGTCATGGACTCCGGCAACACGGTGTGGCGGACGCAGGCGTCGTTCCAAGGACATCTCGCCTACTACCTGAACAAGGGTACGGGAACTTTAATGCTCGGCTGGCTTTGGTATCTGGCAATACCGATCCTGCTTTGCTGCGCGGCGATCCTTGTACGCATGAGGGAAAGGCGCGCCTTGGCGGCGCTTGGCGCGCTCGTGAGCGCGCTGCTGGCCGCTTATATCATCGTTTCCGTGAGCGAAGTGAAGTCGTTGATGATTGGCAGCCTGCTTTATGGCGCAATCATCGGCGCAGTGGTCTGGTCGCTCGGTGCGATCGTCCGGTACTTTCCCATTCGCCACGTCGTCGTCTTCGTCCTGGGCGCGGGAATTTTCCTGGTTCAATGGACGCCGCATGCCGGAATGATCCGGCGCGCCGATCCCGCGATGACCAGTACCGACGACGCGACCAGGGCGGTCTTCCCGGCAGTGCTAGCCGCCCTGCAAGTCGGCGAGACAAAGGCCGCACTGGTGACGGTGCCTGGTCCTGTCTATGCCGGCAGTCTGGACTTCCTTGCCCGGCAGCAAGGGGTAGTTCGCCGTTTCTCGGCGGCCTATACGTGGGACCGGTGGGAATTGTTCGTCGAGGGCGTGGCCGCAGCCGACATCATTGTCTTGAGCGAGCCAGGCATGCGAGGACAAGCGCTTGGCTTCAGTTTCCCGAGTGTCCAGTTCCAGCAGAAACTCCTGAACACGCTGCGCGCCGATGCGGCATTCGCAGGACGGCCAATGTACACGGATGAGCAGGGAAGATCCGTGTGGGTGTTTGTGCGGAGATGAACGCGGTCGCTAGCTGCGCTGGACTGCGGCGCCGTCACCAACCCACTTGAGAGCGTGGCGAAGCACCCCGGGGACTTATGCTTTTCAATTCGCCTGAGTTTCTCTTTGCGTTCCTGCCACTGACGCTGCTCCTTACGGGCGTGGCGCTCTTTTTGCGCGGTCGCTCGGCTGGGATCGCCACTCTAACGGCGGCGTCGCTCTTCTTCTATGGGTGGTGGGAGGTACGGGCACTCCTGGTCATTGGCACCTCCATCGCGTTCAACTACACGCTCGCTCAATCGATAGCGACCAGTGCAGATGATGCCAAGAGGCGTAAGAAAGTCGCCGTCGGCGTGGCCGTCAATCTCGCGGCGCTGGCTTATTACAAATACGCAAACTTCTTCATTGCGAACGTCGTTGCTTTGACTGGTGCGAACCTGCATGCGTTGAATGTGGTTTTGCCGCTGGCGATCTCGTTCTACACATTCCAGCAGATTGCCTTTTTGGTTGATACCTATAAGGGGAATATGCAGCGGATCCCTTTCAGGGATTACATGATCTCGGTAGTGTTCTTCCCGCACCTGATCGCTGGCCCGCTCCTTCACTATCGCGACATTATCAGTCAGTTCGAGCAGAGGTTCCGGGTGACGTGGGCCACGGTAGGCGCTGGACTGCCTATCTTTGCCATGGGCCTCGCGAAAAAGATTGGGCTCGCGGACCCCATCGCTCAGTTTGTGTCGCCACTGTTCGTCAAGGCTCAAACCGGCCCGCTTGAATTGTTCGAAGCTTGGGCGGCAGCACTCGGTTACACGGCGCAGCTCTATTTCGACTTCTCCGGCTACTCTGACATGGCGATCGGCCTGGGCCTCATGTTCGGGATTACGCTGCCGCTCAACTTCTTCTCGCCATACAAGGCAACTTCCATCATCGAGTTCTGGCGCTGCTGGCACATGACTCTCTCAAGCTTCCTGAAGGACTATTTGTACTTCTCCCTGGGAGGCGGCCGAGTGGGGCCGGTGCGCCGGAACGTCAACCTGATGATCGTCATGCTTCTCGGCGGTCTTTGGCACGGCGCCGCATGGACCTTCGTTTTCTGGGGTGCTCTTCATGGTGCTTTCCTGGTCGTCAACCATCTTTGGCGAAACCTTGTTGGAAGCCGGCTGGGGAGGGCAAACACCGCACTTGTCCCGCTCTACGGAGCTCTGACCTTCTTGCTTGTAGTTATCAGTTGGGTGTTCTTCCGTGCAGCTTCGTTCGAGGCAGCGCTGAACGTGCTTACTGGCATGTTCGCCCCCGCTGTGGTGTCGCTGCCTGGAGAGTTCGCGTACCACCTCAACACTGAAAGCCTGCCCGGCGTAGTTTGGGGGCAGGGCATGAGCTTTGCCGACTTCGCTGGTTTCTGGGCCTACGCTGCTGTGGCATACGCCATCATCTGGCTTGCGCCCAATTCCGCGCAGATTTTCGGCCTCGATGGCAGCAGCGCCTCGAAGCCAAAGTTGAGTGTTGGCGCGCTGATGGTTGCTCGCGTGGCCGTGATGGCGATCCTGTGCTGGGTCTGTGGCTTCGGGGTCTTCAGCGCCGTTCCCTCCGAGTTCCTCTATTTCCAGTTTTGACGATGAAGTCGAAAGCAGTCGCGCTTTTTGCGGCCTTCTTGCTGGGGCTGATCGGGCTCTGGCTCCTTGCTCTTCAGGTGCTCCCGCGACCTGTTGAGTCGCGATGGATCGACGGCATCTACGCCAAGAAGGAGGCGGCGGCTGCGGGTATCACCGGACCAAAGGTCGTCATCATCGGTGGTTCCGGGACGCACTATTCGTACTCCGCGCGCGTGGTATCGCAGGCAACAGGTCTCAAGGTGGTCAACTTGGGCACGCATGCGGGGCTCGGTGCCGAATACATCTTGCACCGCGCACGCGCGTCCCTCAAGCCTGGCGACACCGCCGTCATTGCGCTCGAGCACCAGTTGGCCCATCGCGCCAAGCTGTCTTCTGTGCTGGCGGCTTTCGTGCTGACGAGCGACCCAGGCTATCTGCTGCGTGGAGCGCCAGTTAGCGACATCCCCTCGCTGGTCTTCGGGTATCCCCCTGTCGAGGTGGTCCGGCAGGCTGCAGCACGCTCCGTGCCTCACCGCTCACCGCTCTATCGGCCCGAGACGGTCGACGCTTGGGGCGATGAGACTGCGAACTCGCCTGCCAACAAGCTGCCGTACATGGCAGCGACAGTGCGTTCGCTGCCCGCGGTGGGGGTCAAAGCACCCGACCCTGGCAGTCCTCCCGGTTTCCTCGTCGAGTTCGCGGACTGGGCGAAGCACAACAAGGTTCGGCTGCTGCAGGCATGGCCAGCGACGACGTTTCGATCGGTCTATTTGACGCCGCACTATGAAGCCTACTTCGGGCAATATGCCGAAACATACCGCCGACTGGGTTTCACGGTGCTGGGCAATCCAACCGACTATCTAATTCCAGAAGACGAGATGCTGGATTCGATGTACCACGCTGACGTTGTCGGAGCCGAGCGCATCTCGAAGGCGTTTGCGGTCGATCTATGTAGGGCCATTGCTTGCCCAGGTGCTCAACCGGGCAGTGCAGTCCCTAAACCTTGATCTCGCTTCCGATTTCGACATCGTCATCTTTGTTCGCCCGGCGCCACAGCTCTCAGATTCTTCGAGGGTGGCGTCGGACCAGTCAGAAAGAACGCCCTTCGGCGTTCCTGCGAAGGTCCGCGTCGACCATCATCTTGCACAGCTGTTCCAACGTCGTCGTCGGCTCCCATCCCAGCTTCTCCTTGGCGCGCGCCGGGTTGCCGATCAGCAGATCCACTTCCGCCGGTCGGTAGAACTTCGGGTTCACGCGCACCAGGGTTTTGCCGGTCTTCACGTCGATGCCGATCTCGTCCTGTTCCTTGCCTTCGAAGCGCAGCTCGTGGCCGGCCGCCTTGAACGCCATGTCGACGAATTCCCGGACCGTCTCGGTCCGGTTGGTCGCCAGCACGAAGCTGTCCGGCTCCTTGGCCTGCAGCATCATCCACATGCCCTCGACGTACTCCTTGGCGAAGCCCCAGTCGCGCTTGGCGCCCAGGTTGCCCAGCTCCAGTACTTCGGCCTTGCCCAGCTTGATCTTGGCCACGCCGTCCGTGATCTTGCGGGTCACGAACTCGCGGCCGCGCAGCGGGCTTTCGTGGTTGAAGAGGATGCCGCTGCAGCCGAAGATGTCGTAGCTCTCGCGGTAGTTGATGGTCATCCAGTGGGCGAACAGCTTGGCCACGCCGTAGGGGCTGCGGGGGTAGAAGGGGGTGTCTTCCACCTGGGGAATGGCCTGCACCTTGCCGAACATCTCGGAGGTGGACGCCTGGTAGAAGCGGATCTTCGGGTTGGTGAGGCGGATCGCTTCGAGCAGGTGCAATGCGCCCATGGCGGTGATCTGGGCCGTTGCGTCGGGCTGGTTGAAGCTCACGCCCACGAAGCTCTGCGCTGCAAGGTTGTAGACCTCGTCCGGCGCCGCTTCCTTGATGAGGGTCAGCGAGCTGCCGAGATCGGTCAGGTCGTATTCGACGAGATGCAGGTCCGGGTTGTCCTGAATGCCGAGCTCCTCGATGCGCCAGAAGTTGACGGAGCTGGTCCGACGGTATGTGCCGTAGACGACGTAGCCCTTGCTCAGCAAGAGCTCGGCAAGATAGGCGCCATCCTGGCCAGTGATACCTGTGACAACAGCACGTTTCTTCATGGGGTCCTTCCGATAGAGACAGATGCGCCATCGGCATGGCGCTGAACTGGGGGATTTTGCCTTAAAGCACTCGACCACTTTTCACCCGCCATGGCTTGAAAATAGGGGTCCACCCATGTGCCGCTTAAAATCTAGGGTAGACGGCGAGGCTGAGGAGCGTCCTGGATCGCGAGGAACAAACCATGGCTCGATCCGATCTGGCAATACCCAGAAGAAGACAGTGCGTCGGCGCGCAAGCGCGGAGGCGAGCGTCCACTACCACACTGGTGGATACATTTCTTCCGATGTTTTTCGTTTGGGTTCGCGACGTAGGCCCGAATCGTGCTCCGCCGTGTGTCCCAATGGGGTGCATTTGCAGGTGGGGAGCTGCGTGCCGTGGGCGAATGTCGTGGCATATACGCCCCGTGCGTTGACTTGTACCTTCGATGATGAGTGAAATAAAACCGCGCCTGGCGCTGGATATGTATGTACTTGCGCAGGGCGTGAAGACCGGCGTCTATCGTGTCTGTGACGAGCTTTACGGGAGGCTGGCGGTTTCTTCGCGGTTCAGCCCGCGCTTGTTCGTGCGGTCGGGCTATGAGCTCAAGGGCGGCGAGTACATTGCAGCGGCGCGATTGCCCGGCAAACTGCACGACAGTCGACACGCGCCCTCGGGCGATGCCGACATCCTTCTTTCTCCCTTCGGAGTGGCGCCAAGCCGCTGGCTGGACGACGAGAACGTTCTCCAGGCCCACATCATCTACGACCTGATCGCGATCCATCGGCCCGAATACTTCAGCCTGGAGGCCTCGACGGAGGTGCGCAACATCATCGCCAGCCTCGATGAGCGCACGGTGATCTTCGCGATCTCCGAATACACCCGCAAGGAACTGCTGGCCCACCGCCCCGACCTGAGCCCGGCACAGGTGACCGTGATCCCTCTGGCCGCCGGCGCGCGCTTCAAGCCTTGCGGCAATGCCGGCGAGCGCGCCGCCATGCGGTCGAAGTACGGCATTCCCACTGGGGTGCCCTACGCGCTGAGCCTGGCGACGCTGGAGATCCGCAAAAACCTGGATCAAGTGGTACGGGCCTTCGTCCGCTATCTGGAGCAGCATGGCGCTAGCGACATGCGCCTCGTGCTCGCGGGTATGTCGGGATGGAAGCTCGAAAAGCTCGACGAGGCGCTTGCGGCGGCTGGCCAGTGGCGCGATCGCATTGTCCTGACCGGCTTCGTCGACGACCAAGACCTTTCGGCCCTCTACAGCGACGCCTTGTGCTTTGTCTACCTGTCGCGCTACGAAGGATTCGGCCTACCCCCGTTGGAGGCCATGGCCTGCGGTACTCCGGTCATCTGCGCGGACAATTCCTCCCTTCCTGAGGTTGTGGGGGACGCCGGGTTGATGCTGGATGCCGACGATGTCCAGGGAGTGGCAGACGGTCTTCATAAGATTGCCGCTTCCAATGCTTGCAGGGAAGAGTTTTCTCGTAGGGGCCTCCGAAGGGCCTCTCTGTTTGACTGGGACCGCTGCGCTGAAATCGTCATGGATACGCTGGCCGCCGCACACGAACGACATGCCGCCAGGCCTGCGCATCAAAAGCGCCGGTCGGCGATCTTGCCGGCCACGCCTGAAGGGTTGGAGGCCGTCAACGTCGACAGCTTGGCCGAGGCCAGTTTTCTTGGCTATCGGAACGGTAGCCTCGGGCCGGCCTTCGTCACGCATGGTGCGCCGCTGTCGAGCCAGGTCGATGCGGCATGGCCGCTTTGGGCGGACCGCCTGCCTAATCCGGGCGCAGCAGATCGTCTCGAAGGCGGGCTGAGAACTTTGGGCCGCCTGAAATCCGGCAGTCCCGAGGCGCCGCTGGTCAGCTATGTCACCGTGGTCCGCAACAACACAAACACGCTGGCGCGGACCATCGAGAGCGTTCAGCGACAGACCTATGGCAACGTCGAGCATATCGTGGTGGATGGCGCTTCGACGGACGGTACCCTCGAACTCATTCAGCGGTACGGCGAGCGGCTCGACTACTACGTGTCCGAGCCCGATGACGGCCTCTATGAAGCGATCAACAAGGCCATTTCCCTGGCGCGCGGGCAGTTGATCTGTGTTCTCAATTCAGATGATTGGCTGGAACCGCATGCAGCAGAAATCGCCGTCTACCGCATGCGCCAAATGTGCGATGGCCCGGCGCTTTTGCTGACCACCGCGCTGGTGCGTGACGGTGCCGTCATCCACGAATGGCATCCGGCCTTCGTTCACCCCGGCAGCTATTTCACCTGCGCCAACGATTGCCACAACGGGATCTACGCCACGCGGGCGGCTTATGAGCGGTCTGGGCCTTACGACTGCACCTACAAGATTGCGGCCGATTTCAAGTGGATCATGACCTGCCTTGAATCCGGCGCGAGATTCGTCTACACGAGAGAGCCCACCGTCAACTACTCCATGGGAGGCACGTCGGGTGACGTCCGCAAGCACAGCATCGAGTGCATGCGTGTCGTGAGTGACCGCTTCGACTTTCTTTCCCCGATCGAGGTCAGCGGTCTCTATCACAGCTTCTTCGTGCTGGCGGGTGCGTTTGCCGCAGAGCAAGGCGGTCGCCCGAGCAACCACACACTGTTCCTGCGGAGGGTCTTTGCGGCCCACGAGAGCAAGTCCGATTTTCTGAGCGCGCTGGGGTGGGCCTCGATGGCAACGCTGGAGCACCCGGTCGATGTGGCCGTCGCGCCCCAGCCCGCGGTGGCGGAGGCCGCGCCGTCTCCGGCGCCGACCTTCAAGCGGTCGGTCAAGGAACTGGCCAAGAGCCTTCTCTACAAGCATCCAGGCCTCTATGGCGCCGCCGCGCGCGGATACCGGCGCCTCAGAGGATGAGCGACGTGGCGCGAATTGCCTATATCGACCACTCGTTTCACCGAACCACGCGCTCCACGGAATTCCTTCCGGAACTCCTGCAGCGTCACGGCCATGTGGTCGATCATTTTTGGGACGATGCCTGGCAGGGCGGCCCGCCCGTGGCCTGGAGCGAGGTCGCCGCGCACGACGTGGTGATCATGTTCCAGTCGTTCTGCCGGCCGGACAGCCCGTATTTCAGGCTGTCCCACCCAAACGTCATCTACATCCCCATGCTCGACCAGTTCGGCCTCTGGCAGGGGCCGATCTACAACCTGTCGGCGTTCTGGGAGCCGTTCCAGGGCTCGAAGGTGCTCAACTTCTCGAATGCGTTGCAATCGATGACAACGGCCTTCGGTATTGCGAGCCACTTCGCCCGGTACTACCAGCCCGTCACGGCGCCGCCGGCCTCCACACGCGAAGGCCTGCATGGCTTCTTCTGGCTGCGTCGCGAACTGCAATTGCCTTGGAAGACCATTCGCCAGCTCATCGAGGGCGTGCGCTTCGACAGCTTCCACATCCATCTCGCGACCGACCCCGGTACGGACGCGCCGCAGCTGCCTTCCGCGGAAGATATCGCCAGGCATCACATCACGACGTCCACGTGGTTCGAGCACAAGGCGGATCTTCATGCACTGATGGAGCGCGCGAACGTCTACTTCGCGCCGCGTGCGGAAGAGGGGATCGGGCAGTCCTTCCTGGAAGCCATGGGCCGAGGCCAATGTGTCGTGGCGCCCAATCAGGGCACCATGAACGAATACATCCTGCCGGGCTTCAACGGCCTGCTCTTCGACATCCGGGATCCGCAGCCACTCGATTTTTCCGACGTGGCCCGATTGGGCGCGCGGGCCAGGGAAAGCACGATCGCGGGTCGCGCTGCGTGGGAGAGCGCCGAGGAAGAGCTTGTGCGCTTTGTCCTCGCTCCCAGCGAGACGCTTTATGTCGGCCGCTATCAACATGCCTTCGCGGGCGTGCCGGCGGCTGCGCAGTCCGATGCGGCGCCAGCGCCGGCCACAACGTTTTGGGTGGCCCGTTTGCGTGCACTCTCCGAGCGCCACTCTTTCTTTCGATCGACACGCGTCATCTGGCATCCCATGGTTCGGCTTGCCCGGCAGCTGCTGGGCCGCTGACCATGGCATCCGTTACCCTTCATTGCATTGGCTGAAAAGCTCACAAGGTCCCCCATGGAAAACAAAAAGGTATTTGTCGCAGGCCATCGTGGCCTTGTCGGCACGGCAACGCTGCAGGCTCTGAAGAACAGGCCCGACTACGAGGTGCTGACGCGCGGCCGAGCCGAGCTCGATCTCGAGGACCGCGACGCGACGCGGGCCTTCTTTCTCGAGCATCGGCCGGACTACGTCGTCATGAGCGCGGCCAAGGTGGGGGGAATCCTCGCGAACTCGACCTTCCCGGTCGACTTTCTGCACAACAACCTGCGCATCCAGCTCAATGTCTTCGACGCAGCCCACGAGGCTGGCGTTGAGCGGATGATCTTCCTTGGCTCCTCGTGCATCTACCCGCGCGACTGCCCCCAGCCCATCAAGGAAGAATATTTGCTGACCGGGCCCCTGGAAGCCACCAACCGGCCCTACGCGCTGGCCAAGATCTCCGGCGTGGAGTCGTGCTGGGGCTTCAACCGCCAGTACGGCACGCGCTATCTCGCCGCCATGCCGACGAACATGTACGGGCCGGGCGACAACTACCACCCCGAGCACTCGCATGTGCTGCCGGCGCTGATCCGCCGCTTCCACGAAGCCAAGATGAGGCGCGATCCTGCTGTGGTCGTATGGGGTTCGGGCACGCCTCGCAGAGAATTCATGTACTCCTCGGATCTCGGGGACGCCATCGTGTTCCTGTTGGGACTTCCCGAGGATCGCTTCGCCGAACTCACCCGCCCGGAGGTGACGCCCCTGATCAATATCGGCGTGGGCGAGGACGTCACCATCCGCGAGGTGGCCGAACTCGTGAAGGCGACCGTTGGCTATGAGGGCGAACTCAGGCTCGATGCCAGCAAGCCCGACGGCACGCCGCGCAAGCTGATGGACGTCAGCCGGCTTGCCGCGCTCGGCTGGAAGCCCCGTACACCGCTTGATACTGGTCTCAAGAATGCCTACCGCGATTTTCTCCAGCGCCATGCCTGAACCCTCCTTGCGGCGCTATGCGAGGCGCGTCGCCAAGGGCGCCTGGTGGCTTGTCACGCCTTGGCGCATGGGTGAGCGGCTGGAATTCCTGCGTCGGCGCGCGGCAGCGCAGGCGCGCGCGACCGCGTTCGCGATCCTGGTCGAAGTGGAGCGGGAGCGGCTCGCACTGCGTGAGCAGGGATTGGCTGTGCCGGCGCTTCCGCCGCTCGACCTGTTTGACGATGCCGCGGTCCTGCAGGCCGCCGAATTGCCGGCGGGCCATGTTTTCTGGGCGCCTGTCGCGCCTGACGAGGTGACGGATCGTTGGTCGGCCGCGCGCCTCCTGATTCAGCTGTGGCGCAAACGCGCCGATGTGCGGGCGCGATTCCCGCTGGCGTTGGAGCGTGGGCGCGGTGGCCCATTCGGCCAGTGGCTGCAGCAAGAAGGCGCTGCGCAGCTGCGTCTGGGCGATGCGGCATTGCAACTGGTGCTCGATGCATTGGACGCAGGACTTGCCGATGCCGCGCGTCAGGCGTTCCTCGCGAACCCGATGCTGGCCCCCGTGTTGCCGCACGGCTTGACGCCGGCCGGCATGCCGCACCTTTTCCGATGGCTCATGCATCACGCCGCGAGCGAAGCCGGTCTGCGGCAGGAAGAGCTCTGGTGGCTCTTTCTCCAGGCGGCCCAGAACCCGGTGCGTGAGCTGATGCTGGCCTATGCCTTCACACCGGCGTGGCAGGAACTGCACCCCGACGGGCTGACCGCTTTCGGCCGGGAGGCCTTCTGCGCCTGGTTCGCTGCGGAATACGGTGCCTCGGGTCCGTGGGTCGATGTGTCAACCTGGCCGGACTGGGAGAAGCCGTCCATTCAGATCCGAAACGCCTACTCGGCGCGAAGTGCGTGGCGCGCGGCACACCCCGACGCCTTGGCCGACGAAGAGCATGCGCGCGCGTTGCTGGCCTGGCTGTTGTCGCCGGCGGCTGACGTGTCCGACGCGGCTCGCGCCTGGTGCAGGCGCCTCGATGTTTCGTCGGTCGCCCGTGAGCTCGCGCAGCCCGGCGTCAACATGATCGGCCACTTCTGCTATGCCTCAGGCCTGCGGGTCTCTGCCGAATCCATGGTCGAGGCCATGGGCCGCGTCGGGGTGTCGGCTTCGCTGCGCGATGTGTGGACCGACGCCAAGGACGACCCTCATCACGTCGACTTTCACGGCATGGAGGCGCACGACGTCACCATCATCCACACCCAGCCCGAACCCTTCTTCGACGAGGCCTACCGGCGCGCCAACCTGTTCGAGCGCAGCCCCCGCACCTATCGCATCGGCTACTGGTACTGGGAGTTCGACTCCATCCCTGATTCATGGGTCGGGCATGCGGAGAAGGTCGACGAAGTGTGGGCCGCGACCGAGTTCGTTGCCCGTGGATTTCGGGACCGCCTTGCCATCCCCGTCCGCACGCTGTTTCCCGGCGTCAAGCTGGCGCCCTACACAGCACGCAGCAAGAGCTACTTCGGGCTGGAGGAGAGCCCCTTCACCTTCCTCTTCACGTATCACATGATGAGCGTGATGGAGCGAAAGAATCCCAAGGGTCTGATCCGCGCGTTCAAGCGGGCTTTCCGGCCGGACGAACCCGTGCGCCTGGTCCTCAAGAGCTCCTTCGGCGATCGGCACCCGGCGCAGATGCAGGAGCTGCGCGACGCCGCTGCCGGCGCCAACATCACCATCATCGACGAGATCTTCAACCCCGACGAGGTGCTGTCCCTCATGGACGCCTGCGACGCCTACGTCTCCCTGCACCGCAGCGAAGGCCTGGGGCTCACCATGGCCGAAGCCATGCTCATGGGCAAGCCCGTGATCGCCACCAACTTCTCCGGCAACGTCGACTTCATGGACGACAGCAACAGCCTGCTCGTCCCCTACAAGCTCGTGAAGCTGGGCAAGCCCATCCCGCCCTACGAAGCCGACCTGGAGTGGGCCGAGCCCTCGGAGCAGCACGCCGCCGAGCTCATGCGCCGGGTCTACGACAACCAGGCCTGGGCGAAAGAGGTGGGGGCGCGCGGCAAGGCCAGCGCCGAGGCCAACCTGTCGCTGGAGGCGGCGGGCCGCCGGATCGCCGCCCGCCTGGAAGAGATCAAGTCGCTGCGACGGCGCTCGGCAGGCTGACGGGCTCGCTGGCCGCCTGCTCGACGATCCGCCCGTGCTCCAGGTGGATCACCCGGTTGCACTCCTTTGCGATCAAAGCGGGCGAGTGCGAGGCCAGCACCAGGATGCCGGACTTGGCCACCACGTCCTTCATCCGCTGCTCGGCTTTTTCGGTGAACTCGGCGTCGCCGACCGAGAGCCACTCGTCCATCAGCAGGATGTCGGCCTGCACGCTGGTCGAGATCGAGAAGGCCAGCCGCATCAGCATGCCGGTGGAGTAGGTGCGCACCGGCATGTTGACGTATTCGCCCAGGCCGCTGAACTCGCAGATCTCGGGCGTCAGCGCGTCGATCTGCTTCTTGCTCATGCCCATCACCAGCCCCCGCAGCATGATGTTCTCGATGCCGGTGGCGTCGTGCTCGATGCCCAAAGCCGGGTCGATCAAGCTGGACACGCTGCCCTCGCGCACGAACTCGCCCGAAGAGGGCTCGTAGACGCCCGCCAGCGCGCGCAGCAGCGTCGACTTGCCCGCGCCGTTGTGGCCGACCAGGCCCAGCCTGTCGCCGCTCTTGAGCTCCAGGTTGATGTTGCTCAGCGCCTGCACGACGTTGACGCCGGTCTCCTTGCCGAAGCGGCCCCCGGTGACGGAGGCGGCCAGCGTCTTCTTCAGAGAGGCGGCGCCGGCGCCGTAGATGGGGAAGTTGACCGAGACGTTCTTGAGGGAGATGAAAGCCATGTTCTTTTTACAGCCAGTAGACGACGCGGCGGCGGTATCTCGCGAACAGCAGGCCCGAGACGACCACGCTCAGCGTCGTCCACACCGTGATGCCCCACCAGTTGTGGGCATCGGCCACGCCGCCCATCAGGGGTGCGCGCACCAGCTCGAGCATCTGCGCGAAGGGGTTGTAGAGGATGTACTGCGCGCGTCCCGGCAGGCTCTCGGGCAGCCAGAAGACGGGCGTCAGGAACATCAGCATCTGCATCACGCTGGTGACGATCTGGGTCACGTCGCGAAAACGCGTGCACACCAGCCCGAGCGCCAGGCCGAGGGCCTGGGCGTTGACCATCAGCAACAGGAAGGCCGGCACGAAGAGCCAGGCCGGCCACGACAGCGAGATGCCCGCCCACAGCGCCACCGGCACGTAGAGCACGATCTGGTGCGCGAACTGGATCAGGTTGCGCGCCATGCTCCGCCAGACGAACAGGCTGATGGGGAAGTAGCCCTGTTTCAGATAGTTGCTGGAGCCGATGAAGGCATTGCACGAGTCCGTCACCATGCTGGAGAAGAAAGTCCAGAAGATGATGCCCAGCGCCAGGTGCGGGAAGAACTTCGACAGCTCGGTGCCGAACAGCGAGCTGTACAGCGGTCCCATGCCGCCGATCATGGCGCCCATGCTGAGGGTCAGCCATAGCGGCCCGAGCATCGAGCGGCGGTAGCGCAGCACGATGTCGAACCAGGCCAGCGTCCACCAGATGTCGGTGCGGCGGGTGCCCTCCCACCAGTCGGACCACGCGCTGCGATGAAGGTTGGAGTGGGCTTGGCTCATACGCGTCCGTAGGTGTCCACCAGGCGAACGATGTCGTCTTCGCCGAGGTAGCCACCGCACTGGACTTCGATGAGGACCAGTTCATCCTGTCCGATGTTGGTCAAGCGATGCTTCTCCTTGAGCGGGATGTAGCGGTATTCGCCGGGCAGCGTCCGGTGCTCCACGTCGCCGATCTGGACCATGGCCGTGCCCTGCACCACCACCCAGTGCTCCGCGCGCTGGTGGTGGTACTGCAGCGACAGCGCCTCGCCCGGCTTCACGGTGATGCGCTTGACCTTGTAGCCGTCCTCTTCCTTGAGCGAGGCGTAGGTGCCCCAGGGGCGATGGACCGTTGCGGGCAGCGTCACCGTCTCGTGCTTGCGCGCCTTGAGGATGTCGACCACCTTCTTGACCTGCTGCGCGCTGTCCTTGTGGGCCACCAGCAGCGCGTCGGGCGTGTCGACGATCACCAGGTCGCGCAGGCCCAGCGCCGCGACGATCTTGGGGCCGTGGCTCTCGATCTGGATGTGGGTGCCCGTGGTGTCCACGGCCACGACGTGGTCGTCGGGGAAGGTGTTGCCGCTGGCATCCGAAGGCTGCGCCTTGGCGACGGCCGGCCAGGAGCCGACGTCGCTCCAGGCGAACCTCGCAGGCACGACTCGCACGTTGTCGGCGTGCTCCATCACCGCGTAGTCGATGCTGATGTCGGGCTGCAGGCCGAAGGCGTGCAGGTCGAAGTTGATCGCGTCGCCCTTGGTCTGTGCCGTGTCCAGCGCATGGCGCGCGGCGTTCATCACGTCGGGCGCGTGCCGCTCCAGTGCGGAGACGATGGCGGAGGCGGTGAAGCAGAACATGCCGCTGTTCCAGTAGTAGCGCCCCGTCGCCAGGTATTCCTGCGCCGTGGCCAGGTCCGGCTTCTCGACGAAGCGCTTGGCGAGCTGGCTCTCGCGCGAGACGCGCTCGACCTCCACGTAGCCGAAGCCGGTCTCCGGCGCGGTCGGCGCGATGCCGAACAGCACCAGCGAGCCTTCCTGCGCCAGCCGGAACGCCTCGCTCGCGCTGGCGACGAAGGCCTCCACGTCGGGCACCAGGTGATCGGCCGAGAGCACCAGCATCACCGTGTCGCCGCTGAACTGGCGCTCGCACTGCAGGGCGGCCAGCGCGATGGCGGGCGCCGTGTTGCGGCCTTTGGGCTCGAGCAGGTAGGTGGCCGACGGCGGATCGCTCATCTGGCGCAGCACGTCCTTGGTCAGGAACTGGTGGTCCTTGTTGGTGACGACCATCAGGTCGCCGGTGCCGCAGGCCTGCCCGCGCTCGATCGCCTGTTGCAGCAGGGTGGAGCCGCCCAGCTTCATGAAGGGCTTGGGCAGGGCCTGGCGGGAGACTGGCCAGAGTCTGGAGCCGGAACCTCCCGAGAGCACCACAGAAAGCAATCGCATTTTTGTCCTTCTCTTTGAGAGGGGGCGATTTTACCGGCCCAGGCCGCACGGCAATCCGACGCGGCGGGCGGTGCACGAAGGCGGCATCACGTTGCGAAGATAATCACGCGCTTGCCCGCGACGCGAGTCGCCGGCCGATCCGCCCCGCCCCAGACCGCGCTCGCATGCCCCCACAAGAAGAACAGTCCCACCTCGCCCACCCCAAGTACCGGCCGGACATCGATGGCCTGCGCGCGATCGCGGTGCTCTCGGTCGTGGGCTTCCACGCCTTTCCGCACTGGGTCAAGGGCGGGTTCATCGGCGTCGACATCTTTTTTGTCATTTCTGGTTACCTGATTTCCACGATCATCTTCGGCAGCCTGGCCGGAGAGGGCTTCAGCTACCGCGAGTTCTATGCGCGGCGCATCCGGCGCATCTTCCCGGCGCTGCTGGTCGTGGTGGCCGCGACCCTCGCCTTCGGCTGGTATGCACTGCTCGCCGACGAGTTCCGCCAGCTCGGCAAGCATCTGCTGGCGAGCGCCGGCTTCGTGGTCAACCTGGCGCTGTGGAACGAGGCCGGCTACTTCGACACCATCGCCGAAAGCAAGCCGCTGCTGCACCTGTGGTCGCTGGCGGTGGAAGAGCAGTTCTACATCTTCTGGCCCGTGTTCCTCGGCCTGGCCTGGCGCTTCAGGGGCGGACAGGGGCGCCATCTCGGCACCTGGATGTGGGTGGCGACGGGGTTGTCCTTCCTGCTCAACGTGTACGCGGTCCATCGCCATCCCACGGCCACCTTCTATTCGCCGCTGCCGCGCATGTGGGAACTGGGAGCCGGCGCCTTGCTGGCATGGAACGCGCTGCGACGCGAGCCGCATCGCAACTGGTACAGGCGCGAGCTGCGCAGCGTGGGTGGGCTCCTGCTGATCGTTCTCGGGGTGCTGCTCATCCAGCGCACCAAGTCCTTTCCGGGGTGGTGGGCGCTTCTGCCCGTGCTCGGCACCTGCCTGTGCATTTCGGCCGGCCCCGGCGCCTGGATCAATCGGCGGCTGCTCGGATCGCGCATCGCCGTCTGGTTCGGGCTGATCAGCTATCCGCTTTACCTTTGGCACTGGCCCTTGCTGGCCTATGCGCGCGTGCTGGAGAACGGCAGCGATCCGGCGCGCGTCGTGCGCATTGCAGCGGTCGTTGCGGCGATCGGGTTGGCCTGGATCACCTACCGCTACGTCGAACTGCGGCTTCGCCGGCACCAAGGCTCAACCGTCGTGCGCAGCCTCGCGGGGAGCATGGTCCTCGTGGCCGTCGTGGGCGCGCTGGCCCTTGGGCGTGTGCTGCCCTCGCGCAACGACGATCCCGGCCTGCAGGACGTCATGGCTGCAAGCGCCGATTGGGCCTATCCGGACGGCATGCGCACGGTCAAGGTCGAGGGCGAGACCATCTACCGTGTCGGCGAGGGTCGGCCCCACGTGCTGCTGATGGGCGACAGCCATGTCGAGCAGTTCGGTGCGCGCGCGGTCGAACTGGAACAAAAGCGGCCCGATTCGGTGGGTACGATGTTCTTCGCCACGCGCGGCGCCTGCCCGCCGATCCCGCACGTGCTGGAAGACCGCGATCCGGTGTGCGGCGAGCGTTTCGACCGCACGCAGCGCTTCGCGCTCGGCTCGCAAGTCGACGTGGTCGTGATCGGCGGCTGCTGGACCTGCTATTTCGACATCGGCGACGCCGCGCCCAGCCCGGCCGCGCCTCCGCCCGACAACTACTACTACCTGGACGTCAAGGGGCGCCATCCGCTGCGCGGCGGCGACGGCATTCCGCGCTCCATGGAGTCGCTGGAGTTGTTCATTCGATTGCTGCGCGCGGCCGGCAAGGAGGTCTATCTGCAGCTGACCATACCCGTCGGCCCCGACTTCGAGCCGCGCATGCGCGTCGCGGGCAACCGGCTCGGCGTGATGCATGCGACGCCGGTCAGTCCGAGGGCGCCGGTGTCGCCGAGCCAGCAACAACTGCGCGAGCGGCTGCGACAGGTGGCGGAGCGGGGCGGCGCGAAGGTCATCGACCCCGTGGCGGCCCTGTGCACGCCGGAGGGCCAGTGCCTGCGAACCACGCCGGACGGCGCCCCGATCTACAAGGACGCGACGCACCTTCGGGCGGCGTATGTCCGGCAGTGGGCCACCTTCCTCGATCCTGCCCTCGAGGCGCGTAAGTAAGCGACTTTGTCCAGCATTCCATGAAGCGCCTCACCCGATTCCTCCGACTCGCCCAACTGGCCATGCGGCACGGCCCGCGACTGATGACGCGGGTTCCGCAGGCCTGGCGCGTCTTCCGCAGGGCCGGATGGCGCGGCGTCGTGTGGGAAATGCGCCGGCGGACGTGGCCGCGCAGCGACTACGCCAACTGGGTGCGCATGCATGACACCCTTTCGCCCGAAGCCCGGGCAAGAATCGCCGAACGCGTGAGCGCCATGCGGGAGGGGCCGCTGATCTCGGTGCTCATGCCCAGCTACAACCCCGACCCCGCCTGGTTGCGCGCCGCAATCGAGTCGGTGCGCGAACAGCTCTATCCGAACTGGGAGCTGTGCATCGCCGACGACGCATCGCCTTCGGTCGAGGTGCGCGATCTCCTGCGCGACTACAGCGAGCGCGATGCGCGAATCAAGGTCGTCCTGCGCCCCGAGAATGGCCACATCTCGGCCGCCTCCAACAGCGCTTTGGAACTGGCGACGGGACCGTGGATCGCGCTCATGGACCACGACGACCTGCTTCCTGCCCACGCGCTGTTCTGCGTGGCCCAGTGCATCGTTGCGCATCCGGACGTGCAGCTCATCTATTCGGACGAGGACAAGATCGACGAGTCGGGTCGACGGTTCGACCCCTACTTCAAGCCGGACTGGAACATCGACCTGTTCCGCTCGCAGAACACCTTCAGCCACCTCGGCGTTCTGGCCACCGACCTGGTGCGCGCGGTCGGCGGTTTTCGCGTGGGCCTCGAAGGATCGCAGGATTGGGACCTGGTGCTGCGTTGCGTCGAGCGCGTTCGTGCCGACCAGATTCGGCATGTGCCGCGGGTGCTCTACCACTGGCGCGTGCATGGCGCCAGCACTGCGCGCTCGATGAAGGCCAAACCCTACGCTGCCGTGGCCGGCGAGCGGGCGCTGAACGAGCACTTCGCGCGTCTGGGCGTCGAAGCGAAGGCCGAGTACATCGGCATCGGATACCGCGCGCGCTACGCCTTGCCGAATGCGCCGCCGCTGGTGTCGCTGATCATTCCGACCCGCAATGCGTTGAAACTGGTGCGCCAGTGCATCGAATCGATCGTCGCGAAGACCACCTATTCGCCCTACGAAATCATCCTCGTCGACAACGGATCGGACGATCCCGCGGCGCTCGACTACTTCCGGGCCCTTTCGCAGAAACCGAACATCCGGGTGCTGCGCGACGAGCGCGATTTCAACTATTCGGCGCTCAACAACGCGGCGGTCGCAGTGGCTCGGGGCGAAGTCATCGCGCTGGTCAACAACGACATCGAAGTGATCTCGCCCGAATGGCTGTCCGAAATGGTGAGCCTGGCACTTCAGCCCGGCGTCGGCGCGGTCGGCGCGCGGCTGTGGTACCCGGACATGACCTTGCAGCACGGCGGCGTCGTGCTCGCGCGGGACAACCTGGCCTTGCATGCGCACAAGGGCCTGCCGGCCGGGCTGAACGGCTATGCCGGGCGCGCCGCGTTGATCCAGACTTTCTCTGCCGTGACGGCGGCCTGCCTGGTGATTCGCAAGGCGACGTACCTGCAGGTGGGCGGGCTCGACGAGGTCAATCTGCAAGTGGCCTTCAACGACGTGGACTTCTGCCTGCGCCTGCGGGAAGCCGGCTTTCGCAACGTGTGGACGCCGTATGCGCAGCTCGTACACCACGAATCCGCGACGCGGGGAGAGGACGTCGCTCCGCACAAGCGCGAGCGCTTCGAGCGGGAAATCGCCTATATGAAGGGGCGCTGGGCCGACGTGATTCGGCACGACCCGGCCTACAGCCCGAACCTGACCGTCGACAGCGACGACTTCGGCTACGCCTGGCCGCCGCGCGTCGAAGCGCTCGGGTGATGGCAGCAGTCTCCGTCGCGCTGTGCACGCGCAACGGCGCGCGCTACCTGCCTGCGCAGGTGCAGAGCATCTGCACGCAGGACCTGCTGCCGCGCGAAATCGTGCTGTCCGACGACGGCTCCAGCGACGACAGCGTGGCCGTCGTGCGCCAGGCCATGGCGGCCTGCGGCGTTGCCTCCAGCGTCGCGCTCACCGTCTTCGAGAACAAGCCGGCCCTCGGCGTCACGCGCAACTTCGAGCAGGCGATACGCGCCTGCCGGCACGAGCTGATCGCCCTCAGCGACCAGGACGACGTCTGGCATCCGGGCCGCCTCGCACGCATGGCCGCGCGCTTCGAGGCCCAGCCGGAGCTGTTGCTGCTGCACACCGATGCCCGGCTCGTCGACGGCGAGCTCCGGCCCCTGGGCGACACGCTGTTCCACGCGCTGGAGGTGCAGCCCGCAGAGCTCGAGGCCATCGCCCAGGGCCGCGCCTTCGATGTGTTCCTGCGCCGCAACCTCGTGACCGGCGCGACCACCCTGTTTCGCCGCAGCCTGCTCGCGTCGGCGCTGCCTTTTTCCGACGAATGGGTGCATGACGAATGGCTGGCCGCGCTGGCCGCGGCCACCGGCCGCATGGACGTGCTGCCCGAAGCCCTGATCGACTACCGCCAGCACGGCAGCAACCAGATCGGCGCCAAGCGGCCCACCGTGGCCGACAAGCTCGCCAAGGCCATGGAGGCGCGCGGCAGCAAGCACATGCAGCGCTGGCGCCGTGCGCAGGCGCTGCTCGATCGCCTGCTGGCGCTGCGGGGCCTGGTCCCCGAACCCATCGTGAGCGCCCAGCGCGGCAAAGTGGCGCACCAGCGCTTCCGGGCCGAGCTGCCCGCCTCGCGCCTGGCGCGGCTGCTGCCGGTGCTGCGCGAGGCCGCGAGCGGCCGCTACGAGCGCTTCGGCCGCGGCAAGCAGGCCATCGCGCAGGATCTGCTGGAGCGCGGCTGACTAGCGGGTGCCGGCGCGCGACGCCGCATCCAGCCGGCGGTAGCGCCAGAACGCCGCCGAGCTCCACACCTTCAGCAGGCTCGTCAGGTGCCAGTACAGGTGCCGCTTGCTGCGGTGGCTCGCGCGCTGCGCATCGTGCCGGGTCTGCAGGTGCTCCGCGATCGACAGCTTCCAGCCCGCCAGCCGCAGGCGCGCGCAGATGTCGAAGTCCTCGCCGTACATGAAGAAGCGCTCGTCGAAGCCGCCGATCTGCCGATACGCATCGCTGCGGAACAGCATGAACAGGCCCGGAATCCAGGCCGGCTCGGCCGGTATCGCATAGCCCGGACGCCGCCGCGTGAAGATCTCGCGCGGCGTGATGATCGCGCGGTGCTGCTCCGGCGTGGTCTTGCCGGGCTCCAGGATGCGCGGCGCCAGCAGGCCGGCGTCTGCTGGTGCGAATTCGACCAGCGGCGCCAGCACGTCGGCGTCGAAGCGGATATCGGGGTTGAGCACCAGGAACCACGGCGTCTCGCAGCGCGCGAAGGCCTGGTTGTGGTTGGCGCCGAAGCCCATCGGGCTGCCGTTCTCGATGCGCTCGATCGGAAAGCCCCAGCGCCCGCCCGCCAGCGCATCGGGCTCGGGGATGTTCAGCGTGAGCAGCACCTTGGCCGTTGCGCCGCGGCTGAAGCGGTCGAGCTGGTCCAGCAGCGGGCGTATGAGTTCGAGCTGACCATGGCTCACGATCGAGACCGTGACGGCGGGCGAGGAGGGCGGGAAGGGCGAGGATGAGGGCATGGTCTAATTTCGCCCGGGGATTCTAGGAGCAGGCTCCTGGGGCCCCGCCTCACGCCCATGCTTACCCTGATCGTCATCAGCTTCCTCCTCTCCGCCATCGCCGTGCAGCTGTTCATGCGGCGCGCGCGCCGCCATGCGCGGCGCTACGGCCACGACATGCCGCAGCGCTTCCACAAGGGCCATGTGCCCCGGCTCGGCGGTGCCGGCATGCTGCTGGGCACCGGCGTCGCGTGGCTGGTGGCGGGGCTGCCTTCCGACCCCTTCAACGTCAACTGGCCGATCAAGGCTTCCGGCATCGCGCTGCTGTGCATCGCGCCGGCGGTGCTTGCCGGCATCGTCGAGGACCTGACCCAGCGCGTCTCGGTGCGCTACCGGCTCGGCATCACCATCGGCTCGGCGCTGCTCCTGTGCTGGCTGCTCAAGCTCGGCGTGGCGCGCACCGGCGTTCCCTTCGTCGACGGCTGGCTGCAGGCCTGGCCTTACGCCGCGATGCTGTTCGCGGTCGTTGCCATCGGCGGCCTGCCGCACGCCTTCAACATCATCGACGGCTACAACGGCCTGGCCGGCACGGTGGCCATCCTGGTCTGCCTGGCGATCTCGCACGTGGCGCTGCAGGTGGGCGACCGGCAGCTCGCCGCCATGGTGATCTGCCTGGTCGGCGCGACGTCGGGCTTCCTCATCTGGAACTACCCGCGCGGCAAGATCTTCGCCGGCGACGGCGGGGCCTATGTCTGGGGCATGGTGATCGCGCTGGCTGCGGTCACCCTGGTGCAGCGGCACCGCGTGGTCTCGCCGTGGTTCCCGATGCTGCTCTTGATCTACCCGGTCTGGGAGACGGTGTTCTCGGTCTACCGCCGCTTCGTGCGCGGCCAGTCGCCGGGCGACCCGGACGCGCTGCATTTCCACCAGCTGATCTTCCGCCGCATCGTGCGCGTCGCCTTCGCCGACGACGAGGCCCGCCAGCTACTGGCGCGCAACAACCGCACCTCGCCCTACCTGTGGATCTTCGCGGCCCTCACCGTGGTGCCGGCCGTGCTGTTCTGGAACAACACGCCGGTGCTGATGGCCTTCAGCGCACTGTTCATCGCCACCTACGTCCTGGCCTACTTCATGATCGTGCGCTTCAAGGTGCCACGCTGGCTGCGCCCTTGAACAGCTAAGCTCTCCCCCAGGTTGGCTCACTTCGTGTAGCCGCCCACCCCCTCACCGGGGGCAACACCAGCGGCCCGGCAAAGCCGGTTCCTCGGTGTTTCCCGAATTTGCCGGCAAAATCCCGTCGTCTTTCAGCGTGAGCACCATGACCGACCCCGTCCTCAACATCCCCCCGCGCGACAAGGCCGAGATCCTGGCCCAGGCGCTGCCCTACATCCGCAAGTTCCACGGCAAGACCATCGTCATCAAGTACGGCGGCAACGCCATGACCGACCCGGCCCTGCAGGCCGACTTCGCGGAAGACGTGGTGCTGCTCAAGCTGGTCGGCATGAACCCCGTGGTGGTTCACGGCGGCGGCCCGCAGATCGAGGCGGCGCTCAACCGGCTCGGCAAGAAGGGCCACTTCATCCAGGGCATGCGCGTGACCGACGCCGAGACCATGGAAGTCGTCGAGTGGGTGCTGGCCGGCGAGGTGCAGCAGGACATCGTGGGCCTGATCAACCAGGCCGGCGGCAAGGCGGTCGGCCTGACCGGCCGCGACGGCGGCCTGATCCGCGCCCAGAAGCTCAAGATGGCGGACCGCAACGACCCCAACGTGGAGCACGACGTCGGCCAGGTGGGCGACATCGTCGCCATCGATCCGGGCGTGGTGAAGGCGCTGCAGGACGACGCCTTCATCCCCGTCGTGAGCCCCATCGGCTTCGGCGAGGAGAACGAGAGCTACAACATCAACGCCGACGTGGTGGCCGGCAAGCTGGCCACCGTGCTCAAGGCCGAGAAGCTGATGCTGCTGACCAACACGCCCGGCGTGCTCGACAAGGACGGCAAGCTGCTCACCAACCTCAGCGCCCGCGAGATCGACGACCTGTTCGCCGACGGCACCATCTCCGGCGGCATGCTGCCGAAGATCGAGGGCGCGCTGGATGCGGCCAAGAGCGGAGTCAACGCGGTGCACATCATCGACGGGCGGGTGCCGCATGCGATGCTGCTGGAGATCCTCACGGACCAGGCCTACGGGACCATGATCCGGGCCCGTTGAGGGTTTCTGAGTCATTGCCCTGAAAGGCTTTCAGGTATAGCCCTTCGGATTCCCCTCCTGCCACCGCCAGCTGTCCTCGCACATCTGGTCCAGCCCGCGCCGCGCGCGCCAGCCCAGCAGCGACTCGGCGAGCGCCGGGTCGCCCCAGTAGGCCGGCACGTCGCCCGGCCGCCGCGGCCCGATCTCGTAGGCGATGGTCTTGCCGCTCGCGCGCTCGAAGGCCTTCACCACGTCGAGCACCGAGGCGCCCTGGCCCGTGCCCAGGTTCAGCGTGACCAGGCCCGGCTGCTTCTCGGCATGGCGCAGTGCCGCCACATGCCCCTCGGCCAGGTCCATCACGTGTACGTAGTCGCGCACGCCGGTGCCGTCCGGCGTCGGGTAGTCGCCGCCGTGCACCGAGAGCTTGTCGCGCAGCCCCACCGCCACCTGGCTCACGAAGGGCATCAGGTTGTTGGGCTTGCCCTGGGGGTGCTCGCCGATCAGCCCGCTCTCGTGCGCGCCCACCGGGTTGAAGTAGCGCAGGAGCGCGATGCGCCAGGCCGGGTGCGCACGGTGCAGGTCGCGCAGCGCGTCCTCCACCATCAGCTTCGACCGGCCATAGGGATTGGCCGGCCGCAGCGCCGCGCTCTCGGGGATCGGCGACCTGTCCGGGTCCCCGTACACCGTGGCCGAGGAAGAGAAGATCAGCGTGCGCACGCCCGCCGCCTGCATCGCCTCGGTCAGCACGAAGCTGCCATGCACATTGTTCTGGTAGTAGGTGATTGGGTCCGCCACCGAGTCGCCCACCGCCTTGAGGCCGGCGAAATGGATCACGCCGCCGATCGTCTCCTCGCGGAACACCCGGTCGAGCAGGGCGCGGTCGCGCACGTCGCCCTCGACGAAGCGCGGCGCGGTGCCGATGATCCGGGCCAGCCGGTCGAGCACGCGCACGTCGCTGTTGCCGAGGTTGTCGAGGATCAGCGGCACATAGCCCGCCGCTGCCAGCGCCACGCAGGTGTGGCTGCCGATGAAGCCGGCCCCGCCGGTCACCAGAATCGTTGGGCTCATCGTTCTTTCTCGCCAATCGTTAAAAAATCCCGTTGATTCTGCGCGACGTACAGTGCATGTCCGGTTGGCACGCGCTCACGTCGCTGTGCGAGAATCAATTTTTTACATTTTGCACGTGCCCATGCAGAACGATGACGAGACCAGCGCCCCAGGCGCTCCGCTGAGTTCCGTGAGTTCCGAGCCGGTGCCAGCAGCAGCGCCGACGCGCAAACGTCCCAAGCCAGGCGAGCGGCGCGTGCAGATTCTCCAGGCCTTGGCCGCCATGCTGGAGCAGCCCGGCGCCGAGCGCGTCACGACCGCGGCCCTGGCCGCCCGGCTCGAGGTGAGCGAGGCCGCGCTGTACCGCCACTTCGCCAGCAAGGCGCAGATGTTCGAGGGCCTGATCGACTTCATCGAGCAGAGCGTCTTCACCCTCATCAACCAGATCACCGAGCGCTCCGCGCCGGGCCAGGAGCAGGCCGCGCGCATCATCGCCATGCTCGTCCAGTTCGCCGAGAAGAACCCGGGCATGACCCGCGTGATGGTCGGCGACGCTCTGGTCTACGAGAACGAGCGCCTGCAGAACCGCATGAACCAGTTCTTCGACAAGATCGAAGCCACCCTGCGCCAGGCCTTGCGCGGCGCGGCCGCGGCCGACGGCTCGGCCACGCCCAGCGTCGATGCGCAGGTGCGCGCCTCCGCGCTCACGGCCTTCGTGGTGGGGCGCCTGCAGCGCTTCGCGCGCTCGGGCTTCCGGCGCCAGCCCTCGGAGCATCTCGACGCCGCCGTGGCGCTCATGCTCTGAGGCGCTGATTCAGTTCGTCACCGTGAGCCGGTTGTCGACCGAGTCGACGCCGTTCACGGTGCGCGCGATCTGCTCGGCGCGCGATTTCGCCTCGGCGCTCGGCGCCGAGCCGCTCAGCTTCACGGCGCCGGACTTGGAGGCCACCTCGATCTGCCGCGGACCGAGCTCCGGGTCGCGCGCGATCGCGGCCGACACCGAGGCGGTGATCGCCGTGTCGTTGGCTGACGAGCCCAGCGCGCTGCCGGCGTTCTTCAGGGCCTGCTTGGCCGCGTCGATGTCTTCCTTCACGTCCGGCGACTTGAAGTAGTTCACCGTGTTGTCGCGGGCCTTCTCCGCCAGGTCGGCGGCCTTGCGCGCGGCGGCGACGGTTGCATCCTCCGTCTTCTCGACCGCGGTATCGACGTTCTTCCGGGTTTCTGCCTTCTCGCTCTCGCTGCAGGCGGCCAGCGCCACCACGACGGAGCCCGCCACCAGCAACGCGCAGTTCAAACGTAGAAGGCGAAGCAGCAACTCTTGCTTCAGGATCATCGACGCTCTCCTTGTTGCGGCCGCCGGGCGCCGCGAAACTCCTCCAGCAGGGCCGCCAGCCGCGCCACGCCGCCCGTGCCGCTGGCTGCGCGGCCGATGAAGGCGCCCGCTGCGGCGGCGACCAAGGCCCGGCCGATCAGCGAGCGGCTGCGTCCGGTCGCCATCAACAGCAGCACGCCGGTCGCCAGCACGATCAGGTGTTCGCCCGGCAGATCGGGCCGGCGCGCGTCCGCTTCCTTGAGCTTTGCGAGCCACGATTTCATTTCCATGAGGACTCCTCGTTCCAGCGCTCCTTCATAGGCGCGGCGCGCCGAACCCGGTGTAGGCGGGTTTCGAATACGCAACGAAGATCGCGCCGCCATCCGGCCCCTTGACGGGGCAGGGGGCGCGTCGCCTCACTCCGTGTCGCGCACCTTGTGCTGCGACATCAGCTGCTGCTGCGTCGTGGGCGGCACCGCCTCGTAGTGCGACAGCTCGATGGTGTAGCGCCCCTGGCCGCTGGTCATCGCATTGAGCCGCGACTGGTAACCCGAGAGCTCCGACATCGGCACCTGGCCGCGCACCAGCACCGTCCCCGCCGCCGCGTTGGCCGTGCCGGTGACCAGCCCGCGCCGCGACGACAGGTCGCCGGTGATGTCGCCGATCGCGCCGTCGGGCGCGGCGATGTCGATCTTCACCACCGGCTCCAGCACGATCGGCCGCGCCTCCTGGATCGCCGCGATGAAGGCCTTGCGCCCCGCGGTGGCGAAGGCGATGTCCTTGCTGTCCACGCTGTGGCTCTTGCCGTCGTAGACCGTCACCCGCACGTCGACCACCGGGTAGCCCGCGATCGCGCCGTGCTCCAGCACCTCGCGCACGCCCTTCTCGACGGCCGGGATGAACTGGTACGGAATCGCCCCGCCCTTGACCTCGTCCTTGAACTCGAAGCCCGTGCCGCGCGTCAGCGGCTCCACGCGCAGGAAGACCTCGCCGAACTGGCCGGCCCCGCCCGTCTGCTTCTTGTGGCGATGGTGGCCCTCGGCCGGCGCCGTCACCGTCTCGCGATAGGCGATGCGCGGCGGCCGCGTGTTGACCTCGAAGCGGTACACGTCGCGCAGCCGCTCCAGCAGCACGCGCAGGTGCAGCTCGCCCAGGCCGTAGACGATGGTCTCGTTGGTCGCCGCCACATGCTCCACGCGCAGGCACGGGTCTTCGTCCACCAGCTTGCCCAGGATCTCCCACAGCCGCTGCTCGTCGCCGTGCCGCTGCGGCTGGATCGCCAGGCCGTGCACGGGAATGGGGAAGTCCAGCGCTGCCAGGTGGACATGGTCGTCCTCGGCCGCGTCGTGCAGCACGGCGTCGAAGTGGATGTCCTCCACCTTCGCCACCGCCACGATGTCGCCCGGCAGCGCGCGCGACACCTCCGTGTATTCCTTGCCCTGCAGCATGAACAGGTGGTTCACCTTGAAGGGCTTGCGCCCGTCGCCGATGAAGAGCTGGCTGTCGCGCGTGAGGGTGCCCTGGTGTACGCGGAAAATGCCCATCTTGCCCACGTACGGATCGACCGTGACCTTGAACACATGCGCCAGCACGTGCGCCGAGGGATCGGGCTTCGCCTCCATCGGCTTGGCGTCTTCGCCCTCGCCGACCAGGAAGGCCGGCGGATTGGCCTCGGTCGGATCGGGCAGCAGCTTGACGATCACGTCCAGCAGCTCGCCGAGCCCGGCCCCGTTGCGCGCCGAGACGAAGCACACCGGGATCAGGTGCCCCTCGCGCAGCGCCTGCTCCAGCGGCGCATGCAGCTCGCTGGGGTCCACGTCGCCTTCTTCCAGGTAGCGGTCGACGAAGGCCGCGTCCACCTCCACCACCTGCTCGACCAGCGCGCGGTGCGCCGTCTCCACGTCGCCCATCTTGCAGCCGCCCTCGCGGTTGTAGAAGCAATCGAGCACCTTCGTGCCGCCGTCGTCGGGCAGGTTGATCGGCAGGCACTCGCGGCCGAAGGCGGCCTGGATCTGCGCCAGCAGCCCCGCCATGTCCACGCCCTGCGAGTCGATCTTGTTGACGATCACCATGCGCGCCAGCTTGCGCGCCGCCGCATGCTCCATCATGCGCACCGCCATCTGCTCGATGCCGGTGGCCGCGTTGATCACCACCGCCGCCGTTTCCACCGCCTCCAGCGCCGGCAGGCTCTGGCCGAGGAAGTCGGCGCCGCCGGGCGTGTCGAGCAAGTGGATGCGCGTGCCTGCATGCGCGAGGTGCATCACCGAGGAATTGAGCGAGTGCTGCATTCGCCGCTCGAGTGGGTCGAAGTCGCTCACCGTGCTGCCGCGCTCCACGCTGCCCGGCGCGCCGATGGCGCCTGACTTGAGCAACAGCGCCTCGGCCAGCGTGGTCTTGCCCGCGGCGGACGGACCGACCAGCGCCAGGGTTCGCACCGCTTCCATTTCGGCCACGAGGCCGTTCGATCGGCTTGGCATGGATATCTCCTTTGCGCCTTGCGTGGCGCTGCGGACGGCCGATGGGAACGCAAGCGCCGCCCGGTTGGCGGTCCAGGGTACGGGATTGCCCAGCCCGGCGCAAGGCGGACAACCTGAGCGGGCGGCTCGCCGCGCCGGCGGCCCGAGGACTATCATGCTCGCCCGATCCGAGGAGCACCCCTGCATGAACACCCCGACCCTGCTCGTCTTCGCGCTCGTGGCGCTGATCGCCATCGCCACCCCCGGCCCCACCGTGCTCCTGGCCCTGGCCAACGGCTCGCGCTTCGGCGTGCGCCGCGCGCTGCCCGGCATGCTGGGCGCGGTTGCCTCCGACTTCGTGCTGGTGGGCGCCGTGGCGCTGGGCCTGGGCGCGTTGCTGGCCGCCTCGGAGTTCTGGTTCTCGGTGCTCAAGTGGGTGGGCGCGGCCTACCTGGCCTGGCTGGGCTTTCGCCTGCTGCGCTCGCAGGGCGGGCTCGATCTCTCGCAGCAGGGCGGGGCCGACGGCCGCGGCAGCCCGCGCGCCATCTTCGCCAAGTCCTTCCTCGTGGCCGTGACCAACCCCAAGGGCTACCTGTTCTGCTCGGCGTTAATGCCCCAGTTCATCGACCCCGGCGCGTCGCAGTGGCCGCAGTACGCGGCCATCAGCGTCGTGTTCGCGTGCTTGGACTTCTCCGTGATGCTGGCCTATGCCGTGATCGGCGCGCGCGCCGTCAAGCTCCTGCGCCGGCGCGCCGTGCTGTGGCTGGACCGCTGCTGCGGCGGCGCCCTGCTGGCCCTGGCCGGCTCGCTCGCCTTCTACCGCCGCAGCGCCAGCTGAGCGGCATTCCTCCCACTTCCGCTCGCGCGCGGCACTCCTGCCTCTCCCGCCCGCGTGCGGCATTCCTCCCTCTCCCGCTGGCGGGAGAGGGCTGGGGTGAGGGTGGTTCACCCTCCCTCGAGCTCGAAGGCCTCCACCCGCCGCCCATCGATATCCGTGAACCCGTACTCCCCAGCAAGGTCCGCCACCCGGTGTACCGCACCGCTCTTCCCCAACACCCCCGCATCCCCCGCCAGCGCCACCACAGCCCGCCCCAGATAGCGCGGCGATTCCGTCCGCGCCAGCGCCGGCCGCTCCTGCCAATGCGCCTCGTCCGTCTTGTGCCCCGTCAGCACGAACTCCGTGCGCATCCACCCCGGCGACACCGCCAGCGAGGCCACCCCATGCGGCCGCAGCTCCTGCGCCATCCCGAAAGCCAGCCGCGTCATGCTCGCCTTGGCCAGGTCGTAGAACAGGTTGCCGCGCAGATAACGGTCCCGGTCCCAGAAGGTCGTCGTCACGATCAGCCCCCGCTTGCGTTCCACCATCATCGGCGCCGCGAAGCGGCTGGCCAGCAGGTGGTTGCGCACGCCGCGGTCGAACATCGAGTCCCAGTTCGCGAGCGGGTGCTCCCAGAAGGGCGCATCGAACACCCCGTTGAAGGTCTCGTGCCCGCCCCAGGCGTTGTTCACCAGCACGTCGATGCGGCCGGCCTCGCGCTGCACGCGCTCGAACAGCGCCGCTACATCGTCCTCGCGCGTGTGGTCGCAGCGCACCGCGACGCCGCGCCCACCCATGCGCGTGACCTCCTCGGCCGTCTCGTCGATGCTGCCGGGCAGGGCGTCGAGCCCGGCCAGGCCCATCAGCTGCCCATAGGTGTCGGGTTGCCGCTCGCGCGTGCTGCGCCCGGTCACATACACGGTCGCGCCCGCCGCGCCCAGCTCCTGGGCGATGCCGCGCCCCGCGCCGCGGCTGGCGCCGGTCACCACCGCCACGCAATCCTTAAGCCTTGGTTGTTGCCGCATCCGCTGTTCCTTTCTTCGCTTGTTCGTCGAGTCCGGGAACGATAGGCCGCCTTCAAGCCGCCGTCTTGGAAGAACCCGAAACCGCGCGACCCAGGAACTCCGTCGGCGTCAGCCCGCAAAGGGCCCGGAACTCGTTGACCAGATGCGACTGGTCGTAATAGCCGTGGTCCACCGCCACCTCCGCCCAGTCGGGCGCCGCCTGCCCGCGCAGCCCGCGCAGGCAGCCATGCAGCCGCGCCAGCCGGCCCCAGGCACGCGGCGACAGGCCCACCTGCGCGTGGAACAGCTGTTGCAGCCGCCGCTCCCCGACGCCGACGGCCGCAGCCACCTCGCGCAACGGGCGCCGTCCACCCGAGGCAACGATGAGTCGCGCCGCATGCGTCGCGGCCCGTTGTGCCGTGCTGGATGCGCGCTCGGCCTCGGCCAGCCGGCGCTGCAAGGCGGACTGCAGCCACGCCATGCGGGCGGCATCGTCCGGCGCCTCGGCCATCCGTGCCAGCAGCTGCGCGCCTTCGCCGTGCCACAGCGTGTCCAGCGGCAGCGCGATCCCTGCCAGCTCCCCGGCCGGCAGCCCCAGCAGGCCGGCCACCGCACCGGGACGCAGCGTGAGCGACACCCCATCCATCCTGCCGCGCAGGCGCACCAGCGCCGGCGCCGTCGTGGCGCCGACCACCACCGCGGACGGGTTGGTGGTATCGCCCAGGTTGAAGATCAGCCGCACCGCCCCATCGGGCAGCACACGCTCGACCACCTCATGCCCTGCCACGAAGTCCTCCCGGCACAGCAGCACGTGCGACACATGCGCCCGCAGCGCCGCGCCCACGGGCAAGGCGCGCAGCGTGCCGGCAGGCGCGTCTGCTTCCGGCCCTTGCACCGGGTCGTCGTCGAGGCGAAGGAACAGGCGTTCGCTCATGGAGGGCAGCGAGGAAGGGCCCGCATCATCTCCCCGAAGGCCGCAGCTGCGCAACGAAGGCGGCCGCCGCCGGCGCAGCCGGCGCGCCGGGGCTCGGGCGCCTGCTCACTTCGGCGTCTGTGATTCCCTGACCGGCGGCGGTGCCGCCTTGACCGATGGCGGCGCCGCAGCAGGCGGCTCGCTCGGTGGGGCGGGCGGTGGGGGCGCGAACCAGACCTCGACCGTCCTTGCCCTCGGGCGATATCGGGCCGGCAGCGGCTCCACGGGCCAGTCACCTTGCTTGACTGCGCCCGCCAGGGCGCGCGCGCACATCACGGCATCGAGATCATGAAATCGCACCGTGGTCTTCGACACCACGGGCGGGCTGGCGAAGCCGCGTGAGTGCGCCGTGGCCACCACGTCCTCGATCGGCGCGAGCTTCGCGCCGAGGCGCCCCCAATCTGCGGCGTAGCCCTCCGCGGTTGCGCGTTGCTCCGGCCGGTAGATCTGCCGGAAGAGGGTGATGTCGCTGCACGGCCCCCCGCCGGGCGCCGGTGAGCCCGGGCTGGTGGCGGCCGCTGCGAGCGGCAAGCTGTCCAGCAGGCCCGAGAAGCGCCCTGTGAAACTGCACTCCGGCCGCGGCAGCACGCCCATCTTCAAGGCCTGCCGTTGAGCGTCTTCCCGCTGGGCCACCACGGGATCGCAAGGATGGGCATTCGTGGCGTTGCCCGCCCCCGTGTAGTCGTAGATCCAGTAGCGCGGCGGCGGCTTGACGCTGATCACCTCCGGCCCCGGCGCGAGGCAGGTTGCGCGGCTGCTCGCATCCCGGCCCTGCGCCGCGTTCAGCAGCGCGCCGCAGGCGGCCGGCTTGTCCCCGGGGATCGCCGCGCAGAGTTCGCGCCCCGCGCTGTCGATGCGCACCGCCAGGTCGGAGCGGGCGAACCAGTCGGCGCCGCCGGCCGGGCAAAGGCTGTCCGCCGTGCGCAGCAATGCGGCGGCCAGCGTGTTAGCCGCCGCCGGCTTCTCGTCTTCCTTGGCCGCCGCGGCCTTGGTCCACAGCTCCGTGAGCTCCTTCACCGCGCCGCGCTCGTCCGTGCTCTGCCGGGTGTAGCTGCTCTTGGTCGCCTCGATGGCCTGCCACGCCGCCACGCCCACTGTCGCTGCAGCGCTGAGGCTGAGCGTCGCACCCACGGCCGTCACACCGCTTGCCGCCGTGGCAATGCGCGTTCCGACGCGCCCGTTGCCGGCCGGCGTCGAGGCGCCGGCGGCGGGCGCGGCCGCCTTTGCTGCAACAAAAGGCGAGCACTCGTCGTCCTCGAACCATGCGTCTGCATTCGCCAGCAGCGCTTCGATGAACACGCGGTCCAGGTGCTGGCCCAGGAAGCTGCCCAGATGGAAGTAGCTTTCCCATTGCGCTTCGGAAAAGAACTGGTCCGATGTCGCCTGCTGCGGAAACTCCGCGTACTGCCGCTTGAAGTTCATCAGGTCGACCGGCAGCCCCGCGCACACATTCGGCTTGATCACGATCAGGATGCCCGTGCTCGCGCCCGCATCCGCGTACTGCACCTTCGCCAGCGCGAGGCAAGCGCTGCTCGTCGCCGATTCCAGATCGTCCAGCGAACCGAAGCGCTCCAGCGCCGCGGGCCGGGGAGCCGTCGGAGCCGCCGGCCGCGCGGTCCTGAAGCGCCGCGGGGCAGCGGCCGCCGCGGCGGCTGTCTTGCTGACCTTCGGCTTCTGGAACAGGATCTCCGCCTGCAGGTCGATGCGCGCCTTGCGCACCAGGTTCTCGAGGTCCTCGAAGCGGTACTGCGGGTCCGCGCCGCAGTCGGCGATCACGATGACCTGCGCGCGCTCGGCGAGCAGCACATAGGCTGCCGTGTTCTCGAAATGCCCGCCGTCGGTGAGGAACCAGTCGTCCTTGTCCGTGCCCTTGAAGACCCCGAAGGTCTCGTTGAGCACGCCGCGCGACTTGGCCCCCAAGCGGTACGGCGTCGTGGTGCACCCCGTGCGCGCCGACCGGTCCCACCAATAGCCCAGCCGCACGCCGGCGAAGGTGGCGAGCGCGGAGATCCCGCCGCGCGTGCGCCCGCCCAGGCCCGGCGCCACCGCGGCGCCGGAGATCGCCGCCCAGTTGCCCAGGCTCAACGCCCCGGGGCCGATGAGGTCTTCCCACTCGCCCTGCGAGGCCTTGCGCAGCCCGCCGGATGCGACCGACAGCGCCAGCCCGCGGCGGTCCTGGTTGAACAGCCCGCCGCGCGGATCGCGCGTCTGGTTGATGCACACGTTGAGGATATGGATGGGCCCGCCCTGGGCCTGCGGCCGGTAGGCGTCCAGCGCGATGTCGTCGTCGGCATGGACGGCGTCGACCGAAGCGATCTTGTGGTCGGTGCGCAGCACCTGCGGCACACGACCCAGCGCCGTGAGCGGCGGCACGGGAGCGTCGCTGGTGAACCGCGCACCGTTCGCCGCGCCCAGGTAGCTGCGCACGATGCGCGCCTTGTAGAAGGCATGCAGCGACGAGACGTTCAGAAACTCGACGTTCTGCCCCGTCAACAGCAGGAAGCCGAGCACCGGCACGGCGAGCATCAGGCAGGCCATCCACCCGCTGCCGTAGGAAAGCCCTTCAGGCGTGAAGAGCGCGCCCAGCACCATCTTGTGCGCCAGCGAAGCCCACCACACGCACAGCAGGAAGACCAGCGCATAGCCCAGCAAGCGCCCCACCGCCAGCACCACGCTCGTGCCCGGGCTCGAGGGCAGCAGCTTCGAGGCCAGCGGCAGCACCGCGCGGATCACGGCCGCGGCGATGCCCAGCCACAGGCCCGCCACCCCCTGGCCCGTCTCGGTGAGCGGCTCCAGCTCGAAGGCCAGGAACCAAGCGCAGCGGTCGATCAGCCCCACCAGCACGATGGCGCTGAACAGCTCGAAGGTCTTGGCCAGCGCCCGCGTCACATAGGTGCGTGCGGCCTCGGCGCGCGGGCCTCCATCGTCCTTGGATCGCCACAGGAAGTTGGCTGCCACCGGCATCGCCGCAAGCCACAGCGCGAGCAGTGCAATGGTGATGACGAGCAAGGTGCTCCTGAGCACCTGCCCCACCGGACGATGGCTGCCTTCGAACTGCAAGTACCACCAGCACAGCCCCCAGGTCAAGGCCAGGCTTCCCACCCACGCCGCGACCAGCCAGTACCACTTGGTCTCGTCCACCCACGGGATGGCCCAGTAGGCCGCCGCCCGCCACGCGCCCACCATGAAGACCAGCGGCAGCGCCAGCCACACCACCGGAATCCACAGCGGCGCCCAGCCGGGCAGGTCTTGCAGCAGCGCGAACACCGGGTCGGAGGCGGCCGCGCCCAGCGCCGCCAATCCCTGCCAGGCATGCAGGATCACCACGTCGAGCACGAGCGTGACCGCCAGCACGATCAGCGCGAACTCGAAGTGGATCGCGACCAGGTTGCGGAAGAACAGGGCCGCTACGAACAGCGTGTCGCGCATGCCGTGCGGGATCAGGTAGCGCCCGTTCGCGCGCAGCCACCAGACGAACCAGCCGGCCTGTATCTCGCCCAGCGCCTGCTGCACCCGGAACATGTCCGTGCGCCGCGTGCCGCGCGAGAACAGCCGCCCCAGCATGCTGCCGATGTACCCGCCGCCCGACACCGTCGACAGCAGATCGAAGCGCAGCAACAGCCGGTTGCGCGCCAGGCTGCGCAGCAGCCCGAAGCAGAAGGTCGCGCTGCGAATGCCGCCGCCCGACAGCGCCAGGCCCCAGAGGGCCGAGCCGTCTGCGGGAAGGCTGCGAATGCCCAGGGCCCGGCGGCGGGCCGTGACTTGCTCAAGCAGCTTATTCACGGGTGCTTCCCTCCAGGGTGGCGGCCCGGCAGGAGTCGTTGCCAGTTCGAGCGCAGGCGCGCGCCGAGTATGTCAGCTGACCGGTGCGCTTGAAAGCCCGAATCTCACTCGCCTGGAGGAGAGAAGAAGGCCGCTACGCCTCGGCCCGCCTACTGCTGCGCGGCATTGGCCTCGGACGGCGGCGGCTCCTCGTCGCGCAGCCAGGCGTCGACCAGCGTGTACGACACGGCGAGCATCACCGGCCCCACGAAGATCCCGACCAGCCCGAAGCCCAGCAGCCCGCCGATCACCCCCGCGAAGATCAGCACCAGCGGCAGGTCGGCGCCGCGGCGGATCAGTAGCGGGCGCAGGAAGTTGTCCATCGTCCCCACGATGATGGTCCACACCAGCAGGAAGATGCCCCAGCCCGTGTTGCCGCTCCAGAACACCCAGATGGTCGCCGGCGCCAGCACCAGCGTCGGCCCGACCTGCACGATGCACAGCATGAACATCACGGCCGTGAGCAGCGCCGCGAAGGGCACCCCCGCGATCGCCAGTCCGACGCCGCCCACCACCGCCTGGACGATCGCCGTCACCCCCACCCCCAGCGCCACCCCGCGGATGGCTTTGCCGGCCAGCACCACCGCATCTTCGCCGCGCTGCCCGCCCAGCTTGAGGCCGAAGCGCCGCGCCACCGCCGCCGCCGACTCGCCGCCCGCGTACATCATCCCGGCGATCACCACCGTGAGCAGGAACTGCAGCGTCAGCGCCCCCAGCACGCCGGCTTGTGCGAGCACAAACGACGTGACCTGCCGGATGTAGGGCGTGACCTGGGCCTCCAGCCCCGACACCCCTGCGGCCACCAGCTCGCTCCAGGCCTCCGTCAGCCGCGTCCCCACCAGAGGCAGGCGCTGGACCCAGCCGGGCAGCGTGGGCAGGCCCTGGCTGATCAGCTTGCGGACCCAGGTGACGACCTCCTCCGCATTGGAGGCAACGGTCGTGATCGCCAGCGTGAGCGGGAGCACGAAGAGCAGCAGCAGGATCACGACCATCACCAGCACCGCGAGGCTGCGGCGCTTCCACAGTCGGGCCTGGATCCAGAGGAAGGCGGGCCAGGTGGCGACCACGAGCATGGCGGCCCAGATCGTGGCGCCCAGGAAGGGGCGGAGGATCCAGAGGGAGGAGGTGATCAGCAAGACCAGCGTGAGTACGACGAAAGTGGTCTTGGCTAGGTCGGGGCGGGGGACGGACATGGTCGAGGGCGAGTGCGGCTCGCAGCAGTGTGCGCACGGGCGATGGGCGCATTGTGCGGCCTGTGGTGTGGTGCGAGCCGCACTGCCTTCCGGCCGATTGATGCCGGCGCGCGAAGGGATCATCATCCATCGCCCCTGAACCGCGAGGAGGTTTGCGATGAAGATCGAGCGCATCGAGATCCACCTGATCCGCGTGCCCTTCGACATGGGCGCCGCGCCCACGGCCTTTGCCGGGATGAACTGGACTTCCGTCGATTCCCTGTTCGTGCGCGTGCGCACCGATGCGGGTGTCGACGGCTGGGGCGAGGGCTGGGGCCACGTGGCCTGCCCGATCACCAGCGCCGCGCTGGCCAGCGTGGTCGGCCCCGCCTTCGTCGGGCGCGACCCCGCCGACCGATCGGCATTGATGGCCGAGATGGCCCATCGCTTCCACATCCATGGCCGAAGCGGCCCCGTGGTGTACGCGCTCTCGGCCATCGAGATCGCGCTGTGGGACATCGCCGGCAAGCTCGCTTCGCAGCCCATCGCCGCGCTGCTCGGCGGCGCACCGCGCGAACTCGATGCCTATGCGAGCCTCTTGCGCTACGCCGAGCCAGCGCTTTTGGCGCAGGCGGTCGAGCGCGCAGTGGGCCTAGGCTTCAGGCACATCAAGCTGCACGAGGTGCGGCTCGACACCGTGCGTGCGGCGCGGGCCGCGTGCGGCGATGCGGTGTGGCTCGCGCTCGACACCAACTGCCCCTGGAGCGTCTCGCAGTCCATCCAGCAGGCCCGCGCGCTTGAAGCCGTGCGCCTCGCCTGGCTGGAAGAGCCGGTGTGGCCGCCAGAGGACTTCCCCGGCCTGGCCCGCGTGCGAGCCTCAGCGACCATGCCCATCGCCGCAGGCGAGAACGTCGCGGGCATCCACGAGTTCGGGGCCATGCTGCGCGCGGGCGCGGTGGACATCTGCCAGCCCAGCGTCATCAAGTTCGGCGGGATCGACGCGGTGACGCAGGCGGTGACGCTGGCCCGCGCGCATGGCATCGACTATGTGCCGCATTGCTTCTACTTCGGGCCGGGGTATCTGGCTTCGCTGCACTTGGCGGCGGCGTTTGCGCCGGGGGTGGCGTTTGAGTTGTTCTTCGGGGAGTTGGAGGCGAGTCCGTATCACGAAGTGGTTCGGGCGCGGGAGGGGAGGGTGGCGGTGCCGACTGGGCCTGGGCTCGGGGTGGAGCCGGACATGACGGTGATCGAGCGGTATCGGGTTGGGGCGCCTGTGGTGATCGAGGCCTGATCCCCTTGCCGCCGCCTGCATGACCCTCGCCGCCCGCTGCCGCCAAGACGCGCGCGCCGACGACGAACGGGCCGGCTGATCAGTAGCCACCGCCGCCTTCCCCGGCGCCGCCGGAAATTAGTCTTACCCAGCGCTGCCGGCGTTGGCCATCAGCGCCCCCGCTTGTGCCTCCCCGCCCATTGCGGAACAATGCTCGCCCCACTTGCACGCATCGCTCGAAGAACACCGTCCGCCAATGCGGCGGCGCAGGGGCCGCCAGACAGGCCATTGCGACAGCATCTGCGCACACAAGCGGGCCGAGCCAGCGCCTGTCAGCCACCCAGCGCCGGCACATTGCACCGCATCGCGGGCTTCTGCCCGAAGGGAGGTTGTGATGACAAAGTGGACCCAAGCCCCCGCAGCCCTCCTGCTAGCCCTCGCCTGCGCCACCACCGCCGGCATCCTCGCCCCCAACACAGCCCTCTCCCCAGGCCAATCCATCAGCTCCGACAACGGCCGCTACCTCCTGGTCATGCAGGGCGACGGCAACCTCGTCTACTACCGCACCACCGACTGGGCCGCGCGCTGGCACAGCCACACCTACGGCAACCCGGGCGCGTTCGCGCCCATGCAGGGCGACGGCAACCTCGTCGTCTACACCGGCACAGGCACGCCGGCCTGGAACTCGCAGACCTCCGGCAACCCGGGCGCCTACCTCGCGGCGCAGGACGACGGCAACCTGGTCATCTACGGCAGCGGCAGGGCGCTGTGGAACATCGGTGCGGACGTGGTCATCGGCGACCCCCAGCTCGCCGGCGATGTGGTCGGGCGCGACCTGGCGATCTCCGGCCTGGGCTCGCTGGGGCACACCGGCATGTTCGACGGCAGCAGCGTGGTCGAGGTGCTGGACGAGGGCAGCAACGCCATCCTCTACGAATCGCTGGCCAGCTTCAAGGCGCGCTCCACCTATTGGGGCACGGCCTCGCCCAACAACCCGAACCACCTGCTCAACAAGTGCTTCAAGACGGCCTGCCTGCAGCCCGCCGACTTCGAGGACATCGGTGCCCGGATGGCGCTGGTCAAGCGCGCCTTCCAGGCCTACCTGATCGGCGCGGACTACACCTACGGGCAGCACTACACGAGCGCCCAGCCCATGGTCTGGGGGCGCGTGGCCCAGCGGGGCCTGTACCGCTGCGACACCTTCATCATCAATGTGTACGAGAAGACCGCCGACGACGAAGGCAGGGGCTCGATCTATCCGGTGCCGCAGCTCTGGCTGGACCGCAACCGCGACCTCAAGAGCGACGTGATCCTGCCCTCCAAGCTGTTCGACAAGATGAAGGGCTGGAACTGAAGGCGAGGCAGGCAAGCAGGCACGCATCATGAAGAAGGCCGGTGCTCTCGCCATCGCAGGCCTTGCCCTGGCCGGGCTCGTGTGGGTGGTGTTCGGATGGCAGCATCCCCCATCGACAGCGCCGCGGCAGGAAGCGCCCGCGCCTGTATCCCGCGGCGCCGAGCAAGGCGCGTCCGCAGCAGCGGCCGCCAGCAGGTACGCCGCAGCGATCACCATCGCCAGGAACAGGCCGGACCCGCACAACCCTCTGGTCGCCTACGTTCCCAAGCCCGGCATCGAGGGCCGCAACGAGCTCGACCGGATCTTCGCCCAGGGAGTGCCGCTCACCACCCAGTCGGCATTGGCCGCGCGTGCCTTGTTGCAGCGCGGGCTCAGCGACGATGAAAAGATTGCGCTGGCCCGCATCCTCGCCCGCCTGTATGCGCCGGACGACCCGACCGGCTACAACGCCGAACTCCTGCTGGACCTGCGTGGCCTGATGGCCGACGCCAACAGGCAGGTGGCGCGATCGGCCGTGCTGAGCTTCTCGCGCCTGGGCTATCTGCCGGGCTCCGATGCGGTGCTGAAGCAGGCCTTCGACAAGCAGATCCTCGGCCCGGACGACTACTACGGGGAACTGGCCCACATGGCGCCGCTGGCGCCCGCGCGCGTGCAGGACGAGCTGCTGTCCACGGTCCGCGCCTCGTCCAATGCCTATGCGGCCGACATCCTGGCGCATGCGATCAACGACAACCCGAAGGTGCTGACCGGCTACTCCGCCCACGCGGTCGGCGAGATCATCGAGCTGCTGGGCCGGACCGAACCGCGCTTCCCGTCGGCCACCGGCGAATTCGGGCTCACGGATGCGGTGCGCTACGCCAACTGGCTGCGCGCCACCGCGCAGCTCGAAAGCCGCATCCACGGGATCGATCCTGACCGCGCGATCGTCGACAGGCTCGGCCTGCCCGGCACCGATCCGCGCAAGATCACGGCCTATCTGTTGACGTCCGAGGCGTCCTCGCTGCTGTCGAGCGCGCGCCTCGGTTCGCCGGCGAGCGGGCTGGTCGCCGCGTCCAACCAGTATGCGGCGCAGTACCCTGCGAACAAGAATCTTCAATCGGCGGCGCAGGAGATCGCGCAGAGGAGTGCGAGGCCCAAGGGTGCAGGCCGATAGGCACGCATGCCTCTATTTCGAGGCTTCATCGACGATCTTTGCCACGAGCTGGTCTCTCTCGCTCTCCGGCTGAATCCCCTTCTTCTGCGCCGCTTCGACCGCTGCCTTGATGCGAAGCCTTTCCGGCGGTCCCGCGACGCGTACACGTGCGAGCAAGGCACTCGCCGCCTGATAGCCCACAAACGCCGATTCCTCGTGCAAGCGATCGGCCAGCCAATCGATGTACGCGGGGTCGAAGTCCATCTGCAAGACGAGCACGGCGGCCAGGCGCTCTCCGGGCGAATGGCTGTTGGCAAGCACGGCGAGATAGGGCTTGGCCGCGAGGGTGAGCGGCTTCATCCGGCTGACGATCTCGGACATCTTCCGGGTCCGCTCGCGGCTGAATTGCGGCGAGTCCTTTCGGGTCTGTTCGTACTCCGCCGCCAGAACCCGCAAGGGCGCGAGAACAGCTTCGGGGCGATCGGCGGGAGCCGCCTGCAACACCCGCTCGGCGGCTTGCCGATCGGAAGGCGATGGCATCACGGGCTGTCCGCCAACGGGCTCATCGGCCGGCCCCATTCTCTCCTGTTCGTCGTGCAGCACGCGGCGGAAGGTGTCGCTGTCCGAACGCATGAACGCACCTTGAAGAAAGAGGCGCGTGTACAGGTAGCCGCACAAGAATCCGATGGCCGACAGGCCGACGACGAGCGCGGCCGCGGCGGAGTCGTCGGCGGCGGTGGGCTTCTCATTGATGGCGGCCGCCGCATGGTGGCTGATCGCGATCACCCGCTCCTCGATCGTCTTGAGGTGAACCAGCGAGAGGCCGACGATGATCTTGGTCAGCCAGTCCGAGACCTCCTCGAGGTTGGTGTTCGGTCTGCCGCCTTCCACATCCTTCACTTTCAATGGCGCGGCCGGCAAGGTGCCGTTCGCCTTCTTGGGCTCCACGGGCCTGGGCGCCAGCGATCCTGCGCGGGGAATGCCGAACAGGAATCCCACCGTCGCGCCGACCGCGATGCAAGACATGCACCACAGCAACACGGGGCCGGTCGATTTCGCCCCGGCGCCGACCCAGATGGCGGCGACCAGGCCAAGGGCGAGCAGGGGCAGCAACGCCGAGTTGACCTTTCTCAGGTCTTCATAGTCGCGCCTGGAAGGATCGGCGACGCCGCCCGCCCACAGCCAGGTAACAGCTTGCTTCAGTCCCATGACGGTCCTTTCGCTGTGTGATCCAGCCGCCCGCCGCGACGGACCTTTTCTTCACGACGCCTTGCCATCGAAGTAGCGAATGTCCCGGGCGTCGCGGATGCGGTCTTCGAGCGGCGCGGCAAAGCCACGCACGGGCAATTGCTCCGCCAACCAGGCGAGGCCCTTCGCGCCCGCTTGCCGGATGAGCTGCATTTGCAGGGGCGACACGCGGGGCGCCATCCAGGGAAAACAGGGCTGTGTCGCGGTCGAGATGTCGAGGGCCGCCACGCAAGCGGACGCGAACACGACCATGTCGAGCGTCGCGCGTGATGCGCGCGCATCCAGTTGCGTCAAGAGTGCCCAGGGCGCCGCGACGAATCCCACGAGCAGGTGCTCGATCGACGCGAGCCGGGTCGAGTCGGACGGTGCCATCGCCGATGCGAATGCCGGCAGCGGCAGACGGCCCAAGGCTTCCAGCGGATCGCCCCAACTCGCATTCGTGCCCGGACCCGGGACCAGATGGAGCGGGTAGAACCGATGGAGTGCTTCCACGGCCGCGCTGTCGGGGATGGCGCGCGACGCGAAGAGAAAGGCCAGGAACTCACGATCGCACATGCGATCGACCCAGCCGGCCCTGCAGCGCAGCGCCCACGCCAGGCGCGACAGGTCGGCCTCATGCCGCAGGAAGATCAACTCCCACAGGCCAAGCCTCGAAATGCAATCGCCCAGCAGGCGCACGTCCTCGAGCCATCGAAGCAGGTTGGTGGAGGAGGGGCCCGGAAAGCGGCCAAGAAGCTCCGCAATCAGGTGCAATGCACCGCGGGTGAGCGATTCGACGGGATCGGAATCCCGGATCTTGGACCAGTCCACGAAGAAGGATGCGGGCGGGACGCTGCCGTTCATCTGCCGGACGAAGTCTTGAATGGCATGTCGAAGGGCTCGGCCGGCGCTGGGGCGATCCGTGTCCTCTTTTTCGTCTGGATCGAACTTTGGAAAGAATGGTTCGCGAGGATCGTCCGGCAGCGGAGGTATCGGCCCACCACCGCCGCCGGGCCCATCGGACCCATCGCCGCTCGCACTCGACACGTACGCGCGTCGCACGAATTCGGCCACTTCTTCCGGCGTCTTGAAGGCCGCTTCGCGGTCCGCCACGATCAGGCCCGCGTCGAAGGAGCCACGGGTGGCGGCCAGCGCGGCGGCAACGTTGTCGATGGGCTCGGGCGCAAAGTCCGGTGGCGAGAAGAAGAGGCAGGGCCAGTCTTCGATCTCTTGCGTCTCGACCTGCTCCGACCTGAAGGTGGCAAAGGCCAGGCCGGCGCGCAGGTCGAAGGCCTCCAGGCGCCAGGCATGTCCGGGCGGCATGACGCTCGATGCCGGGGCACTCATCGCATCACTCCCGCGTGCGACCGGAGGTCGTCACGATTCGAACCGGCACGCCGGCTGCGCGCAACGCACGCTCGGCGCGGCTGCGGCGATTGCGCCAGATCAGCGATTCGAGGCGTGGCATGGGGCCCCGCAGAAGTCTGCTGCCGACCAAGGCGTCGTGCGCGGCGTCGGTGTGGGAAATGCGCGCCTCTTGCAGATCGGCCGGGCCGAAAGATGCGGTCCTCAGGACTTCGATGTAGTCCTCATCGTCGCGCACGGCCCGCGATATCTGGCCCACGGTCCAACGGCGGTCTTGGGCGCCCACTGACCGAAGCACCTTCATCGCGGCAATGAAGCCGAGGTCCGTGGCCCACAGGCCCGACCAGGATTGCAGCTTGCGCTGACGAGCTGCCGTTGCGTCGGCGGGTGAACTGTCTGCAAACTCGTCGGCGACGGGTGAACGCAAAAGCTCGAACGAGTTGCGGTCGAGCACACAGGTGGCGCCGTCGACCGCGTCGTTCTTCAGCACGAGGCACATGTCGCCATAGAAGCGGATGCCTGCGCCATTGAGTTCGACCGCGCCGAAATACACCTTCGTCATGTCGGCCACGGGCAGTGCCGCATCGACGAGTCGTCGATCTTTCGAGACACGCCGGCCGCCGAGCCGCGCGAGGTCATAGCAGTTCTTGTACGGGCGTGGATCCTTTCGCTGGACCGCGTCGCAAAAGGCGGGAACGTACGCAGACGAGAGGTTCACCACCATGCGTGCGCCGGAGGTCGGATGCGTCCAGGTGCCGAAGGGGTCCCGGCCGAGGATCGCGCGACGCACCGAATCCCGGTTCGCTAGCGCGTAGGAGCCGTGTTCCTTGCTGCGCTTGGTGATGGGCGCGATCAGCCTGCCCAGCCGCTGCGCCCATGTTGCACCCGCAGGCTTGCGGGCGGTGCGATCCGGCTGCCCGGCCGCAGTGGGCCGGTCGTCATTGAGGTCCATGCCGCATTCCTCTCGCTCTGGTGAGTCAAACGCTCGGTTCTAGCCCAGCCAGGCAGAGCGGTCATCACTTACTTTGAGGATGGCAGCGGCAGGCGGCGCCAACCCTGGCAGCACGCACCACTCAATGCCGATGGCCGCCCGCACGCGCCCGGCGGTAGTGCTCGCCGAGCACGTCGCGCCCCCAGTCGCCCTCGAAGTCGCGCCACACGTTGTGGATGTGGTTGCCGCCCGAGTTGTCCCATTCGATCAGGAAGCGCGCGCCCTGAATGCGCCAGTAGTGCGGCTGGCCGCGCTCGGTCGCGCCGGCCCATCCGAAGCGAATACTGTCCAGGCCGCCCGCGCGCACGCGTTCCAGTCGCTGCTGCGCCAACGACGCTTCGGCCACCGAGGCCAGCGACTCGACGATGCGCAGCAGCAGGGCCTGCTGCGCGGCGTCCATGGCGCTGAAGGCCACGCCCACGGGCGCCAAGGGGTCCAGCTGGGCGGCATTGCGCGTGACGATGTCGCCGAATGGCCGGCCGCTGAAGACGGCCTGCTGGCGCTGCACCGGCGAGAGCGCAGCCAGCAGCGCAAAGGCACGGTCTTCCTCCTCGCCCAGCGCGCGCTGGCCCTGGCGCGCGCCCTTGCTACCGATGTCGCGCGGCACCTGCGCCGGATTGGCACCCAGGAACTGCGGCAGCGTGGCGACGACCTGGCCGTCGGCCAGCGTGAAGTGCAGCGAGAGATGGTGCCCTTCGATGCGCCAACCCCAGGGCGAGGCGGCGTCCGGCGTGCCGAACAAGGCGATGGCGTAGTTCTCCGGATCGCGCGAGAGCCCGAAGGTTTCGAGCTCGCGCAGCGCGATCTCCAGGGCGATGATGGCCTGCACCTTGACCAGCCCCGGCTCCGACAAGGCCGCGGCCAGCAACTGCTGCGCGGCCTGGCGCTGCGCATCCTCCATGGTCTTGAATGCAATGCCGGGCCGGCTGCGCGGCGTGTAGTGCCAATCGCCGCGCGCCTCCAGCGTGAACGGCCGCAGCAGTTCGGCCCGCTGCCCCGTCGGCGTCGCTTCCAGCAGCGCCCGCGCAGCGGTGGTCATCGCCTGCGCCGCGCGGCTGGTGTCGGCCGCCGCGGCGGCGGGGGGCGCCACGGTGAGCAAGGTCCAGCAGCTCATCCAGGCGGTGAGAGAGCGCAGCAGCATGGTTGCTCCTTCTGCGTGAGTCGACCCATCGACAGGTTCAAGAATGCCTGAGTCGCGATGGCGAGTCGAGGTTGTCGAATCACGCTGACAGACGAAGTGCCCTTCACGCGCAAGGCTATCCAATCAATAAAAAGGAGCATATGCATGGAAACACAGGAGTTGCACCGCGGCCGCTTGATCGATCACCTCCAGCTCGTCGTGAAGGACCTCGCCGCAAGTCGAGCCTTCTACGAGGCTGCCTTCGAGGTGCTGAAGGTCCCGATGGGCGGCAGTGGCGAGGACTATTTCTGGGCCGATGAGCTCTTCGTGTCGACCGCCAGCAGCAAAGCCGCTCAGGGCCAGTTGACCGGCCGCCACCACCTGGCTTTCCAGGCCCAGGACAAGGCGATGGTCGATGCGTTCTACAAGGCCGCGCTCGCGCATGGCGGCAGGGACAACGGCGCGCCGGGCGAGCGGCCGTATCACCCGGGCTACTACGCCTGCTTCGTGCTGGACCCCGACGGCAACAACATCGAGGCCGTGTTCCACGGCGAGGCCCGGCGCAGCGCGCCCTCGGTCACGATCACGTTCTGACCCTGCGCATCGCGCGCGGGCCTCAGCCTTTGGCCGCCTGCGCAGGCTCCGGCCCGCGGCGGAAGCTGATCGCCAGCCGGTTGAAAGCGTTCATCAGGCCGATCGCCATGGTCAGGTCGGCGAGTTCCTTTTCGCTGAACACGGCCGCGGCGGCCTCGAAAGCGTCGTCCGGCACGTGCGTGTCGGCCACGCGCGTCACCGATTCGGCCCACGCCAGCGCCGCGCGTTCGCGCTCGCTGAAGAGCTCGCCGGCTTCCTGCCACGCCTGCACCAGGGCGAGCTTCTGAACCGACACGCCCTTCTTCGAGAGGTCGCGGGTGTGCATGTCCAGGCAATACGCGCAGCCGTTGATCTGGCTGATGCGCAGGTACGTGAGCTCGACGAGGACGTCCTCGAGGCCCGATTGCATGATGTAGCCGTACACGCTGCCGAAGGCCTTGACGCCGCCCGGAGATGCTTTGGTGTAGTCCAGTCTCATGGTCTGCTCCTGTGTCATTCGTTGGTGGTGAGAGGGTGGTCGCCGCTGTCGACCACGAACACGGCCAGCAGCTTGGCGGGCTTCGTCTTGCTGGCGTTGCGGCTCACGGGATGGCGCGAGCCCGGGTCCTCGTGGAAGCTTTCCCCGGCCTTGTAGACGCGCTTGGGGCCGTCATTGACCTTGCTGGCGATGCTGCCGGAGACCACGTAGGCATAGATGAACGCAGACTTCGAATGGACGTGCGGCAGCGAAGCACCGCCCGGCGGGTACAGCACTTCCAGCGCGATGAGCGACTTGCCGGGAATGTTGGTGATGGGCCGGTCGAAGTTCGGCTTCACCGTGTCGCCGGCGCCGTGTGCGGCCGCGGCTCCGGCAAAGGCCACGCCGGTGGCGAAGAGAAGAGGGAGAAGAAGGCGTTGGAGTTTCATGGGTCGGTTTCCTTGCTTGGGAGCCTCGATGGTGCGCTCCGGCTGGTCCAGAAAAAAGACCTGAAAACGCATGATGCGGATGTACCATGCCCCGATGGACAGTGGCCTGAAGATCGTTCTGGACCGCACGGCCAACACCTCCCTGGCCGAGCAGATCCGCATCGGAATCTCCGGCGCAATCGCCAGCGGTGTGCTCGCACCGGGCGCCAGGCTGCCGTCGTGGCTCGACCTCGCTGCGCAACTGGGCGTTGCGCGCGGCACCGTCAAGACGGCGTACGAGCGGCTGGCCGATGCGCAGTTGATCGTCTCGTCCCGGCCCGCCGGCACTCGCGTGGCGGGCCAGCCGGTCAAGCGCGCCGTGAAGGAGCAGCGATCGATCGAGACCGATCTGCAGTCCGACCTGTACCAGCATTTCGTGCCCGGGCCTGCGGTGTTCCAGATGGGCGTGCCGGCCTCCGACTGCTTCCCCGCCGCGCTCTTCGCACGCATTCGCGCGCGCGCGGCGCGTGACGAGGTGGAAGCGCCCGCCTTCTATCACGACCCGCGCGGCGAGCACGAGTTGAGGCGCGAGATTGCAGCCCACCTGGCACTGTCGCGCGGCATCGAGTGCCGGCCCTCGCAGATCTTCATCACCGCAGGCTTTGCGGGCGCACTGGGGGCCACCCTGCAGGCCCTCCGCGCCGAAGGGCGTGCTGCCTGGGTCGAGAACCCCGGCTTCCTTCCGACCCGCAGAGCGCTCCAGATCTCGCGCCTTTCGACGGTGCCCGTCCCGGTCGACGAAGAGGGCATCGACGTCGCCCATGGGGAGGCGCACGCGCCCGATGCAGCCCTGGCGCTGGTGACGCCGGGCCAGCAGGCGCCCCTGGGTCCGACCTTGTCGCTCGCGCGCAGGCTTCGACTCCTCGATTGGGCAAGGCGCGCGCACGCCTGGATCATCGAGGACGACTACCTGGGCGAGCTGCAGCTGAAGCGCCGCGCCGCGCCCGCCCTGGCAGCGCAAGACCGGTCCGGGCGCGTCATCCATATCGGATCGTTCAGCAAGACCATCAGCCCCACGCTGCGCCTCGGCTTCGTCGTGGCGCCTCTCTCGCTCGTCGCCCGCTTCGACGATGTCATGGCTTGCCTGGCGCCCGCTCCCGGTCCGGCCGTGCAGACGGCGACGACGGAATTCATGCGGGACGGGCACTACCTGCGGCATCTGCGGCGGATGAAGCGCGTCTATGCGGCACGGAGCAGCGCGTTGCTCGCCAACCTGGAGGCGGAAGGCCTGCATGGCTATGCCGCCGGGTTGGCCGTCGTGCTTCAGCTGCCGGACGGCGCCGACGACAAGGCGATCGCCCGCGAAGCGTATGCCTATGGCATGGCCCCGGCGCCGCTGTCGGTCTGGTACGGCGCGCCCGGTACGGCGCGTTCGGGACTGCTTCTCGGTGTCGCAACCGCCATCGAAGCCCAGCAGGCGACGGCCTGCCGGCGGCTGGGTGAACTCATACAGCGGTTCTCGTGAGGGCACGATGCTGCGCTACAGCATCGCCGCGCGCAAGGGAGATCTCGGGCGCCCGGCATTTTGCAAGGGCCCCGGAGATCAGCACGTTCGTAAGCGGGCCATCTTTGCGCGGCCGGCGCGTGCCACCAAGCCGGCAACTCAGCTGTGCGCCGGCGTCGGCACCTCGATTCCTCTTCGAGCTGCATCGCTGATCAACCAATAGAACCCGGTCCACTCCTGGGCCTTTCGGCAGCTGGCGATCACGGCGGCGTAGCTGGTGGCATTTGGCGGCACTTCCCCTTCGAGCATCGCTTTGAAAGCCGCCAACGCATCGTCGACATAGCCAAGCTGTGCGCATCTCTGGATCATCGCGTTGCAGACAGCCAGCTTGTGTTCGGATGGGGATTTGAAGACTTCATCGAAGACTTCATCGAACCTATTTGCCTTCCCGCACGCGCTGATCAGGGCGTCCCAGGCGGCGTCATCGGGATGGATGCCAGCGCTGAACACCCTTTGGATAGCAACGAACGCATCCTTGAATTGCCCACGTCCTGCGGAGAAAACAATGAATGCGCTGCACACCTTGCGTGCGCCATCGATGTTCTGACGCGCGAGGCATGCGGAGATCAGGTGGAGGCATATGGCTGCGTCCGGAAGGATCTCTTGTTTGATCATGTCGTCCAGAACTTCCAGAGCGACGTCAATTTGCTCTCGTTCCAGGCACTTCGAGATGGCTGTATGACCACATTCCAGCCGGCCATAGTTCCGCTCTCCATTCCACTTGACGCCCGTGACGGGAGCAAGACCAATGCCCCGCATGCACTCGGCGACCTCTTTGCTGACTTTGACTGCGTCGTGCACTCCGACAATGAACTGCGTATGCGACCCGATGCTTTTTGAGTGCGCGGGATGATCGCAGTGGTATTTGAACAATGCTCTCGCAAAGTGCGCGGGTACCGAGAGATAGTCCAGCGGAAGCGCCACTACGAGTGCATCGCAATGAAAATCGACAAAGTTATCGCCGTCCCCGACGAAGTAGCCGAGCGCGGGCTTCAGGACATTCAGTCGAACCCCTTCGTTCAGCAGTTCCTTGGCGGTATCGGAACGGTCCGACTGTTCACAGGCTGCGATGAGTTGACTCAAGGCGTTGAAATCCGAGGGGATCCCGGCCCGCGCGAGGTCTTCGAGCATTTGTCGTGCGTCGCACGTCAGGTGCTCCTTGGCGTAGGCGCAGACCACGATCCTGTAGATCCCCGCATCGGCTTCGACGTCGGCGCTTTTCAATTCGTCGAGGCATGCCTTGGCCTCCTGCCACGACGATTCGAAAAGGTGCTCCATGGTGAGCCGTCGGACTTCGTCCGGTTGCGCTCGCCTTGCTCGGTACCGATTGCAAATCGCCACATTGAGTGCAAACCCTGCTGCGTGCATCAATTCACGGACCACTCGCTCGTGCTTGGGCATCCGATGCGTCCTGCAGGCCCGAACGAGAATGTCGTAGATGACTGAATTGGCAGCCACGTTGTTGGTGTGCATGTCGCTGAATACCTTCAACGCTTCCAGAACCTCGCCGCTTTCCACACAGCGCGTGATCAGCGCCGTGTAAAGGGGCATGTCGGGTACAAGATTGACGTCTCTCATCGCCAGCATGCACGCCCAGGCGTCTGTCAATGGCAAGTTCTTCTGGCTCACGAACTTGGTGGTCAACTTGAGAACGTCTGCTGACTCGGCGGCTTCTTCTCTGTAGCGGCGACAAATCATGCGGTTGAGCGCTGTTTCCCGGTTGATGAAGCACACAGTATCAACATGCGATGAAGGTAGCCCGCTGAGGGTCACGGGTAGCTTCTGGATCTCAGGCGGTTGCGTAGGAGGAACGCTTATGCACCGAGGCACGTTTTCTGCGCTCGGGTTGTCGTGAGGGCGCTTTTTCGAGGGAGCTGCGTTGCCGCGCACATTGGAGAGATCATTGTTCGAAACTCGGTTCATCTCTGGTTGGCTTTCCTGTGGATTGGCCTAGGCGAGTCGCGTCCAGACAGGCAGGCCGTTGGCCCTCTCGTCAGCGGCCGCATGCTGAACCTCGTCGGCCAAGTTTGCAGTGTCGATAGAACGCCGAACAGAACTCGATAAAGCGCCGATGCGCTGCTTCCCTGGTTTTCAATGCTTTCTTCCTAATGTTCATATCGCCCGCCGAGACCACCCAATCGCCTGTTGAGCCTCGCGTCGTCTCGGGAGCTCATCGTTCGTAACAGACTACGTCGCCGAGTTCCAAGGCCTGGGCGCCATGGGCCAGCTGTTAGCCCGCTGTGCAGTTTGCGGGGCCTGACCTTAGTCGTTCCAGCTTCTGCAACTCCGCAGCACAGAACTGCGAGGACTGCACGCACCCGAAGGCCATCGCCTCGCCGGCGAAGCGGCTCGCCGCGTCCGGCAGCGCATCGCGCCCTTGCAGGCGAAACGAAACGGGCGCCAGCGGCCCGAACAGCAGCGCACGCTGAAGCTCGGGCCAGCGCTCCGGCTCAGGCTCCACGCCCGCGGCGCGCGCGAACAGCAACGCCATCAGGTTCATCTTCGTCTTCTGCGGCTCGCCGCGGCGGGCGCGGCATGCGGCAACGCCGAGCTGCATCTCTTCAGGCGTCGGCGATGCCACGGCGCCGCTCCACACATAAGCGAGCCACCGCGCCTGCAGTTCGACCGGCGGAAACATCGGTCCGGACTGATCCCACATGCCGACGAAGGCAAGCCCCGGCAGCGCCGGATGGAAGGTGTGCTTGTAGAGCTCGATGTGCTGCGCATCCAGGTTGATCGTGCGGCGGATCGCTTCGCTCAGAAAGGGCAGGCTCATCTCGAAGCCCGTGCCGAAGAGAATGCCGTCGAAGGACTCCGCCCGTCCGTCGCTGAAGGCGACCTGCGTGCCGTCGACCCGGTCGAACCACGGGCGCACTTCGATGCGGCCCTCGGCGACCAGCGGGAGGTAGTGCTGGCTCAGCGTCAGGCCCGCGTCGAAGATGCTGTCGGCGGGCTTGGGCGCGCCGTATTGTTCCGGGCTGCCCACCGCGCCCACCACCAGCTCCTTCAGCAATGCGCCGAACTCGCTGCGCGGCAGCGACTCCTCGGCCAGCGCCTGGTAGCGCGAGAACACGCGATGGTCCGACGGGACGCCGGCCATCAGCTTCGGAAGCACGTAGCGTTGCCGCCGCTGGCACACCACGACGCGCGCCGCACCGAGCATGCAGAGGTCGCTGGCAATTTCCAGCGCGCTGATGGCGCAGCCCGCCACGAGCACGCGCTTGCCGCGGTAGTGCTCCGGGTCCTTGTACGCGAAGGTGTGCGCCACGCCGGCGCTGCCCGAGAACGACGCCAGGCCCGGCACCGCGGGGATGCACGCATGCTGGAAGTGGCCGCTCGCGACCACGACTTTCTCGAAAACCTCCTCCTGCGCATCGTGCCGCACGCCCCATCCGTCGGGCAGCGCCCGGATCTCGCGCACGGCCGTGCGCAGACGCGTTTGCGCCGTCAGGTCGAATTGGGCCGCATAGCGCAACAGGTAGTCGCCGATCTCGCGATTGGAAGGGTAGATGGCCAGCCCCGGCGCGTGCGGCAGGTCGCTGAACTGCGTGAGCACGCGGCTGGTGTTCGTGCGCATGGACGGCCATACGCCGCTGCAGCTCGGGTCGCCGCTCCACTGGCCGCCAGGCGTTGCCGCCTGCTCGAAGATCACGGGCGCGAAGCCTTCCGATTGCAGGTAGCGCGCGGCGACCAGCCCGCCCGGCCCGGACCCGATGACGGCGACTCTTTGCATCGTTCTCTCCCCCTTGACTCGTTCCAGCCTCAGCACGCGGGCCGTTCGCTTCCCGCATCCGTCTTCTCCGCCCGCGGGGCCCGATGCGCCACCAGCAGCCACCCGGTGGCCCACGCCGCGCCCAGCGCCCATCCCGCCAGCACATCGGTCGCCCAATGCACCCCCAGCGCCACGCGGCTCACCCCCACCAGGAAGGTCGCGACCGACGCCGTCGCCAGGATGAAGGTCCGCTCCACCCAGCGGCTGCGCGTGTTCGCCAGCAGCGCGCCGAGCGTGAGGAACACGATCGCCGACATGCTCGCGTGCCCGCTCGGAAAGCTCATGCCCCAGGCTGCATGGTCGGCGAAGGCGAGGTCCGGCCGCAGGCGCCCGAACGCGGGCTTGAGCAGCAGATGGATCAGCACGGCGCCGGCCGCGGTGGAGGCGGCCACCAAAACGGCGGAGGTGCGCGCCGACAGCAGGGCCAGGTAGACCACGGTGGCGAGCACCACGAAGCTCAGCACCACGGTGCTGCCCAGGCCGCTCAGGTCGCGCATGACCTCGCCGAACCACGGGTGCGCCGTCCTGAAGCGCTGGGCGGCCTGCAGCAGCTGCATGTCCAGGCTGCGGGTGTCGCCGTCGAAGACCTCGCTGGCCAGCAGTGCGAAAAGCAGCAGCAACAGCACCACGCCCAGCCCGGCCAGGAGCGGCGTGACGAGCGTGCGCAGGCCTTCGATGTGGTGCAGGCGCAGTCGCGCCGCCAGGGCGCGGCGAAGCGGCGGAGGGTAGGTTGCGCGGCCCCTCACTGTCAGGCGCTCCCGGTGGCGATGTTGCTGGGCATGGCGGTTTCCTGAAGACATCGGCGCATCGTGCCCGATGCGCGCGAGTGTCCGCCCAAAGCGCCGCCGCCTGCAACGCGGCCCGCAACGCCGCCCGCGGCGCAGGCCTCAGTGCAGCGAGGCGCCGCGGTATTCCGCCAGCTCGGTGCGCTGGAACGCGCCCACGGGCACCCGCCTGTCCTCCAGGCCGGGAAAGCGCCCGACGATCTCGCCGCGCTCGCGCGCCCAACAGCCCTTCAGGGTCTCGATGCCCCACCAGGTCAGGTAGGCCACGCGGGCGAGGCCCTCGCAGTTGCCCTGGGCATCGGTGAGGCTCATCACGTCGAACTCGGTGCCTTCGCTGGTGTAGAGGATGCCGGGCTGCGTGTTGCAGGCGGCAAGCAGCGCGCAGCTCAGGGCCAGCACCGGTGCGGAAAGAAGTGACTTCATGACATGCTCCCTTGACGGCCGAACCCATGACCGCCTGGGCCGATTGGGCGCGTCTCCGGCGCGCGCGTCATCCCCCGGAAAGACGAGAAAAGTCAGGGGCAGCGGTCCAGGCGGACAGAAAGATGGGGATGACCCCCTACAACTCGCCCGGCTTCCAGCCCTTACATTCAACGACTCCTTGATTCATCCGCATAACATTTCGGAGCCGGAAATGAAGGCAAGCATCTCGCCCTCGGGTGGCGGCAACAAGGCGCAGGAGCCCGGGCTCTTGAAGATGGGCGTGCCCGGGCTCGACGATGTCCTGGGCGGCGGCCTCACGGCCCACCGCCTCTATCTTCTGGAGGGCGCGCCCGGCGCGGGCAAGACCACGGTGGCCATCCAGTTCCTGCGCGAGGGCGTGCTGCACGGCGAGTCGGTGCTGTACGTCACCCTCTCCGAAACGGCGCAGGAGCTGCAGGGCGTGGCCGAGTCCCACGGCTGGGACCTGAAGGGCATCGAGGTGCGCGAGTTGCTGCCCGCGCAGGACGCGTTGGAGCCGGACGACCAGTACACGATGTTCCACCCCTCCGAGGTGGAGCTCGGCGAGACCACGCTGCGGATCCTGGCCGACGTCGACAAGATCAAGCCCACGCGGGTGGTGTTCGACTCGCTGTCCGAGCTGCGCCTGCTGGCGGGCGGGTCGCTGCGCTACCGCCGGCAGATCCTGGCGCTCAAGCAGTTCTTCACCGGGCGGCAGTGCGCGGTGCTGCTGCTCGACGACCTGACAGCCACCGAGCAGGACCTGCAGGTGCAGAGCATCGCGCATGCGGTGATCCGGCTGGAACAGGTCAACCCCGATTACGGCGCGTCGCGCCGACGGCTGGTGGTCACCAAGTACCGCGGCAGGGCGTTCCGCGGGGGCTACCACGACTACAAGATCGCGCGCGGCGGGCTGCAGGTGTTTCCGCGGCTGGTGGCCTCGGAACACACGCTGCCGCTGACGCAGACGCGCATCCCCAGCGGACTGGTGGCGCTCGACGACCTGCTGGGCGGCGGCATCGAGAAGGGCACGAGCACGCTGTTCGTGGGCGCGCCGGGCACGGGCAAGTCGAGCGTGGCGGTGCAGTTCGCGGTCGCCGCGGCGCGGCGCGGCGAGACCGCGGTGCTCTTCATCTTCGACGAGAGCGTCAACACCCTGCGCACGCGCAGCAAGGGACTGGGCATGGATCTCGGGGCCTTCATCGATTCCGGCCGCATCCGCGTTCGCCAGGTCGACCCCGCAGAACTGTCGCCCGGCGAGTTCGTGCACGAGATCCGTGAAGCCGTCGAGCAGCACGGCGCGACGATGGTGGTGATCGACAGCCTGAACGGCTACCTCAACGCCATGCCGGACGAACGCTTTCTCATCGTCCAGCTGCACGAGCTGCTGACCTACCTCGGGCAGCACGGCGTGGCCACCATGCTGATCGGCGCGCAGCATGGCCTGATCGGCATGCAGATGCAGACGCCGATCGATGCGAGCTACCTCGCGGACTCGGTGCTGCTGCTGCGCTATTTCGAGGACGGGGGCGAGGTGAAGCAGGCGATCTCGGTGCTCAAGAAGCGCGGTGGGGCGCACGAGCGGTCGATCCGCTCCTTCTCGCTGGATGCGCAGGGCATCCACGTCGGGGCGCCGCTGCGCAACTTCCGGGGCATCCTGACGGGCGTGCCCGTCCCGATCGACGGGGTGCGGTCGGCATCGTGAGCGCTGCTCCGCCCGATCTCGACCAGCGCATCCTTCTGCGCACGGCGACCTCCAGGGACGCCAGGATGGCGAGCACCGTGCTGGAGCGCGCGCATTTCGTCTCGCAAGTGTGCGGCGACATGGCCTCGCTCGTGGATGAGCTGGTGCGCGGCGCCGGCGCCATCATGCTGGCCGAGGAAGTGCTCGCCGGCCCGGCGCTGGCCCAGCTCACCGGCGCGCTGGCCGCGCAGCCGCCCTGGTCCGACGTGCCGGTGCTGGTGCTGGCGCGCCAGGGCGCGGATTCGCGCGCCATCGCCAACGCCATGGACGAGTTCGCCAACGTCACGGTGATCGAGCGGCCGATGCGCGTGGCTGCGCTGGTGAGCGCGGTGCGCACGGCGCTGCGCTCGCGCCGGCGGCAGTACGAGATGCGCAACCTGCTGGAAGGCCTGCGCGACGCCGACCAGCGCAAGACCGAATTCCTCGCCACGCTGGCGCACGAGCTGCGCAACCCGCTGGCGCCGCTGGGCACGGCGCTGTCGCTCCTGCAGCGCAAGAAGCCCGCGCCGGAAGAGGCCGGCAAGTACTACGAGCTCATGAACCGCCAGGTCGAGCACATGGTGCGCCTGGTGAACGACCTGATGGAGGTCTCGCGCATCACACGCGGCAAGATCGAACTCCACATGGGCCCGGTGTTGCTCGACGCGGTGATCGACGACGCGGTCGAGTTGAGCCGGCCCCTGTTCGAGCGGGCCGGGCATGTGCTCACGGTCGATGTAACGGGCGATCCGCTGGTGGTGCGCGGCGATGCGGTGCGCCTCACGCAGGTGTTCTCGAACCTGATGAACAACGCGGCCAAGTACACGCCGGCGGGCGGCCGGGTGACCGTGACCGCGCGGCAGGAGGGCCGGCAGGCCGTGGTGTCGGTGAGCGACACCGGCACCGGGCTGGCGCCGGAGATGCTGAAGTCGATCTTCGAGATGTTCGTGCAGGTCAGCGACACGGCCCGGGACGCGCAGGGCGGGCTGGGCATCGGCCTGACGCTGGTGAAGAGCCTGGTCGAGCTGCAGGGCGGCAGCGTCGAGGCCGCGAGCGAGGGCCTTGGCCGCGGCGCGACCTTCACGGTGCGCCTGCCGCTGGCGAAGAGCGCGACCGCGTCCGGCCGGCGCACGCGCATGTCGCAGGACGGATGGGAGCCTTCCATCGAGGGCACGATCCTGGTCGTCGACGACAACCGCGACGCGGCCGACAGCCTGGCCGAGCTGCTCACGTCGATGGGCGCGACCGCGCTGGTGGCCTACGGCGGCGAAGAGGCCCTGCAGCTGGCCCGGGAGCACGACATCGACATCGCCGTGCTCGACATCGGCATGCCGGGCATGGACGGCTGCGAGCTCGCGCGCCACTTGCGCGCACGGCCCCAAGGCGCGGACTTGAAGCTCATCGCGCTGACGGGCTGGGGCCAGCAGGGCTACCGGGAACGCATCGCGGCGGCGGGCTTCGACCACCACCTGCTCAAGCCGCTGAACCTGGGCGAGTTCATGGCGGTGCTGTAGCCGATCAGATCAACCGATCGCCACGCCCACCTTCGCCCCCGCCGCCACGATCTCGCCCCAGGTCGCGTCGTCGATCCAGATGCCTTCGCGCTCGCGCGCCGCGCGGGCCTTGCGCTCGGGCTCGCCGGCGATCTGCACGCCGTCGAAGCCCTGGCCCGGCGGGCTCTGGCGCAGCCAGTCGACGAAGGCCCGCGCCTCCTGCTCGAAGCTGGCCTGCGTGCCCAGCTTGCCCGGGTCGATCACGATCGCGAGCATGCCGTTGAGCACCGTGCGCGCCGTGTCGGCCTCGCGGTGCCAGGTGCCGCCGCCGGTGAGCGCGCCGCCCAGCAGCTCGCAGGCCACGGCCATGCCGTAGCCCTTGTGCTCGCCGAAGGTCATCAGCGCGCCGAAGAGGCCGTTGCCCTGCGGCACCACCACCACGCCGGGGTCGTCGGTGGGCGCGCCGTGCTCGTCGATCAGGTAGCCGGGCGGCACGCGCTCGCCCTTGTTGTGGGCCACGCGCATCTTGCCTTGCGCCACACGGCTGGTGGCGTAGTCGAGGATGAAGGGTTCACTCCCTTTCAGCGGAATGCCGATGCAGCACGGGTTGGTGCCGAAGCGCCCGTCGCCCCCGCCCCAGGGCGCGACCACCGGGCGCGCGAGCACGTTGACGAAGTGCATGGAGACCAGGCCCTGCTGCGTCGCCATCTCGGCGAAGTGGCCGATGCGGCCCAGGTGGTGGGCGTTGGCCAGCGACAGGACGCAGCTGCCGTGCTGCCTGGCGCGCTCGATCGCCATTTGCATGGCCTGCACGCCGACGATCTGGCCGTAGCCGCGCTGGCCGTCGAGGGCGAGCATGGGGCCGGTGTCGAGGTTGGTCTTGACCGCCGCATTGGGCTTCAGGCCGCCCTCGGCCGCTGCGTCGACGTAGCGCGGGACCATGCCGACGCCGTGGGAATCATGGCCGCTGAGGTTGGCGAGCACGAGGTTGGCGGCGACCTGCTCGGCTTCGGCTGGGGTGCTGCCGGTGCCGGCGATGATGGAGGCGATCTGGGTGCGAAGCGTCGCGGCTTGAAGGGTCTGAGGCATGTAGAGAAGCTCCTAGTATGCATTGCTCCCTCTCCCCTTGGGGAGAGGGAGTCATTCGCGGTCATCGTCGCGTCACATCACGGCACCGACCTGCCACGGCACGAACTCGTTCTGCCCATACCCATGCTTCTCGCTCTTGCTCGGCTCCCCCGACGCGGTCGCCAGCACCAGCTCGAAGATGCGCTGCCCCATCTCCTGGATCGACACGCTGCCTTCGACGATCTCGCCGCAGTTGATGTCCATGTCCTCTTCCTGCCGCTGCCACAGCGCCGAGTTGGTCGCGAGCTTGAGCGAGGGGGAGGGCGCGCAGCCGTAGGCCGAGCCGCGGCCGGTGGTGAAGCAGATCATGTTGGCGCCTCCCGCCACCTGGCCGGTGGCGCTCACCGGGTCGTAGCCCGGCGTGTCCATGTAGACGAAGCCGTGCGCCTTGACCGGCTCGGCGTACTCGTACACGGCTTCGAGGTTGCTGGTGCCGCCCTTGGCCACCGCGCCCAGGCTCTTCTCGAGGATGGTGGTGAGCCCCCCCGCCTTGTTGCCGGGCGAGGGGTTGTTGTTCATCTCGCCCTCGTTGATGGCGGTGTAGTGCTCCCACCAGCGGATGCGCTCGACCAGCTTCTCGCCCACCTCGCGCTTCACCGCGCGGCGCGTGAGCAGGTGCTCGGCGCCGTAGATCTCGGGCGTCTCCGAGAGGATGGCGGTGCCGCCGTGCGCCACCAGCAGGTCCACCGCCGCGCCCAGCGCCGGGTTGGCGCTGATGCCCGAGTAGCCGTCCGAGCCGCCGCACTGCAGGCCGATGGTGATGTGCGCGGCGCTGCAGGGCTCGCGCGTCACGGCGTTGGCGCGCGGCAGCATCTCGTTGATGAGGTGCACGCCCTTTTCCACCGTCTTGCGCGTGCCGCCGGTGTCCTGGATGTTGAAGACGCGCAGGTTCTCGCCCTCGCGCAGATTGCCGGTGGCGAGCCAGGCGTTGATCTGGTTGGCCTCGCAGCCCAGGCCCACCACCAGCACCGCCGCGAAGTTGGGGTGCGTGGCGTAGCCGGTGAGCGTGCGCTCCAGCAGCTGCATGCCCATGCCCTGCGTGTCCATGCCACAGCCGGTGCCGTGCGTGAGCGCGACCACACCGTCGACCATGGGGTAGGGCGCGAGTGCCTGCGGGTTGGTCTGGCGCGAGAAGTGATCGGCGATGGCGCGCGCCGCGGTGGCCGAGCAGTTCACGCTGGTCAGCACGCCGATGTAGTTGCGCGTGGCCACGCGGCCGTCGGCGCGCTGGATGCCCATGAAGGTGGCCTCGCGCCGCGGCGGGGGCGCCTTGACGTCGGCCCCGAAGGCGTAGTCGCGATCGAAGTGGCCCTTGTCCGGGCCCATGTCGAGGTTGTGCGTGTGCACGTGCTCGCCGGGCGCGATGGGGCGGCTCGCAAAACCGATGATCTGGTTGTAGCGGCGCACCGGCTCGCCCTGGGCGATGGCGCGCACGGCAACCTTGTGGCCGGGCGGGATCAGGCCGCGGGTGGTCACGCCTTCGATGGACGTGCCGCCGACCAGCTGGCCGCGCGCGATCACGACGTCGTCGGCGGGGTGGAGGCGAATGAAGGGGTTCATCGTGGGGTCCTGCGTCGGGAAGTCAGAAGAACATTTTCGGCAACCAGAGTACCAACTTGGGCATGTAGGTGATGATGACCAGGCTGAGCAGCAGCGGCACCAGCCAGGGCAGGATCGCCATGGTGGTGCGCTCGAAGCTCAGCCCCGCCACCCGCGCCAGCACGAAGAGCACCATGCCCATGGGCGGATGCAGCAGGCCGATCATCAGGTTGAGCACCATCACCAGGCCGAAGTGGATCGGGTCCACGCCCAGCTGCGTCGCGATGGGCAGCAGGATGGGCACGAGGATGGTGATGGCCGCGGTCGGCTCCAGGAAGCAGCCGACGAAGAGCATCAGCAGGTTGGCCAGCAGCAGGAAGACCCAGGCCTCCTTGGTGAAGCCCAGCACCCAGTTCGCGATGTCGGTGGTGACGCCGGTGGCCGTCAGCATCCAGCCGAAGATGGAGGCGGCGGCGACGATGAAGAGCACGGTGGAGGTGGTCTCGATGGTGTCGAGGCAGACCTTGACGAACATCTTCCACGACAGCGTGCGGTACCACGCGAAGCCGAGGATCATCGCCCACACGCAGGCAGCGATGGCGCCTTCGGTGGGCGTGAAGAGCCCCGTGCTCATGCCGCCGATCAGCAGCACCGGCGTCATGATGGGCAGCAGCGCCTCGAAGGCGAAGATGCGATCGAGCACGAAGAGCAGGGCCAGGCCGACGAAGACCGTGATCTGCGCCGGCGCACCCAGCCGGGTCACCGCCACCCACAGCAGCAGCGGCCAGCCGATCACCACCGCCAGCTCGCACAGCGCCTTGAAGAGCCGCGTGCCGGAGAACTTGACGTCGCCGCCCCACTTGTTGCGGTGGGCGTACCAGCCGACGGTGAACATCATCAAGAGCGCCATCATCGCGCCCGGCAGGATGCCCGCGAGGAAGAGGGCGCCCACCGAGACGTTGGCCATCATCCCGTAGATCACGAAAGGCAGGCTCGGCGGGATGATCGGCCCCAGCGTGGCCGAGGCGGCCGTCACGCCCACCGCGAACTCGGTCGCGTAGCCGTGCTCCTTCATCGCCTTGATCTCGATGGTGCCGAGGCCGGCCGCGTCCGCGATGGCGGTGCCGCTCATGCCCGCGAAGATCACCGAGCCCAGCACGTTCACGTGCCCCAGGCCGCCCTTGAGCCAGCCCACCAGCGCGAGCGCGAAGTTGTAGATGCGGGTGGTGATGCCGGCGTTGTTCATCAGGTTGCCGGCCAGGATGAAGAAGGGCACCGCCAACAACGGGAAGCTGTCGATGCCGCTGACCATGCGGTGGATGACGACGAAGGGCGGCAGGCTCCCCGACATCAGGATGTAGACCAGCGAGGCGCCGGCCATCGCGATGGCGACGGGGATGCCGCCGGCCATGAAGATCAGGAAGAAGATCTTGAGCATGGGTCAGCGGTCTTCCAGCGTCGATTCGGGCCGCTCCAGCACGCTGTAGCCGCGGCGCCAGTGCACCCGCGCCACCTGCAGCGAGCGCCAGGCCATGGCCGCGAAGCCGAGCAGGCACAGGCCGTAGACCAGGTTCATCGGCAGGTCGACGATGGTCATGCGCGTCTGGTTGCCGATCTTCATCATCATCTGCACGGTCATGACCACCGCCGCGACGAAGAAGCCGACGCGCAGCACGTCGACCGCGCGCGAGAGCCAGCGGCCGACGGCACCGGGCAGGAAGCGGTAGAAAAAGTCGACCTGGATCTGGTTGTTCTTCGACACCCCGATCGCCGCGCCGACGAAGACCACGCCGACCAGCATGTAGCGTGCGATCTCCTCGGTCCAGGCGGCCGAGTCGTTCATGACGTAGCGGGTGACGAACTGGTAGAAGACCGTGAGGCCGAGCAGCCAGAAGAGCGCGAGCGCGGCCCAGCCCTCGGCGATGGTGCCGGAGAGGTCGACCACTTCGTCCTCGGCATGGAAGTGGCCTTCGTCGTCGATGATTTTCTGTTCGGTCATGGGGAGCCGGACTTACTTGATCGCCGTGATGCGGTCGTAGTCCTGCTGCCTGTACCCGTGATCCGTCGGCTTCGTGCTCTTCAGCACCGCCTCGCGGAATGCGTTCTTGTCAACGGTGATCACGTTGTTCCCCTTCTTCTTGAACTCCTCCACCAGCCGCACCTCCGAGGCGATGATCTCGCGCCCGGTCTTCTCCGCCGCCTCCTGCATCACCTCGGTGAAGATCTTCTTCTCGTCCGCCGAGAGCTTGCCCCACAGCTGTCCCGAGACGATGGTCAGCAGCGAGTCGACGATGTGCCCGGTCAGCGAGATGTTCTTCTGCACCTCGTAGAACTTCTTGGCCTCGATGGTCGGCAGCGGGTTCTCCTGCGCATCCACGGTGCCGTTCTGCAGCGCCAGGTACACCTCGGCGAAGGCGATCGGCGTCGGGTTCGCGCCCAGCGCCTTGGGGAAGGCCAGGTAGGCCGGCGCATCGGGCACGCGGATCTTCAGGCCCTTCATGTCCTCGGGCTTGGCCACCGGCCGGGCGGCGCTCGAGGTGACGTGGCGCGCACCGTAGTAGGTCAGCGCCGTGATGTGGTTGCCGCTCTTGTCGTCGTAGCCCTTGGCCAGTTCCTTGAACACGTCGCTTGTGGCGTACTTCAGCTGGTGCTCCGCATCGCGGAAGATGAAGGGAAAGTAAGACACGGCCAGCGGCGCGTAGGTGCGCCCCGCGAAGCTCGCGCCCGAGAGGATGATGTCCACCGTGCCCAGCGTCAGGCCCTGGTTGATGTCGGCCTCCTTGCCCAGGCTGGAGGCCGGGAAGACCTGCACCTCGTACTTGCCGTTGGTGCGCTTCTTGATCTCTTCCCCGGCCCACACCGAGTACTTGTGGAAGGGCTCCGAGGTCTCGTACACATGCGCCCACTTGAGCTTGGTCTGGGCCTGCGCCATGCCGAGGGCGCCGGCGGCGAGAACGCAGGCGGCGATCGTCTTCAGTGCGAAACGCTTGGTATTCATCGTTTTGTCTCCGTCGGTGGTTGAAAGAAGAGGTTGGCCCGGCGCCAGCTGGCGCTGAAGCGCTGGTGCGACTTGTCCATGTGCGCATGCATCGCGTTGCGCGCGCCCTCGGCGTCGTGCGCGGCGATGGCGTCGCGGATCGCTTCGTGCTCGGCGATGGCCGAGCGCCAGGACTTCACGCTCTCGAAGTAGCCGCCCAGGCGCGTGAAGATCGGGCCGCGGCGCGAGTCCCAGAAGCCCTGCACCGTCTCCGACAGCACCACGTTGCCGCAGCACTCGACGATCGCCAGGTGGAAGGCGCGATCGCCGTCCAGCGGCATCACGTTGCGCTCGGCCAGCTCGCGCATGAGCGCGATGGCGCGCGTCATCGCCTCGATGTCCTTGCGCTTGGCGGTGACGGCGGCGATGGCGGCGGTTTCGCCCTCGACCACGCGGCGCGCGCGGATCAGTTCCAGCGGGCCCCATTCGGTGCTGGCGACCGGCGCGGCGACGTGTTGCGCGCGGCCCCGCACGTAGACGCCGGAGCCGGTGCGCACCTCGACCCAGCCCTCGACCTCGAGCGCGATGAGCGCCTCGCGCACCGAGGGCCGGCTCACGCCCAGCTGCTTGGCCAGGTCGCGCTCGGCCGGCAGGCGCGCGCCCACCGCGAACTCGCCCTTTGCGATCAGCGCGCTGAGCTGGTCGGCGATCTGCCGGTAGAGGCGTCTCGGTTCGAGGGTCTGGAGCGGCACTTAGGGGTTGTCCTGGATTGGCCAAGTGGTCAGGCCAATTCAGAATACGAGGCGCTACGCGATGCAGCCATCGGGCCTAACCCTGAACGCCGGCATCGCGGCTCCATCCATCAGCGAGAAGGACATCCCATGAGACTCAAGGGCAAGACCGCGCTCGTCACCGCGGCCGGGCAGGGCATCGGCCATGCCAGCGCGCTCGCACTGGCCGCCGAGGGCGCGCAGGTCTGGGCGACCGACATCAACGACAAGCTGCTGGAGCGCTTCGCGGGCGTGGCCAACGTCACGGCCGCGAAGCTCGACGTGCTCGACAAGGCGGCGATCGACGGCTTCACGAAGACGCTGCCCCCGCTCGACATCCTCTTCAACTGCGCGGGCGTGGTGCACAACGGCGCCGCGCTGCAGGCCAGCGACGACGACCTGGACTTCGCCTTTCGCCTCAACGTGCGCGCCCAGTTCTGGATGATCCAGGCGGTGTTGCCGGGCATGCTGGCGGCCGGGCGCGGCAGCATCATCAACATGGCCAGCGTGTGCTCCAGCATCAAGGGCCTGCCCAACCGCTGCGTCTACGGCACCACCAAGGCGGCGGTGCTGGGGCTGACCAAGAGCGTCGCGGCCGACTACGTGGGCCAGGGCATTCGCTGCAATGCAGTGTGCCCGGGCACGGTCGACACGCCCTCGCTGGCCGATCGCATCAACGCCAACGCCGACCCGGTCGAGGCGCGCAAGGCCTTCATCGCGCGCCAGCCCATGGGGCGCCTCGCGCAGGCCGAGGAGATCGCGCCGCTGGTGCTCTTCCTCGCGAGCGACGAGTCGCAGTTCGTCACCGGCCAGGCCTACGCGGCCGACGGCGGCATCACCATATGAACCAGCTCGACTTCCGGGAGCGGCATGCGGTCGTGACCGGCGGTGCGACCGGGCTGGGCCGCGGCATCGCGCAACGGCTGATCGAATCGGGCGGCAGCGTCACGCTGTGGGACCGCGATGCCGGGGCGGCCGAGAAGGCGGCCTGGGCGCTGGGCCCCCGGGCCTGCGCGCTGAAGGTCGACGTGGCGCAGCAGTCCTCGGTGGCCGAGGCGGTGGCGGCCACGCTGGCGCAGGCGGGGCGCATCGATGCGCTGGTCAACAGCGCGGGCATCACCGGGCCCAACGTCAAGCTGTGGGACTACCCGGCCGATGCCTGGCGCGAGGTGATCGAGGTCAACCTCAACGGCCTCTTCCTCTGCTGCCGCGAGGTGGTGCCGCAGATGCGCAGGCAGGGCTACGGGCGCATCGTCAACATCGCCTCGGTCGCGGGCAAGGAGGGCAACCCCAATGCCAGCGCCTACAGCGCGAGCAAGGCGGCGGTGATCGCGCTGACCAAGTCGCTGGGCAAGGAACTGGCCGACACCGGCGTGCGCGTCAACTGCGTGACGCCGGCGGCGGTGAAGACGGCGATCTTCGACCAGATGACGCAGGAGCACATCGCCTTCATGCTCTCGAAGATCCCGCTGGGCCGCTTCGGCACGGTGGAGGAGGTCGCCGCCCTGGTAGGCTGGCTTTGCACCGAAGATTGCTCTTTTTCCACGGGCGCCGTGTTCGATCTCTCGGGCGGCCGCTCCACCTACTAGTCATCCCAGAAGAAAGGACCTCATGAAACTCGTTCGCTACGGCAATCCCGGCAAGGAAAAGCCCGGCCTCATCGACGACAACGGCCAGCTGCGCGACCTCAGCGCGGTCGTCAAGGACATCGGCCCCGAGCAGCTCGGCGACGCCGCGCTCGCCAAGCTGCGCAAGCAGAAGCTCGACAAGCTGCCGCTGGTCAGGGGCAAGCCGCGCTACGGCTGCCCGGTCGCGGGCGTGGGCAAGTTCATCGCCATCGGCCTCAACTACGCCGACCACGCGGCCGAGTCGGGCCTGCCGATCCCGGCCGAGCCGGTGGTCTTCACGAAGGCCACCAGCTGCATCCAGGGCCCGAACGATCCGGTCATGCTGCCCAAGGGCTCGGTCAAGAGCGACTGGGAGGTGGAGCTGGGCGTGGTGATCGGCGCGACCGCGCGCTACGTCTCGCAGAAGAGCGCGCTCGACTTCGTGGCCGGCTACTGCGTCATCAACGACGTGAGCGAGCGCGAATACCAGATCGAGCGCGGCGGCACCTGGGACAAGGGCAAGGGCTGCGACACCTTCGGCCCCATCGGCCCCTGGCTGGTGACGCGCGACGAGGTGGCCAACCCGCAGAAGCTGTCGATGTGGCTCGACCTGAACGGCAAGCGCATGCAGACCGGCAGCACCAAGACCATGATCTTCAACGTGGCCAAGATCGTGAGCTACGTGAGCCAGTTCATGACGCTGATGCCCGGCGACGTGATCACCACCGGCACCCCGCCCGGCGTGGGGCTGGGCATGAAGCCGCCGCTCTACCTGAAGAAGGGCGACGTGATGACGCTGGGGATCGAGGGCCTGGGCGAGCAGCGGCAGGAAGTGGTCGGCTTCAAGGCCTGAACTGTTCCCTCCCCTTCCGGGGGAGGGGTAGGGTGGGGGCGCCGGGCGCATCCAGCGCCGCACGGTATCCCCCGCCGCGTGCCCCCACCCCTGCCCTCCCCCGGAAGGGGAGGGAGCAAAACCGTTACTTCGCCGTCGGCATCGCGAACTCGGCACCCTTGCCGATGCTCTCCGGCCAGCGCTGCATGATCGACTTCTGCCGCGTGTAGAAGCGCACGCCTTCCTCCCCATAGGCGTTCATGTCGCCGAAGAGCGAGCGCTTCCAGCCCCCGAAGCCGTGCCAGGCCATGGGCACCGGGATCGGCACGTTGATGCCCACCATGCCCACCTCGATGCGCCGCGAGAACTCGCGCGCCACGTTGCCGTCGCGGGTGAAGCAGGCCACGCCGTTGCCGAATTCGTGGGCGTTGATGAGGTCCACCGCTTCCTTGAGGTCGGACACGCGCACGCAGGACAGCACCGGGCCGAAGATCTCTTCCTTGTAGATGCGCATCTCGGGCGTCACGTGGTCGAACAGCGTGCCGCCCATCCAGAAGCCGTTGTCGCACCCCTCGCCGACTTGCGCCGTGTCGAACTGGCGGCCGTCGAAGACCAGCTTCGCGCCTTCCTTCTCGCCCTGCGCGATGTAGCCGGTGATGCGCTCGTGCGCCGCGCGGGTGACGATCGGGCCCATCTCGGCCTCGAGGTTCGTGCCGTTGCGCACCTTCAGCGTGCGGGCGCGCTCGGCCAGCATCGGCACCAGCTTGTCGGCCACGTCGCCCACCAGCACCGCCACGCTGATCGCCATGCAGCGCTCGCCGGCCGAGCCGTAGCCGGCGCCGATCAGCGCGTCGACCGCCTGCTCCAGGTCGGCGTCAGGCATGACCACCATGTGGTTCTTGGCGCCGCCCAGCGCCTGCACCCGCTTGCCGTGGTGCGCGCCGGTCTCGTAGATGTAGTTGGCGATCGGGGTGGAGCCGACGAAGCTGATGGCCTTGACATCCGGGTGCTCCAGCAGCGCGTCGACCGCCTCCTTGTCGCCCTGCACCACGTTGAACACGCCGTCGGGCAGGCCCGCTTCCTTCAGCAGCTCGGCGATGCGCAGCGAGGGGCTGGGGTCGATCGGGCTGGGCTTGAGGATGAAGGTGTTGCCCGCCGCGATTGCGACCGGGAACATCCACATCGGCACCATCACCGGGAAGTTGAAGGGCGTGATGCCCGCCACCACGCCCAGCGGCTGGCGCAGTGTCCAGTTGTCGATGCCGGTGGAGACCTGCTCGGTGTAGTCGCCCTTGAGCAGCTGCGGGATGCCGCAGGCGAACTCGACGATGTCGATGCCGCGCGTCACCTCGCCCTGCGCGTCGGTGAAGACCTTGCCGTGCTCGGCGGTGATCAGCTGAGCCAGCTCGTCGCGGTGCTTGTTGAGCAGCTCCAGGAACTTGAACATCACCCGCGCGCGACGGATCGGCGGCGTGTCGGCCCAGGCCGGGAAGGCGGCGCGGGCTGCGGCGACGGCCGCATCCACGTCGGCGCGGCCGGCCAGCGCGACGCGGCCGGTGACGGCGCCCGTGGCGGGGTTGAAGACATCCTGCGCGCGCTCGGATGCGCCGCCGGCGCGCTGGCCGCCGATGAAGTGCGCGAGGGGCGTGGGGGCGGAAGGCTGCTTGGTCATGGCGAGGTCCTGTTGCGGTACTGGAAGTTCCGCGAGTCTAGGAAGCGCGGCCCCTCGTGCCAAGACCGCAGGGTTGAACTGATTGTTCGCTATCGTGAACAATCCACCCCATGAATGCCAAAAATATCGAGCTGCTCTGGACTCATCTCCACTGGTTGACCGTGCTGGCGCAGCAGGGCAGCTACACGGCATCGGCCGCCCGGCTGGGCGTGAGCAAGGCCGCGATGAGCCAGCGCATTGCCGAGCTGGAGCGCGCGGCCGGGGTCCCGCTGGTGCGCCGCACCACCCGCAGCGTGCGCCTGACCGAGGCCGGCCAGCGGCTGGTAGACGACACGCGCGCGCCCTTCGAGCAGATCGCCCACAGCTTTGCCGGCGTGCGCGACCTGGCCGGCGTGCCGCGCGGCCTGCTGCGGGTGACGGCGCCGGTGGCCTTCGCGCGCCAGCAGCTGGTGCCGCGGGTCGCGGATTTCCTGCGCGCCAACCCGGAAGTTCGGCTGGCGCTGGATCTGTCGGACCGCCTCAGCGCGCTGGCGGTGGAAGGCTTCGACCTCGCGATCCGGCATGCGGCCTCGGTGCCCGATACGCATGTGGCCTGGCAGCTCTGCGCCACGCGCTCGTTGCTGGTTGCGAGCCGGGCCTACCTGCGCCGCCGCCCCGCGCCGCAGACGCCGCAGGAACTGTCGCAGCACGACTGCCTGCACTACCCGCGCGCGCAGGACACGCCGGCCTGGACGCTGGAATCGGCGAACGGGCGCCGCGCGGCCGAGCGCGTGACCATCCCGGTCGCCGGCCCCTTCGCCGCCAACAACAGCGAGGCCCTGCGCGACGCGGCGCTGGCCGGGCTGGGCATCGCGCTGGTGCCCGACTTCAGCGCTCAGGCCGCGCTGCAGGCCGGCAAGCTGGTGCAGGTGCTGCCGCAGTGGACGCCGGTGGGCGCCTTTGCGGGGCAGCTCTATGCCGTGCGCCCCTACGCCAGCCATGTGCCGCGGGCGGTGACGGTGTTCGTGGCGTGGCTGAGGGAGGCGCTGAAGGATGGCTTTGCGGCTTGAACTCGGAAGCTGCGGATGAATCCGGCGCGGCGGATTCGCTCTCAGCTTCTTCAGATCTCCAGAATCGAGGCCAGCTCTTCACATGCCGAGCGGAAGACGCCGGGCGGCACCTGCTTCCACGGATGCGCCCGCGCGCCCCGGGCACGCCAGTCGAAAGACTTGGGCTGATGGCAGAGAACGTAGCAAGCTTCCTTCTTGGGTCCGAGGAACTTGACGGCGAATGGGTTGTCCTCGTTCATCTCGGAATGCGTCATCGGCAGGCCGATGACGACGCCCGTCCGTTCGTTGAACGCCTTGACGGTAAGAACCAGCAATGGATGCTCGCCAGGCATCTCCTTGCCTGCCTTGGGGTCGTGGTTGATCCAGATGAGGTCGCGCCGATCGGGTATCCAACTCGCGGCCATCAGAGAATTTCTCTGCCGACGGGTCGGCTCGCCATCGCTTCGCCGCCGTGCTTCTTGGGATCGAAGGCCTTGAGTTTCTGCGCCAGGGTCAGGCGTGGTCGCCCTGCGGGGCGCAAAAGCACGCCTTCCTCGACCACTTCGACCGTGATAGGCAGGCCACGGGCAAAGTGCGCCGCCTTCGCGATCGGTGCGGTGATGCGCACGCCCAGGCCGTTGCCCCATGCCTGGATTATTTGATCGACCTTGACCGCTGGGGTCATCCCTGTTCCTTTCGTGGTTCGAGCGACCAGTATAGAGAGGATCGTGCAACGTTTCAACGTGTATAAACATTTCGGCGAAATGCCTGGAGTCTCGCTCTTTCAACTTGCGGATTTCGCTGCGCTGCGCCGTGACAGCAGCCACGATGGCGTTCAGAATGGCGATCGCCGATCCCCAAGGAGGAGCTGGCCCTACTACCGGCGCTGCGCGACATGCTGCGGCTCACATGCCGCGGCGCCTAGGAGTCGCTCGTGACGAAACGTAATGATGAGGAAACGCTGCCGCGCCCGCCGTGTCGGCCTTTCGAGCGGCGGGCCGAAGCCTTGCTGCGCGAGCACGCCAACCTGCTGAATCTCACGCACGACGCCATGATCGTGCGCGACATGGCAGCATCGATCACCTACTGGAATCGCGGCGCCGAGGAAATGTATGGATGGACGGCCGAAGAGGCGCTCGGCCGGTCCGCGCCCGAGCTGCTGAAGACCGTCTCCGCCGTGCCGCTCGAGCAGATCGAATCGCAGGTGCTGCGCACCGGACGCTGGGAAGGCGAGCTGGTGCATCACAGGCGAAACGGAACGCCGGTGGTCGTGGCGAGCCGCCTGGCATTGCAGCGAGACGAGCGGGGCGAAGCGGTGGCGATCCTCGCGACCAATACCGACATCACCCAGCAGAAGCGGGCCGAGGAGGCCCGGCAGGATCTCGAGGAGCAATGGCGAGCTGCCTTCGAAGCGAATCCCACGATGTACTTCATCATCGATGCGGCCGGCGCGATCTTGTCGGTGAATCCCGTCGGCGCAGAGCAGCTGGGTTGGCGCGTGAGCCAGCTGATCGGCCAGCCGGTGCTGAACGTGTTCCACGAAGCCGATCGGGAATTCGTCCAGGGAAATGCCGAGGAGGCTTTCCGGCACCCGGGGCGCGTGATGCGCTGGAGGGCGCGCAAGGTCCGCAAGGACGGCACGCTGCTGTGGGTCCGGGAGTCGGCCAACGCGGTCGTGCTGCGCAGCGGACCGGTGCTGCTCGTGGCGTGCGAGGACATCACCGAGCGCAAGCACGCCGAGGAGGCGTTGCGCGAGAGCGAGGAGCGCTTTCGCACGCTGGTGAAGTTCTCTTTCGACGTGTACTGGGAGAGCGACGCCGAGCATCGCTTCACCCGGCAGGAGTATTCCGCCCGGTTCGACCGCGCGCCGGCGGCGGGCTCGGAGATCGGCAAGACGCGGTGGGAAGTGCCCTATCTGGAGCCGGACGAGGAGGCCTGGCGCCGGCACCGCGCAGCGCTCGATGCCCATGTCCCGTTCCGCGACTTCGAGCTCGCCCGGGCGACGTCCGACGGCGGCATACGCCATGTGTCGGTATCGGGGCTGCCGATGTTCGACGAGGCGGGGCACTTCACCGGCTACCGCGGCGTCGGGCGGGACATCACCGAGCGCAAGCGCGCCGAAGATGCGCTGCGCGCGCACCTGGGGTTCCTGGAAAGCATGAACCGCGTCAACCGCGCCATGCAGGGGACCAACGACCTCGAGAAGATGATGAGCGATGTGCTCGATGCAGTCCTCGACATCTTTGCCTGCGACCGGGCATGGCTCACCTATCCGTGCGATCCGCAGGCTCACTCATGGCGCGCGGTCATGGAACAGACGCGGCCCGAGTTTCCCGGCGCATTCAAGCTCGGCGCCGAGCTGCCCCTCGATTCGGAGGTTGCTGCGGTGTTCCGGACGGCGCGCGCTGCGAGCGGTGCCGTGCCCTTCGGTCCGGGCTGCGAGCTCCAGGTGTCGGCGCAGCTCGCGGAGCGTTTCAGCATCCGATCCGTGCTCGCCATGGCGCTGTACCCCATGGTCGATCAGCCTTACCTCTTCGGGCTGCACCAGTGCTCGCGTCCTCGCACCTGGACGGCGCAGGAGAGGCGGCTGTTCGAGGAGATCGGGCATCGGCTGTCCGACGCGCTCACCAGTCTTCTCATCTTCCGCAGCCTTCGCGAAAGCGAATATTTGACGCGGCAGGTGTTCGAGAGCGCCTCCGATGGCGTGGCCGTGATCGGCCGGGATTACCGCTATCAAAGGGTCAACGAGGTCTACGGGCGCACTTGGAGGACGCCGGCGGAGGCGATCGTCGGTACGCATGTCGCCGATGTCCTCGGGAGCGACTTCTTCTATCGCACCGTGAAGCCGAGCCTCGACCGCTGTTTTGCCGGGGAGCAGTTCACGTTCGCGGAATGGTCCACGACCGAACTCGGGCGCATCTACCTGTCGGTGTCCTACTCGCCGCTGCGGCTCGGCTCGGAGCATGCGGAGGCTGCGCTCGTGATCACGCGCGATCTCACGCACCACGTCCTCGCGTCGGAAGCCCTGCGCGAGGCGCAGGCAGCGCTTGCGCGAGTCAACCGCGTGACCACGCTCGGCGTGCTCGCGGCCTCGATCGCGCACGAGGTCAACCAGCCGCTGGGGGCCATGGTCGCGAGCGCCGGGTCGTGCGCGCGCTGGCTCGCGGCCCAGCCGCCCGAGATCGACAAGGCGCAGCGCTCGCTCGAACGCATTGCCAGGGACGGCAAGCGCGCGAGCGAGGTCATCGACCGCATCCGCGCCCTGGTCATGCGCCAGCCGCCACGGCGGGACCGCGTCGACGTCAACCAGGTCATCCTCGACGTGATTGCGTTCACGCGCGACCAGATGCGCCGCAACGACATTGCGCTCGAGACCACGCTCGCCGACGGCCTGCCGCCCGTGTGGGGCGACAGGGTGCAGCTCCAGCAGGTGGTGGTCAACCTGATCGTCAATGCCATCGAGGCCATGAGCGCGCCCGGCGATCGCCCCCGACAGCTGGTCATCGGCGCGCGCGAAACGGAGGGTGGGGTGTGTGCCGAGGTGCGCGACTCGGGCCCCGGCATCGCGTCCGACATCTCGGACAAGCTCTTCGAGCCCTTCCATACCTCCAAGGCGCAGGGCATCGGCATGGGGCTCTCGATCAGCCGCTCGATCATCGAGGCCCACGGCGGCCAGCTCTGGACCGAGCCGAACCTGCCTCACGGCGCCGTGTTCCAGTTTTCGCTGCCGGTCGGGCAACGGGAGCCGTAGTGGCAACCGAGCGGCCCGTCGTCTTCGTGGTCGACGACGACCTGGCGATGCGCGAGGCCCTCCAGGATCTCCTCGCCTCCGTCGGCATGGACGTGCGGGTTTTCGCCTCGACGCAGGAGTTCATGCAGGCGCAGCGCCCGGACGCGCCCGGCTGCCTGGTGCTCGACGTGCGGCTGCCCGGCGCCAGCGGCTTGAGCTTCCAGGAAGAGCTCCCGCGGGCAGGCGTCGACCTGCCGGTGATCTTCATCACCGGGCACGGCGACATTCCGATGACGGTGCGCGCCATGAAGGCCGGCGCCGTCGAGTTCCTGAGCAAGCCCTTCCGCGACCAGGAGCTGCTCGATGCGATCGATGCCGCGATCGAGCGGCACCGCACGCAGCGCCGCGAAAGGGCGCTCGTTGCGGCGCTGCGGCAACGCTACGCCGCGCTCACCCAGCGGGAGCGCGAAGTCATGGCGCTGGTGAGTGCCGGCCGTGTGAACAAGCAGATCGCGGCCGAGCTGGGCATCAGCGAGGCCACCGTCAAGGTCCACCGCGGGCAGATCATGCGCAAGATGCAGACGACCTCCCTGGCGCAGCTCGTGCGCATTGCGGACACGCTGGGTCTCTCCACCCCGAAGCCCTAACCGTCTAAACCAAAGTCGTAGAGCGCGCGACGCATGTGCAATGGCCTTGCGCGCGCGATCGGCCTAGTCTTGCGCCAATGCTCAAGACCCGCCAAAAAATCCAGATGCCCAACCAACCGACCGTAGCGATCGTGGACGACGATGCGTCGGTTCGCGAGACCACGAAGGACCTGCTCGACTCCGCCGGCTTGTCCTCCGCCACCTTCGACTCGGCCGAGAGCTTCCTGCAATCGAAGGGCACGTGCGCCATTCGGTGCCTCGTCGCCGACATGCGCATGCCGGGGATGACCGGGCTCGAGCTGTGCAGCCACCTGGTCTCCTCCGGCACCCCGATTCCCACGATCCTGATCACCGCCTACTCCGACGAACAGGCGTGCGTGCGCGCCTTGGAGACGGGCGTGACCTGCTTTCTCACAAAGCCTTTCCGTCCGGAAGACCTCCTCGCCTGCATCGAGACCGCTCTGCGCGAACGCCATCCTGCGTGAGGCGCAAGACCTTGTTTCCTGGAGCCGCTTCATTGCAATGAACCAAGACGACACCGCCATGCACGCCGCCCCCGATTCATCCGTTGCACAGTCCGCCTTCGAGCTGCGCTTTCCCTCTCTCAGCGGCACGGGCCGCGCCCTGTCGTTTCCCTGCGATGCCAGCGGCACGGTGCACATGGACGGCTTGAGCGCACGCGCGCTGAACAATTACCTTCTTGCGCGCGCACTGACGGGCCGCGAATACGGGTGGCCCAGCGTGCAGGCCTCGTGCCACGTGCAAAGCTGAAGAACGCAGGAGCAATGCAATGAACGATCGGTCTGCCGAAATCCCGGGCGGCGGGGTGTCGTTCCAGGGTCCGGCTCTCTTTGCGTCGCTTGCGGGCGAAGAAGACGCGGCGGAGGCCGACCGCGCAGTGACGGTCATCATCGGCGTCGCCTCGCCCGCGCTTCTGTGCAGCCTCGAATCGCTCGTGAGCGGCACCGAGGGCCTCGCTTTCGGGTGCTCGGCGCCCACCACGGACCGATTGCTCGCCTGCTGCATGGAGGCCGGGGACTGCATCGCGCTGGTGGATCCGGCCCTCGGTCCGCAGGGGCTGCGCGCATTCATGCAATTGCTCCGCATGATGGCGGCCGGAGTGCGCGTCGTGCTGATCAGCGACATGCATTCGCCGCACATGCTGCGGGAGGCGATCCGGTGGGGCGCCAGCGGATTCGTCGAGAAGACGGCGCCGCCCGCCGAGATCCGCGCCGCGCTGGTCGCCGCCGCCCGCTCGCAACGCTACCTTTCGCCGCGCATGGCGGAGGACCTGGCCGATTCCTTCGTGCTGCGGAACCTGACCCCACGCGAGAGGAATGCGCTCGCCGTCCTCACGCGCGGCGACTGCAACAAGCTCATCAGCTCATTGCACCCGAACTGGCAGTGACGGCTTCGTGGCCGGGCCCGCCACGTTCGCGTCTCACAGCGGCGTCGGCCGTCCCGGCAGCGTCATGCGGCCGCGCGCACGCAGGCTCTCGATGAGCCGTAGCTCCATCTGTGCCACCTGGTCGTTCGCATCGAGCGCAAGGCAGCGCCGGTAGCGCGCCTCGGCCTCTTCCAGGCGGCCCATCTCGATCAGCGCGAAGCCCTGGCCGCGCAGGGCGCGGGTCTGGTGGCGGACCTTCTCGTCGTCCAGGGAGAACGCGGTCGCGCGCTCGGCCTCGGTGAAGACTTCGAGCGCCTTCGTCCAGCTCTTGTCGATCTGGTAGGTGTGGCCGAGCTCGGAGCGGAACTGGGCGTTGGCCGGCGCGAGCTCGATCGCGCGCTCGAGCGCGCGGCGCGCGTCGGGGATGCGCTCGAGCTCCACCAGCGCATAGCCCTTGAGGTACTCGGCATGGCTCCAGGTCGGGCCGACGTCGATCGCGCTCTGGCGATCGTTCGCCGCCTGGACCATGTAGTGGAGGCTTTCGGCCCGCGTGCGCGCGCTGTAGATGCGCGCCTTGCTGTCGCGGTAGCGGGCCTCGAAGCGGCCGATCAGGCCGTCGAGCACCCGCAGGCCTTCCGCGGGCTTGCGCTGCTTGACCAGCAGGCCGGCCTTCTCGAAGTCGGCCAGGTCCTCGGCCTGCGTCGCCTGCGTCGCCCGCGCAATGGGCGGCTGCGGGCCCGTGCCCGGGCCGCTCGCGCAGCCCGAGGCAAGAACGATGAGGGCCATGGCCGGCGCCAGCAGCACTTTGATCATGGATCGCAACTCCTTGTCGCCAACGAGCTTAGCGGAAGCGCGGTGCCGGCGGGAGTTTCGTCGAATGGCGGCTCCAAATGTCCCATTGACAGAACATTCGAAGTGTTCAACGATCCCGTCCATGTCGCAGATGCCCTTGCCCAAGTACCACCAGATCTACCTGGTGCTGCGCGAGCAGCTGGAGGAAGGGCGCTTCGCCGACGGCGTGCCGGGCGAGCTGTCGCTGATGGAGCAGTTCGGCGTGGCGCGCGTCACGGTGCGGCGCGCGCTGGAGCGGCTGTCGTCCGAAGGCCTGATCTCGCGCAACCCCGGGCGCCGCACCCGCCCGCTGCCGCCGGCCGCGGCGGCCGAGCCGCGCGAGGGAGAAAGCCAGACCCGTGCCAACCTGCACGGCCTGCTGGAGAACCTGGTCACCATGGGCCTGCGCACGTCGGTCAAGGTGATCGACGTGGCGACCGTGTGCGCCTCCAGCCAGGTGGCCGAGGCGCTGCAGCTTCAGCTCGGCGAGGCGGTGCAGAAGGCGGTGCGCGTGCGCTCGACGCGCGAGGGGCCGCTGTCGCACATCACCACCTACGTGCCGGGCGACGTGGGGCGGCGCTTCGGCCGCCGCGAGCTCGCCAAGAAGCCGATCCTGGTGCTGCTGGAGGAGGCCGGCGTCAGGGTCGGCCGCGCGCACCAGACCATTTCCGCGCGCCTGGCCGACAACGTGCTGGCCGAGCATCTCGAAATCTCGGTCGGCTCGGCCCTCCTGGCCGTGCGCCGCCTGGTCTACGACCAGGACGAGCGGCCCGTGCAGTGGCTGCACGGCTTCTACCGGCCCGATCGCTACGCCTATGAGATGCAGCTGTCCCGCGTGGGCAGCATCGACGCCAAGGTGTGGGTCAGCAAGGACGTGTCCGCCCCATTCAACTAAGCAGAAGGAAAAGCCCCATGCCGAATCGCCGCCGTTTCATGTCGCAGTCCGCTGCGATGGCCTCCGCCGTCGCCTTCCCGCTCGTGGCCGGCGCGCAGCCGAAGACCGTCAAGGTCGGCGTGCTGCATCCGGTGACCGGGCCGCTCGCCTATTCGGGCCAGCAATGCCGGCTCGGCGCGCAGCTGGCCATCGAGGACATCAACAAGGCCGGCGGCATCAAGTCGCTGGGCGGCGCGCAGATCGAGGCGCTGCTGGGTGACGCCCAGTCGCAGCCGCAGGCCGGCACCGCCGAGGTCGAGAAGATGAACGAGGCCGGCGTCGCGGCCATCGTCGGCGCCTACGCCTCCGCGATCTGCCTGGCGACCACGCAGGCGGCGGCCAAGTACAACCTGCCGCACGTGGTGGACGTGGGCGTGGCCGACCAGATCGTCGAGCGCGGCCTGAAGAACACCTTCCGCTTCGGCCCCGGCTACAAGAAGTCCACCGAGGTGGCGATGGCCAATCTCCTGGTGCTCAACAAGGCCGCGGGCAGCCCGGCCAAGACGGTGATGATCATCCACGAGGAGTCGCTGTTCGGCGCCGGCACCGCGCAGCTGCTGTCGCGCGAGCTGCCGGGCTACGGCTTCGACGTGAAGGAGGTGGTGAAGCACGCCAACCCGACGCGCGACTTCAACAACATCGTGCTGCGCATGAAGTCGGTCAACCCCGACATCGTGATCCCCGCCAACTACTACAACGAGTACGCGCTGCTGGTGCGCACCATGCAGCAGCAGAAGGTGGCGCCCAAGGCCATCTTCTCGGTGCTGGGCGGGGCGGCCTCGAGCTACAAGTTCGTGAAGGAGTTCCCGGACGCGGCCAACGGCATCATCGACTGCAACCACTGGTTCAACCCGAAGGACAAGCGCTCGCACGAGCTGCGCAAGCGGGTGGAGGCCAAGGGGCAGTTCTTCAGCTACGAGGTGTTCATGACCTACACCGCGATGTGGCTGCTGGCCGATGCGCTGGAGCGCGCGAAGTCGGCGGAGCGCGCGGCGCTCATCGATGCGCTGGAGAAGAGCAAGTTCTCCGATCACATGATGCCGTACGGGCCGACGCGCTTCGTCAACGGGCAGAACGAGGGGGCGCAGCCGCTGATGACGCAGGTGGTGAAGAACGACATCAAGGTGATCATTCCGCGGGACTACCGCGAGGTGGAGCCGGTGTTTCCGATGAAGGCATGAAGATGGGACTCGCCTTGTCTGGTCCCCTCTCCCTCTGGGAGAGGGGGTAATACGGAAACCCGACCGTGCTCGACTTCGGCATCCTCTTCCCCTCCGTGCTCAACGGCCTCACGACCGGCGCCGTCTACGCGCTGATCGCGCTCGGCCTCACGCTGATCTACGGTGTGCTGCACATCATCAACTTCGCGCACGGCGCCTGCCTGATGCTGGCGCTGTACGCGGTGTACTTCCTCAAGGAGCGTCTGGGCATCGATCCCTATCTCGCGCTGCCCGTCGTGGTGCCCGGCATGTTCGCGCTGGGCTACGGCCTGCAGCGCATCGTGATCAACCGTGCCGGCCACGGCAAGGACGAGAACATCCTGCTGGCCACGCTGGGCATCGCGATCGTGATGGAAAACCTGGCGCTGATCTTCTTCAAGTCCGACACGCGCAACATCGACACGGCCTACTCGCTCAGCACCGTCGCGATCGGTCCCGCGATGATTGCGGTGCCGAAGCTGGTGGCCTTCGCGGGCGCGCTGGTGGTGTCGGCGCTGCTGTTCTGGATCATGGGCCGCACCGACCTGGGCCGCGCCATCCGCGCGGTGGCCAAGGAGAAGGAGGGCGCCAAGCTGATGGGCATCGACGTCGACCATGTCTATGCCATGAGCTTCGGCATCGGCCTGGCCTGCCTGGGCGCGGCGGCCTGCTTCCTGCTGCCGGCGTACTACGTGAACCCGCAGGTGGGCAGCGGCTTCGTGCTGGTGGCCTTCACCATCGTGGTGCTGGGCGGCATGGGCAGCTTCGTCGGCGCGCTGGTCGGTGGCCTGCTGGTGGGCGTGGTGGAGTCGCTGGGCGGGCTGTACCTCGGCGAGTCGCTGGGGCAGATCGGCATCTTCGCGATCTTCATCGGCGTGGTCCTGTTCCGGCCCGAGGGCATGTTCGGGGCGCGGGCATGAGACGCCGGGCCGCTCCCAAGTCGAATAGCACCGCAGCGCGCAGCGCGGAGGTTGCCCAATGAGCGATCTCGGCAAGCAAGGCGGGCGCCAGCTCGCACTGATCGCGCTGTTCGCCGTGCTGGTGGCCTGCGTGCCGTTTCTCACCCGCTCGGGCACCGTGCTCAATTTCGTGATGATGGCGCTCTACGCCACCCTGCTGGCGCAGGCCTGGAACATCCTCGGCGGCTTCGGCGGGCAGTTCTCCTTCGGGCATGCGCTCTTCTTCGGGACCGGGGCCTACATCCAGGCCATCGCGCAGCTGCAAGGCGGCATCAATGCCTGGGCCGCGCTGGCGCTGGCCATCCTCGGCGCCGCGCTGGCGGGCCTCTTCGTCGGTGCCCTGAGCTTTCGCTATGGGCTCAAGGGCTCCTACTTCGCGCTGGTCACGCTGGCCTTCGCGGAGGTCTTCCGAATCCTCGCGCTGTCGGTGCCCTTCACCGGCGGCGGCGTCGGGCTGATGGTGCCGCTGCGCGAGTCCGCGGCCAACCTGCAGTTCGGCTCGCGCAGCGGCTACCTGTGGCTGGTGCTGGGCTTCGTGGTCGCCGCGCTGCTCCTGAGCTGGTGGCTGCGCCGCAGCCGCTTCGGCGCCTACCTGCAGGCGGTGCGCGACAACGAGGACGCGGCGCGCGCGGTGGGCGTGAATCCCTTTCGCATCAAGCTCGCGGCCATCGGCCTGTCGGGCGCCTTCATGGGCGCGGCCGGCGCCTTCTACGTGCAGGTGTTCCAGTACATCGATCCGGGTATTGCCTATGGCGCCTCCACCTCGGTGGAGGCGCTGGTCGCGGCCATCGTGGGCGGCATGGGCACGCTGTGGGGGCCGGTGCTGGGCGCGGTGGTGCTGCACGTGCTGGCCGACCTCACGCGCAACCTGTTCGGCGAGCTGCCGGGCATCAACATGGTGATCTACGGCGTGGTGCTGGTGCTGATCGTGATCTTCCTGCCGCGCGGCATCGCCGGCCTGGGGCTGTCGGTACGCCGGCTGTGGAAAGGGGGCCGGCATGGCTGAGCCGCTGCTGCAGCTGTCCGGCATCTCGCGTTCCTTCGGCGGGCTGAAGGCGGTGCAGGACGTGAGCCTGGCCGTGCCCGAAGGCCGCTTGTGCGCGCTGATCGGGCCCAACGGCGCGGGCAAGACCACGCTGTTCGCGCTGATGTCGGGCTTCCTCAGGCCCGACAGCGGCACGGTGCGCTTCGCCGGCCAGGACATCACCGGCCGCGAGCCGCATCGCAACGCACTGCTGGGCATGACCCGCACCTTCCAGATCGTGAAGCCCTTCGCCGCCCAGACGGTGCGCGAGAACATCGCGGTCGGTGCGCACCTGCACGAGCGCAGCCGCGCGGCTGCGCTGGCGCAGGCCGAGCAGGTGGCGCAGCAGGTTGGCCTGGCGCCGCAGCTGGACAAGCCGGCCTCCGATCTCACCGTCGCCGGCCGCAAGCGCCTGGAGCTGGCGCGCGCGCTCGCCACCCGGCCGCGCCTGCTGCTGCTGGACGAGGTGCTGGCCGGACTCAACCCGCAGGAGATCGCCGAGATGATGCCGGTGGTGCGTGGCATCGCCGACAGCGGCGTGACCGTGCTGATGATCGAGCACGTCATGCAGGCCGTGATGCATCTCGCCGAGCACGTGTGGGTGCTGGCGCAGGGGCGGCTGATCGCGGAAGGCAATCCGCAGCAGGTCACCTCGAACGAGCAGGTGGTCGAGGCCTACCTGGGCCATGGCACGGCGGCGCGCCTGCGCAAGGCCAGCGCGCCGGTGGAGGTGGCGGCATGAGTGGCAGGGGCGCTCCCAAGGCGAAGGTACTCCAATGACCGCGCTCCTCGACATCAAGAGCCTGCGCGGCGGCTACGGCCGCACCGAGGTGCTGCGCGGCGTCGACCTCGAGGTGCGCGCCGGCGAGATGGTGGCGCTGCTCGGCAGCAACGGCGCCGGCAAGTCCACGCTCAACAAGATGGTCTGCGGCCTTTGCCCGGCCTGGAGCGGCACGGTGCGTTTCGACGGGCAGGACCTGAGCGGCGCGCACTACCGCGAGGTGGTGAAGGCCGGGCTGATCCAGGTGCCCGAAGGGCGCAAGGTGTTCCCCAACCTCAGCGTGCTGGAGAACCTGGAGCTCGGCTCCTTCACCCGCGCCCGCGAGCGCCGCGCGCTCAACCTCGAGCGCGTGTTCGCGATCTTCCCGCGCCTGAAGGAGCGCCTCGCCCAGCAGGCCGGGACCATGAGCGGCGGCGAGCAGCAGATGCTCGCCATCGGCCGCGGCCTGATGGCCGAGCCGGTGCTGCTGATCCTCGACGAGCCCTCGCTGGGCCTGTCGCCGCTGCTGGTGGAAGAGATGTTCTCCCTGATCCGCCAGCTGCGCGACGACGGCCTCGCGGTGCTGCTGGTCGAGCAGAACGTGGGCCAGTCGCTGGAGATCGCGGATCGCGCCTATGTGCTGGAGAACGGCAGCGTGCGCTTCTCCGGCGAGCCGCAGGCGCTGCTCGCGAGCGACGAGCTGCGGCGCGCCTACCTCGGGCTCTGAGCCCATTGCGTTTACGAACGAAGAGACACATCCATGAAACGTCGAGACCTCCTCATCGCGCCCGCCGCCGCCGTGCTGGCGGGCGCCGCGCGCGCCCAGATCGGCGGCGCCCCGGTACGCATCCTGGTCGGCGCGCCGGCCGGCGGTTCCACCGACACGCTGGCGCGCACCCTGGCCGCCAGCATGGGGCCGGTGCTGAACCGCCCGGTGATCGTCGAGAACCGGCCCGGCGCCGGCGGCAACATCGCGGCCGAGGCGGTGGCCAAGGCGGCGCCCGACGGCAACACGCTGCTGATGAGCTTCACCAGCCACGCGATCAACGCCACGCTCTACCCCCAGCTCCCCTTCGACCCGGTGAAGGACTTCAGCGCGCTGACCTGCGTCGCGACCTCGCCCTCGGTGCTGGTGGCGCATCCCTCGGTGCCGGCCAACAACGTGCGCGAGCTGATCGCGCTGGCCAAGGCCAAGCCGGGCCAGCTCAATTTCGCGATCGGCGGCATCGGCTCCTCGCTGCACATGGCGGGCGATGCCTTCAAGATGCAGTCGAACACCTTCATCGTGAACATCCCCTACCGCGGCACCGCGCCGGCCGTGCAAGACGTGCTCGCCGGCCAGGTGCAGCTGATGTTCGCGGCGGTGGGCAACGTGCAGGCGCATATCAAGGCCGGCAAGCTCAAGGCGCTGGGCGTGACGACGGCGAAGCGCCTGCCTTCGCTGCCCGAGGTGCAGGCCATCGCCGAGACGCTGCCCGGCTACGAGTCCAGCGCCTGGTTCGGCCTCTTCGGCCCGGGCGGCCTGCCGCCCGAGCTGGCGAAGCGCATCAGCGACGCCGCCCGGCAGGCCATCGCGCAACCCGAGATGCGCAGGCGCCTGGAGACCGAGGGCGCGATCCCCGTGGGCAATGCGCCCGAGCAGTTCTCGGCCTTCGTGCAGAGCGAGATCGTGCGCTGGGGCAAGGTCGTGAAGTTCTCCGGAGCGAAGCCGGAATGACCGCCGCCGCCCGTGCGCCGCAGACGCTGGCGCAGAAGCTGATCGCCCGCGCCTGCGGCCGCGCGCAGGTGGCGGTCGGCGAGATCGTGAGCTGCGGCGTGGACCTCGCGATGTTCCACGACTCCTCCGGCCCGCGCCGGCTCCAGCCCATGCTCGAGGAGCTGGGCGCCGAGCTCTGGGACAAGTCGCGCGTGGTGCTGGTGATGGACCACTACGTGCCCGAGCGCGACGAGGACTCGCGCCGCATCGTGCGCATCGCGCGCGACTGGGCACGCGACCAGGCGCTGCCCCATGTCTACGACAGCCAGGGCATCTGCCACGTGGTGGTGCCGCAGCATGGCCATATCCGGCCCGGCATGCTGTGCGTGGGCGGCGATTCGCATTCGCCCACCGGCGGCGCCTTCGGTGCCTACATGTTCGGCGTGGGCAGCACCGAGATGCTGGGCGTGGTCGTCACCGGGCAGATCTGGCTGCGCGTGCCCGAGACCATCCGCCTGTGGTGGGACGGCGCCCTGCCGGCCGGCGTCACGGCCAAGGACATGATGCTGTCGATGATCGGCCGCTTCGGCATGAACGGCGGGCGCTACCAGGCGGTGGAGTTCTGCGGGCCGGCGGTGACGGCGCTGTCGATGCAGGAGCGCATGACGCTGTCGAACATGAGCGCCGAGCTGGGCGCGCAGGCCGGGCTGATCGCACCCGATGCGACCACCGCCGCCTTCCTGGCCGAGGCCGGCGTGCCGGCGGTGGACACTGCACCCTGGTTCACCGATGCCGATGCCGACTTCGAGCTGCACCGCTTCGACGCCGCCGCGCTGGAGCCGCAGGTGGCGGCGCCGCACAGCCCGGCCAATGCACACGGCGTGAGCCGCGATGCCGGCACTGCGATCGACGTGGCCTACATCGGTGCCTGCACCGGAGCCAAGCTCGACGACCTGCGCGCCGCCGCGCAGGTGCTGCGTGGGCACAAGGTGGCCGCCGGCGTGCGCCTGATCGTGGCGCCCGCCAGCCTGCGCGATCAGGAACGGGCGCGCGAGGAGGGTGTGCTGCAGGCCCTGCTGGACGCCGGCGCCGAGCTGTACCCGACGGCCTGCGGCGCCTGCTCCGGCTACGGCGATCCGATCGGCGATGTCACCGTGATCTCCACCACCGCGCGCAACTTCAAGGGCCGCATGGGCTCGCCCAATGCGCAGGTGTACCTGGGCTCCCCCTACACCGTGGCCGCGTCGGCGCTGCGCGGGTGCGTGACCGATCCGCGAGAGGTGCTCGCATGATCCATCGCGTCTGGCGCCTCCCCGCCGACATCGACACCGATGCGCTCGCCCCCGGCCATGCGATGAAGCACGGCATCGACGTCATTGCGCAGCACTGCCTCGAAGCCGTGCGCCCGGAGTTCGCGCGCGAGGTCCGGCCGGGCGACGTGATCGTGGCCGGCCCCAACTTCGGCATCGGCTCCTCGCGCGAGCAGGCCGCGGCGGTGCTGGTGCAGCTGGGCGTGGCGGCCGTGATCGCACCCTCGTACAGCGGCCTGTATTTCCGCAACGCCTTCAACCTCGGGCTGCTGCTGCTGACCTGCGCCGAGGCCGAGTCGCTGCAGGAGGGTGAGCAGGTCTCCCTGGACGTCGACCAACCGGCCGTGCGCAGCGCCGATGGCCGCGTGCTCGCCTGTGAGCCGGTGCCGGCTTTCCTGATGGAGATGGTGCGTGCCGGTGGCCTGCTCGCGCAGCTGCGCCGGCGCTTCAAGGACCAACCCGACAAGGCTTCGACATGAGCGACCCCACCCTCGACCCCGTCACCCTCGCCGTGCTGCGCGGCCGCCTCGAGCAGGTGGCCGACGAGATGGACGCCACGCTCTACCGCAGCGCCTTCAACCCCATCATTGCCGAGGCGCACGACGCCTGCCACGGCCTCTACGACGCGCAGTCCGGCGACACGCTGGTGCAGGGCAAGTCGGGCCTGCCGGTGTTCGTCGGCGCCATGGCCTTCGCCGTGCGCGCGACGGCGAAGGTGGCCGCGGCGCGCGGCGGCATGCAGGACGGCGATATCTGGATCAGCAACGACGCCTACGAGGGCGGCACCCACGCCAACGACTTCAAGCTGGTGCGGCCCTTCTTCCGCCACGGCAAGCTCTACTGCCACATGGCCTCGGCTGCGCACTGGCACGACGTGGGCGGTGCGGTGCCCGGCAACTACAACCCGGCCGCCACCGAGTGCTGGCAGGAGGCGGTGCAGATCCCGCCGGTGCGCATCGTGCGCGCAGGCCAGCTCGACCCCGACGTGCTCGCCATCCTGCGCGCCAACACACGCCTGCCCGAGAGCCTGTGGGGCGACCTCAACGGCCAGCTGGCCGCACTCGACCTGGGTGCCAAGCGGCTGCACGGCCTGCTCGACGAGTACGGCGATGCCCTGGTGCTGCAAGCCATGGGCGAGCTGCGAAGCCGCGCGCTCAAGCTGATGCGCTCGCACATCGCCTCGCTGCCCGACGGCCGCTACAGCTTCGAGGACCTGCTGGACAACGACGGCATCACCCCCGAGCCGCTCACCATCGCACTCGACATGACGGTGGCGGGCGACCGGCTGCGGCTGGACTTCTCGCGCAGCTCGCCGCAGTGCGCGGGGCCGGTCAACATCTCGCGCGCGACCGCGGTGGCAGCCTGCTACGTCGCGCTCAAGCACCTGTTCCCGGACGTGCCGGCCAATGCCGGCGTGCTGGACGCGGTGGACTTCGAGATCCCCGACCGCCTGGTGATCAGCGCCGAGCGGCCGCGCCCGATGGGCGGCTACACGGAAACGATCCTGCGCATGATCGACGTGATCTTCAGCGCCGCCGCGCAGGCCGATCCGAAGCGCGCCGTGGCGCAGGCCTACGGCACCATCAATGCGCTGTCGATCGCGGGCCACCGCAGCGACGCGGGGCGCGAGGGCCAGCGCTGGGTGATGTTCAGCTTCTTCGGCGGCGGCCACGGGGCCCATTCGGGCGGCGATGGGTTGTCGCATGGCAATGCGCCGATCTCCACCGCGACCATTCCGCCGCTGGAGATCCTGGAGGCCGCGTACCCGGTGCGCTTCACCGAATGGTCGCTGCGCGCCGATTCGGGCGGCGACGGCCAGCACCGCGGCGGCCTGGGCGCGGTCTACGAGATCGAGCTGCTGGAGAAGGACGCCGAGGTCTTCGTCTTCGGCGAGCGCGGCAGCTCGCCGCCCAAGGGCATCGCAGGCGGCGGCCCGGGCGCGCTCAACGTCTTCCGCTACGAGAACGAGGGCACCTGGCACATACCGCCCATGGTGTCGAAGATGCGCGGCATCCGGCTCGCGCGCGGCGAGCGCGTGCGCCTGGAGACGCCGGGCGGCGGCGGCTGGGGCGCCCCGGCCGAGCGCCGCCCCGAGCAGCGCGAATGGGACCGGGACATGGGCTACGTGAGCGCCGAAGCCACCGGCCGGAAAGAAAGCGAATGACAGCACAAAACCAGAAAGCCGGCGGCGCGCTGGTGGTCGGCGTCGACGTGGGCGGCACCTTCACCGACCTCTTCGTGCTCGACGAGGCCAAGGGCACGGCCCGCATCGTCAAGGTGCCCTCGACCCGCGGCGAGGAAGCGCGCGGCTTCATGAATGGCATGGCCGGCGTGGCCGACTCGGCCGCGGCCATCGCGACCATCGTGCACGGCACCACCGTCGGCACCAATGCCTTGCTCGAACGCAAGGTGGCGAAGACCGGCATCCTCACCACGCGCGGCTTTCGCGATGTGCTGGAGATGCGCCGCCGCGACCGGCCGCAGACCTGGGGCCTGCGCGGCAGCTTCGTGCCGGTGGTGCCGCGCCGGCTGCGGCGCGAGGTGGACGAGCGCGTGCTGGCCGACGGCAGCATCCACACGCCGGTGGACCTGGCCCAGGTGCGCAACGAGGCGCGCGCGCTGCTGGCCGAGGGCTGCGAGGCGATCTGCGTCTTCTTCATCAACACCTACGCCAATCCCGAGAACGAGCGGCGCGCGGTCGCCGCGGTGCGCGCGCTCTGGCCGAACGCGCATGTGACCTCGGCTGCCGAGGTGCTGCCGGAGATCCGCGAGTTCGAGCGCTGCTCCACCGCCACCCTCAATGCCGCGCTGCAGCCGGTGGTGGGCAACTACCTCGAACGGCTCGAATCCGACCTGCGCGGCCAGGGCTTCAGCGGCGAACTGCTGGTGGTGCAGAGCAACGGCGGCGTGATGTCGCGCGCCACCGCCGGCGAGCTGCCGGTGCGCACCGCGCTGTCGGGGCCGGCAGCCGGCGTGATCGCCTGCGCCGAGATCGCGCGCGCCGCGGGCTTCCCGAACGCGATCACCGGCGACATGGGCGGCACTTCCTTCGACGTCTCGCTGATCGCCAACGGCGAGGCGGCGCTTGCGGCGCAGACCGCGATCGACTTCGGCATGGTGATTCGCTCGCCCATGATCCAGATCGAGACCATCGGCGCCGGCGGCGGCTCCATCGCCTCGGTGGACGCCAGCGGCATGCTGCAGGTGGGCCCCGAGTCGGCCGGCAGCGTGCCGGGGCCGGCCTGCTACGGCCGCGGCAACCTGCGGCCCACCGTGACCGATGCCAATGTGCTGCTGGGCCGCATCGCCGCCGACCGGCCGCTGGGCGGCGGGCTGCTGGCGGCGCTGGATGCCGGCAAGGCACGCGAGGCGATCGAGATGCACGTGGCGAAGCCGCTGGGGCTGGAGGTGCATGCCGCGGCGGAAGCCATCCTCACGGTCGCGAACGCGCGCATGGCCGGTGCGATCCGGCTGGTGTCGATCGAGCGCGGCCACGACCCGCGCCGCTTTGCCTACATGCCCTTCGGTGGCGGCGGCGCGCTGCATGTGTGCGCGATGATGCGCGAGGTCGGCGTGGCGATTGGCATCGTGCCGCGCTATCCGGGCGTGACCTCGGCGCTGGGCTGCGTGATCGCCGACATGCGGCACGACGCGGTGCAGACCCTCAACCGCCCGCTGGACGATCTCGACGTCGAGGCCCTGCGGCAGCGGGTCGCCGAGCTGGCCGAGGGGTGCCAGCAGCGCCTCGACTCGGCCGGCGTGCGTTTCGAGCAGGTGCGCGAGGTTGTCGCTCTCGACATGCTCTACGCCGGCCAGACCCACACGCTGCCCGTGCCGCTGCCCGGCGCCGAAGCGCTGACGCGCGAGGGCATCCGCGGTGCCTTCGAGGCTGCCTATGCCGTCGCCTTCGGGCGCGTGCTGAAGGGCATCGGCATTCGCGTGATGAACCTGCGCTATGCGCGCATCGGCGTGCGACCCAAGTTCGACCTGGCCGTGCTTGCGCCGGAAGGGGAGGGCAGCGTGGCGCCGCTGGGCACGCAGCGCGTGTTCCACCAGGGGCACTGGCACGAGGCGGTGCGCTTCGCGCGGCTGGCGTTGCCGGTGGGCACGCGCATCGAAGGGCCGGCGATCCTCGAGCAGGCCGACACCACCGTGTGGCTCGAGCCCGGCTTCCAGGCCGAGGTCGATGCCTTCGGCAACCTGCTGGTGAGGCTCGCATGAGCGGGGATGCCCGCATCGCGGCCGCGAAGACCGCGCTGGTCGTCATCGATCTGCAGAACGACTTCATGGACCCCAAAGGCGCCTATGCGCGCGGCGGCGACAGCAACCCGGCGGCGGCCCCGCTGCCGGCACGCGCGGCCGCCGTGGCGCGTTCGCTCAAGGCCGGCGGTGGCATGGTCGCCGCGAGCCAGTTCACGCTGTGGCCCGGCGCGGACGGCGAGCCCATGATCTCGCCGCACCTCAAGGCCCTGCGGCCCTTCCTGCGCAAGGGCGACTTCGCACCCGGCAGCTGGGGGCAGGCCAACGTCGACGCGCTCGCCGGCCTGGTCGACGTCACGGTCTGCAAGGTCGCGTACTCGGCGTTCTTCAACACCCAACTCGACTGGTTGCTGCGCCGCGCGGGCATCGAGACGGTGGCCGTGTGCGGCATCGTCACCAACGGCGGCGTCGCCAGCACGGTGCGCGATGCCCATATGCGCGACTACCGCACGCTGGTGCTCGCCGACGGGTGCGCGGCCTTCGGCGAGGAACGGCACCAGACCTCGCTGGCCGACATGCGCAACGTGGCCGAGGTGATGGACTGCGCGGGCTTCGTGCAGCGGCTCGCATGACGCAAGAATCGGAGGCGCCGCTGCGCCGCGTGCAGCGCGCGGCGCGGATCGACGCCGAGGCGCAGGCCCCCGTCGCGATCGTCGGGGCGGGGGCCTGCGGGCTCACGGCGGCGCTGATGCTGCACGACGCCGGCGTCGACTGCGTGGTGCTGGAGCGCGATGAACAGCCGAGCGGCTCGACGGCGCTGTCATCCGGCTTCATTCCCGCGCCCGGCACGCGCGTGCAGCGCGAGCGCGGCGTCGAAGACAGCCCCGAGCGCTTCGCCGCCGACATCCAGGCCAAGGCCCACGGCCGCGCGGCACCAGCGCTGGTGCGGGCCTACACCGAGGCCATCGGCCCGGCGCTCGATGCGCTGCAGGCGCGCCACGGGCTGCAGTGGACGCTGCTCGACGGCTTTCTGTACCCGGGCCACGGCGTGCATCGCATGCACAGCCTGCCGCAGAAGACCGGCGCCGCGCTGATGGCGGCCTTGCAGGCGGCGACGGAAGCGGCCGGCATTCCGGTGCTGACGCAGGCGCTGGCCGAAACGCTGTGGCTCGACGACGCCGACCGCGTGATCGGCATCGGCCTCCGCCGGCCCGACGGCCGCGAAGAGCGCATCGCCTGCGAGGCCCTGCTGCTCGCCTGCAACGGCTTCGGCGGCAACACGGCGATGGTGCGCGAGCTGCTGCCCGAGATGGCCGAGGCCACCTTCGGCGGGCATGTGGGCAACGACGGCAGCGCCATCCTCTGGGGCCGGGCGCTGGGCGCGCGGCTGCGCGACCTGGGCGGCTACCAGGGCCACGGTTCCTGGGTCACGCCGCAGGGCGCGCTGATGTCCTGGGCCGTGATGATGGAAGGCGGCGTGCAGCTCAACCGCGAGGGCCGGCGCTTCCACGACGAGACCCAGGGCTATTCCGAGGCCGCGGTGAAGGTGCTGGCCCAGCCGGGCGGCGTCGCCTGGAACGTGTTCGATGCGCCGCTGCTGGCGCTGGCGCGCGAGTTCCCCGATTTCCGCGAGGCCGAGGCGGCCGGTGCCTTGCGCCGCTGCGACACCGTGGCGCAGTTGGCCGCGTGCATCGGCTGCGATGCGGCGGCGCTGCAGGCCACGCTCGACGCCTTGCACCGTATCGATCCGCCGCCGGACGGCCGCGTGTTCCAGCGCGCTCTTGCTGCGCCGTACTTCGCGGTCAAGGTCACGGGCGCGCTGTTCCACACCCAGGGCGGTCTCGACGTCGCGCCCGACATGCGGGTGCTGCGCGCGGATGGCAGCGCCATGCCCAACCTGCTGGCCGCGGGCGGCGCGGCCGGGGGCGTCTCGGGCGATGCGGTCTGGGGCTATCTCTCGGGCAACGGGCTCCTGAGCGCGGTCGCCGGCGGCGCCATCGCGGCGCGCACGGCGGCGGCGCTCCTCGACACAGGAAGGAACGACCATGGCGAATGACATTTCCCTCAAGACACGGCTGGCCTCGCGCGACATCGTGCTCGCGCCCGGCGTCTACGACGCACTGAGCGCGCTGGTCGCCGAACAGGCCGGCTTCGAGGCGCTGTACCTCTCGGGCGCCTCGATCGCCTACACGCGGCTGGGCCGCTCCGACGTCGGCCTCACCACTTTCACCGAGGTGGCCGACACGCTGGCCCGCATTTGCGAGCGCGTCGCGCTGCCGGTGATCGTGGATGCCGACACCGGCTTCGGCAACGCGCTCAACACCCAGCGCACGGTGCGCGGCTTCGAGCGCGCGGGCGCCGCGATGATCCAGCTGGAGGACCAGGGCTTTCCCAAGCGCTGCGGCCACCTGGACGGCAAGACGGTGGTGCCCGTGCGCGAGATGGAAGGCAAGCTCAAGGCCGCGCTCGATGCGAGGGCTTCAGCCGACACGCTGATCCTCGCGCGCACCGATGCGCTTGCCGTCGAAGGCCTGGAGGCCGCGCTCGACCGGGCCGAGGCCTACCTGGCCTGCGGCGTGGACGCGCTCTTCATCGAGGCGCTGCGCTCGCCCGAGCAGATGGCCGTGGCCTGCAAGCGCTTTGCGGACCGTGTGCCCTTGCTGGCCAACATGGTCGAGGGCGGCAAGACGCCGGTGCAGGATGCGGATGCGCTGCAGGCGCACGGCTTCCGCATCGCGATCTTCCCGGGCGGCACGGCGCGCGCGGTGGTGCATACGCTGCAGGGCTACTACGGGAGCCTGCACCAGCATCGGACCACGCAGCCCTGGCGCGACCGGATGCTCGACTTCGACGGCCTCAACGAGGTGATCGGTACGCCCGAGCTCATGGCGCTCGGCAAGCGCTACGAATAGCCGCAGCGCGGCCGGGGCGGGAACTCAGACGCCCTTGTTGTTCGGGTTCTTGTAGACCTCGCGCACTGGCTCCGTCATCGGGAAGCTGAGGTTCACGCCATTCGGCGGAATCGGCTTGGTGAACCACTTCGCATAGAGCGCGTCGACGGCGCCCGACTTCATCAGCCCCGCAACGGTCTGGTCCACCAGCTCCTTGAACTGCGCGTCGTCCTTGCGGTACATGATGCCGTAGGGCTCCTGGCGCAGCGACTCCTTCAGGATCTTGTAGTCGCCGGGCGCGGTCGAGCTGGCGATCAGGCCCGCGAGCTGCACGTCGTCGAGGATATAGGCCACGGCGCGGTCGCTGGCCAGCAGCAGGAAGGCGTCGGCCGTGTCCTTGCCCGAGATCTCCTGCACGTCGATGTTCTCGGTCTTGCGATAGCCGCGCAGCAGCTGGATGGCGGTGCTGCCGGTCACGGTGGCCACGGTCTTGCCCTTCAAATCGGCCAGCGAGTTGATGCCGGAGTTCTTCTTCACCGCCGCGGTGATGTTGGTGACGAAGTGGCTGGGCGCGAAGCCCACCTGCTGCTGGCGCGCGGTGGTGTTGGTGGTGGTGGCGCAGTCCAGGTCGACGGTGCCGTTCTGCAGCAGCGGAATGCGGTTGGTCGAGGTGAGGATGGTGTAGCGCACCTGCAAGCTGCCCAGGGCCAGCTTGGCCTTCACCGCGTCGACGATCTTCATGCAGATCTCGTTGGTGAAGCCGATCGGGTCGCCGGAGCCGGTGGGTTTGTAGGAGAAGGGCAGCTGGGTGTCGCGCGCGCCGATGGTGATGATGCCGCTCTCCTTGATCTTGGCGAGCGTGTCGTTCTGGGCCAGGGCCGCGGAGCACAGCGAGACCAGGGCCAGCGCGGGGAGGAGGGAGCGCTTGAATTTCATGGACGTCTTTCGTGAAAGGTGGAAATGGAAGGGGCCGCTCAGGCCAGCAGGGCGACGGCGTCGCGGATCGCCGCGCAGCCGGCCTCGATCTGGTCGATGGAGGTCGCGAAGGACAGGCGCAGGTGCGCCGGCATGCCGTAGGAACTGCCGTCGATGGCGGCGACGCCGGCGTGGTCGAGCAGGAACAGCGTGACGTCCAGATCGTTGGCGAGCACGCGGCCCTCCGGCGTCTTGCGCCCCAGCAGCCCGGCGACGCTCGGGAAGACGTAGAAGGCGCCGTCCGGCGCGGTGCAGCGAATGCCAGGGATGCGGTCCAGCAGTTCCGTCATGCGGTCGCGGCGCGTCTCGAACAGGCGGCGCGCCTCGGCCACGCAGTCCTGCGGCCCGTTCAGCGCGACCGCCGCGGCGGCCTGGCTCATGGCGCTGGCGCAGGTGGTGGTCTGGGAGGCGAGCAGGGTGAGGGCCTTGACCAGCGCCACAGGCCCCGCGGCATAGCCCACGCGCCAGCCGGTCATCGCGTAGGCCTTGGACACGCCGTTCACCAGCAGCGAGCGCACGGCCAGGTCGGGCGCGACGTTCAGCGGCGAGAAATGCCGCGCCTCGCCGTAGACGAAGTGCTCGTAGATCTCGTCCGTCATCAACCACACCTGCGGGTGCATGCGCAGCACGGCGCAGAGGGCTTCCAGCTCCTGTCGCGTGTAGACCGCGCCGCTCGGGTTGTTCGGCGTGTTGAGGATCAGCCAGCGCGTACGCGGCGTGATCGCCTTCTGCAACGCGTCGGCCGTGAGCTTGAAGCCGGTGGCGGCATCGGCTTCGGCGATCACCGGCGTGCCGCCGTTGAGCAGCACCATGTCGGGGTAGGAGACCCAGTAGGGCGCGGGGACCACCACTTCGGCGCCTTCGTTCAGCGTGGCGGCGAGCGCGTTGAAGATCAGGTTCTTCGCGCCGACGCCCACCATGATCTCCTCGGGGCGGTACGCGAGCGCGTTCTCGCGCGCCAGCTTGGCGGCGATGGCCTCGCGCAGGGCGGGCGTGCCCGCCGAGCCGGTGTAGCGGGTGTGGCCCTGCGCCAGGGCCGCGACGGCGCCTTCGACGATGTGCGCGGGGGTGGGGAAGTCCGGCTCGCCGAGGGTGAAGTCGACGATCCCGCGGCCGGCGGCGCGCAGCGCGTCGACGCGCGCCTTGGCCGCGATGCTGGGGGAGGGCTTGACGGCGCCGAGGCGCGAGGAAAGCAGGGTGTTCACGGTGGGGAAGGGCTCAGAGGCCGTGCGATGAAAGGACTTTGCGCAGCCAGGCCTGCTCCGGCCGGCCGGTGGCGATCTCGGCCTTGATGGCGTTCTCGTTCGTCTGCGTCTGGCGCACCGCGGCGAGCAGGCGCTCGGCATCGGCCGGCGGGAAGCTCACCACGCCGTCCTCGTCGCCCACGACCAGGTCGCCCGGCTGGACCACCTGGCTGCCCACGGTGACGGGGCCGTTGATCGCACCCGGCCCCAGCTTGTACGGGCCCCGGTGGCTCACGCTGCGGGCGTAGCAGGGAAAGTCGGCGTCGAAGAAGGCGGCGGTGTCGCGGATGGCGGCGTCGAGCACGAAGCCGGCACAGCCGCGCTGGATGGCATACAGCATGATCAGTTCGCCCACCAGCGCATTGGTGGGGTCGCCCGCGCCGTCCACCACCAGCACATGGCCGGGCTGCATGTCTTCCAACGCCTTGTAGATCAGCAGGTTGTCGCCCGGCCGCGCCTTCACCGTGTACGCGGTGCCCACCAGCTTGCGGCTGCGATGGAAGCGGCGCAGCCCGGTGAGGCCCGAGAGGCGCTGCAGGTTGTCGCTGATGTGAGGCGTGACCACGTCGCGGAAGGCATCGCGCAGCTGGCTGCTGGCCACCGGCGGCGCGGGATGGATGTCGAAGGCGGAGGTGGGAGGCGCCACTGCGGATTCCTGGTTGTGAATGCGTCGGGCGACGCGATAGCGGGAATTCTGGAAGCCGCCTAGAATTTCCAAAAGCGATTTTTTTATATCTTTTTTGATTCCCAAAAGTAATCTGAAGCCGCCATGATGACCTTCAAGCAGCTCGAGGCGCTGTACTGGATCGCCCAGCTCGGCGGCTTCTCGCAGGCCGCGCACAAGCTGCACACCTCCCAGTCCGCGGTGTCCAAGCGGGTGCATGAACTGGAGCAGCTGTTCGACACCGAGCTCTTCGACCGCAGCCAGCGCAGCGCGCGCCTGACCGAGAAGGGCGAGGAGATGTTCGTGCTGGCCGGCAAGCTGCTCGCGCAGCGGGACGCGGCGGTCGAGCAGTTCAGCAAGGCGGAGGTGATCGAGCGGCGCGTGCGCATCGGCATCACCGAACTGACGGCGATGACCTGGTTGCCGAGCCTGGTCGCCGCGATCCAGCGGGCCTATCCCAAGGTCATCATCGAGCCCACCGTCGACGGCAGTCCGCAGTTGCGCGACCGGGTGCTGGCCGACGAGCTGGACCTGGTCTTCGTGCCCGATGCCTTCTCGGACTCGCGCATTCCCAGCGTCCGCGTGGGGCAGGTGGAGCATGCCTGGTTGTGCAAGCCTGGCCTGGTCCGCTCCGACGCGCCCTTGCGGCTGCACGAGATCGCGCAGCACCGCATGCTGGTGCAAGGCCCCCAGTCCGGCACCGGCCGCGTGTACGACGCCTGGATGAAGGCGCAAGGCGCCGAGCCGGCGGACGCCATCGTGGTGAGCAACCTGGTGGCGATGCTGGGGCTGGTGATCTCCGGCATCGGCGTCAGCTACCTGCCGCACCGCTGCCTGTCGCCCCTGCTCGCGGCCGGCCTCCTGACCCTGATCGACGTGACGCCCGCCTTGCCGCCGATGAGCTACGTCGCCATGCACAAGGGCGAGCACCGCAGCAGCCTGATCGCCTCGATCGTGACACTGGCACAGGAAAGCTGCGATTTCACGCGGATGTTTCAGGGGCTCGGCCGGACTTTCGTGCCGGCCTGAGCGTTTCTTGCGGCCCGAACGTCAACTATTTCGTCGATTTCCCTTCGGCGATGAAGTGGAAAGTTGTAATACGAAGGCATGATACTTGCGGTAACTAAAAAGACCTCAAGTTTCAAATGACCTTCCCCACGTTCTCGATCATCTTCGCCGGCGTGCTGCTGAATTCGGCAGCGCAGCTGATGCTCAAGGCCGGCGCCAAGTCGCTCGGGACGGTGGCGTTCGGCAGCGGCGCATCGCTCTTCGCGGCCGGCTGGAACGCCGCGACGCAGCCCTGGATCCTCGTCGGCCTGTTTTGCTATTTCGTGAGCGCGGGGCTCTGGGTCCTGGCGCTCACGCGGGTGGACGTCACGCTCGCCTACCCCATGCTGTCCATGGGCTATGTGATCGCCGCGCTGCTGGCCTGGCAGCTCTTCGGCGAGGCCTTGACCGGCCCGCGAGTGCTGGGCATCGCCATCATCCTGGTCGGCGTCGTCGTGCTGGCGAGGAGCTGAGATGGCGCCTCCCCTTCCGCTCTACGTCGACCTCGACGGCACGCTGATCGCGACCGATTCGCTGCACGAGTCGCTGCTCAAGCTGGTGCGCGTCTCGCCGGGCGTGCTGCTGCAGTTGCCGCTCTGGCTGCTGCGGGGGCGCGCCGCCTTCAAGCGCGAGGTGGCGCAGCGCACGAGCCTCGACGTGAGCACCCTGCCGTACCGGCCCGAGGTGCTGGATTTCGTGCGCCGTGCCCGCGAAGCGGGCCGTCGCACCATCCTGGCCACGGCCAGCGACGGCAAGGTGGCGCGGCGGGTGGCCGAGCACCTGGGCCTCTTCGATGCCGTGCTGGCCTCCGACGGCGAGCGCAACGTCAAGGGCGCGAACAAGCTGGCCGCCATCCTGGCCGATACCGGCGGCAAGGCCTTCAGCTACGCCGGCGACCATTCGGCCGACCTCGAGGTCTGGCAAGGCGCAGAGGCGGCCGTGGTGGTCAGCCGCTCCGGCGCCCTGGCGCGCCGCGCGGCCGGCCTGACCGAGGTGGAGGCTGTGATCAAGCCGAAGCGCGTCGGCCTCGGCCGCTATCTCTACGGCCTGCGCGCGCACCAGTGGCTGAAGAACCTGCTGGTCTTCCTGCCGCTGATGCCGGTGCTGCACGACCTGACGCAGGCGCTGGTGGTCGATGCGACGCTCGCCTTCCTGGCCTTCGGCCTGATGGCCTCGGGCATCTACGTGCTCAACGACCTGCTGGACCTCGAGTCGGATCGCCGCCACCACCGCAAGCGACAACGGCCTTTCGCCGCCGGCGACATCTCGCCCAGCGCCGGGCTCGCGATGTCGGTCACGCTGGCCATCGCGTCGCTGACCCTGTCGGCCGCGCTGCTGCCCGCATCCTTCGTGGGCGTGCTGCTGGTCTATGCGGCGCTGACCACCGCCTACTCGGTGTTCCTCAAGCGGCGCGCGGTGGTGGACGTGTTTGCGCTGGCCGCGCTCTACACCATCCGCGTGGCGGCCGGCACCCAGGCGACGGGGCAGCCGCTCTCCTTCTGGATCCTCTCCTTCTCCCTCTTCATCTTCCTGAGCCTGGCGCTGGCCAAGCGCTACGTGGAGCTCACTGCGGCCGGTGCCGCCGGCGGCGACGCCGGCCAGCTCAAGCGCGATCGGGGCTACGTCCCCGGCGATGCGACCTTCGTGCTGTGCACGGGCGTCGCGGCCGGGCAGATGTCGGCGCTGCTGCTGAGCCTCTACCTGCAGGACCGGCAGATGCTCGCGCGCTACAGCGATCCCGAATACCTGTGGGCGCTGATCCCCCTGTTCCTGTTCTGGACCATGCGCATCTGGCTCAAGGCCGTGCGCGGCGCGCTGCACGACGACCCGGTGGTCTTCGCCGCGCGGGACTGGGTCAGCCGCCTGGCGGTCGGCCTCGGCGCCCTCGCGCTCTGGATGGCGCACTAGCTTTTTCCCCTCGGCACCGACATGAGGATCCTGATCCTGGTCGCGGTCGCGACCGTTCTCTCCACGCTGCTCCTGTTTGCGCTGTGGCGCCATCAGCCGGGAATCCCCGGCTTGCCGCGGCGCTCGGCGCAGGCGCAACGGCTGAGCGCCGCGTGGCGGCTGTGGCTGGTCTTCCTGCTGAGTGGCCTGGTGGCGAGCGCCATCGTCGCGCTCGCTGTCGGCGAGCCGCGCGAGAGCTCGCTGGGCTACCTGAAATTCGTGCTGTCCTTCCACCACGGCGACGACTCGTGGATGCCGATGCTGCGCGCCTCGGCCTTCCTGCGGGAGCGTCCGAACCAGCCGCTGTACCCCTCGGTCTTCTTCGTCCAGCACGTGAAGTTCCAGTACCCGCTCACGGCGCTGCTGCCGCTGGACCTGCCGCAGTGGCTCTTCGGCCTGGCGCCGGACACCGTGGTCGCCATCTTCAAGATCCTGTCCCGGCTCAGCCTCGTCGCCATCGGAGTCGTGTTCTTCAAGCTCTTCATGGGCGCGGTGCAGGACTTGTCCGGCCGCGAGGCGCTGCAGTTTCCGCCGGTCTCCGCCGGCGTGATGACTGCGCTGAGCCTGCTGACCGTGGCGCTCTTCTATCCGATCCTGCGCTCCGAATACCACGGCCAGATCCAGACGGCCATGACGCTGGCCGCCGGCCTCGCGCTGCTGGCCTGGCAGCGCGACCAGCCCCGGCTCTCCGGCCTGGCGATGGCCCTGTGCTGCATCATCAAGCCGCAGTGGGTCATCGTCATCCTCTGGGCGCTGCTGCGGCGGCAATGGAAGTTCGCCTGGACCGCGACCTGGGTCACCGGTGCCTGCGCCCTGCTGGCGATCGCGGTCTACGGGCCTCGCAACTTCTTCGACTACCTGCCCGTCGTGTCCTTTCTGAGCAAGCACGGGGAGAGCTACTTCATCAACCAGTCCCTCAACGGCCTGATGCACCGGCTGCTCGCCAACGGCGTGAACCTGCAGGGGGCCGGGCTCGTCTGGTCCGGCACCGACTTCCCGCCTTTCCATCCGATCGTCCATGCGGTAACCACGGTGTCTTCGGCCCTGATCCTCGGCGTGGTGCTGCTCTGGAAGCTGGGCAAGCGCCCGAGCGCGGTGGATCTGTCGCTGGTCATGCTGAGCCTGACGCTGGCATCGCCGATCGCGTGGGACCACCACTACGGCATGCTGTTGCCGGTCTTCGCCGTGCTCTTTCCCGCCGCGCTGCGGCGGCACCCGTGGGGCGCGTGGACCGTGCCCTTCCTGTGGATCGCGTTCGTGCTGTCCAGCGAGTCCTTCGTGGGCGCGACCAACCTGCTCGCCGCGACGCGGTGGAACGTGCTGCAGTCCTCCCAGTTCTTCGGGGCGGTGATGGTGCTGGGGCTGCTGTACCGGGTGTCGTGGCTGGAGGTGCATGCGCCGGCCGGTGTGCAGGCCGATCACCGCGAAGCGCCGGTCAGCGGCCTGGGCCGGCTGGCCTGAGTCTGGAACGCGCGCACCGTCCGGCAACCGGGGCGCCTCCGGTCGCGTGCCCGCGTGCGCGAATGCTGCCGCGCGCGGTCGATAACCTTCCTGCGCTGTCGGGCTTTCATCGAGGGGAAAGTAAAAGGCCTGCAAAATAGAACGACCGTTCGTTTTATTCCATCGCCCCACACCATGCCCGCCGCCGCGCCTCGCAAGGCCACCCGTGCGCCCCAGAAAGGCCAGCAGACCAAGGCCGTCATCATCGATGCCGCGCTGAACCTCGCCGCCCAGATCGGGCTCGAGGGCCTGTCCATCGGCGCGCTGGCCGAGGTCACGGGCATGAGCAAGTCGGGCGTGTTCGCCCATTTCGGCTCGCGCGAGGAACTGCAGATCTCGGTGGTGCGCGAGTACCACGCGCGCTTCGAGCAGGAGGTGTTCTACCCGGCCCTGCAGGCGCCGCGCGGCCTGCCGCGGCTGCGCGCGCTGTTCGCCAACTGGATGAAGCGCACCTCGGCCGAGATCGACTCGGGCTGCATCTACATCAGCGGCGCGGTCGAGTTCGACGACCGGCCGGGGCCGGTGCGCGATGCGCTGGCCGAGTCGGTGAACATCTGGCTGGCCGCGATGCTGCGCGCCGTGCTGCAGGCGCAGGAGGAAGGGCAGGTGCGCGCCGAGGCCGATGCCAAGCAGATCTCCTTCGAGATCCACGCGCTGATCCTGGCGCTGCACTACGAGGCGCGCTTCCTGCGCTCGCCCGATTCGCTGGCCCGCGCCAACGCCGGCTTCGACAACATCCTCGCGCGCTGCGCCACGCCGGAGGCGCTGGCCGCTTCCGGTCCCGCCGCAGCGGCGACGCGCCGGCTCAAGCCGGTGCGCTGAACACGACTTCCTTTTCTCTCTTCATTTTTTCCGGAGACCTTTCCATGCCCGCCTACACCCCGCCCCTTCGCGACATGCAGTTCGTGATGCACGAAGTGCTCAAGGTCACCGACGAATTCAAGGCCCTGCCCAAGCACGCCGAGGTCGACGCCGACACCATCAACGCGGTGCTGGAAGAGGGCGGCAAGTTCGCCGCCGAGGTGACTTTCCCGCTCAACATCTCGGGCGACGAGGAGGGCTGCGTGCTCGACAAGACCACGCACGAGGTGAAGACCCCCAAGGGCTTCAAGGAGGCCTATGCCAAGTACGTCGAGGGCGGCTGGGCGGCGCTGTCCTGCGACCCGCAGTACGGCGGCCAGGGCCTGCCCTTCGTGGTGAACCAGTGCATCTACGAGATGCTCAACTCGGCCAACCAGGCCTGGACCATGTACCCGGGCCTCTCGCACGGCGCCTACGAAGCGCTGGTCGCGCACGGCACCGACGAGCAGAAGAAGACCTACCTGCCCAAGCTCACCAGCGGCGAATGGACCGGCACCATGTGCCTGACCGAGCCGCACTGCGGCACCGACCTGGGCCTCTTGCGCACCAAGGCAGAGCCGCAGCCCGACGGCAGCTACAAGCTCACCGGCAACAAGATCTTCATCTCGGCCGGCGAGCACGACATGGCCGACAACATCATCCACCTGGTGCTGGCCCGCCTGCCGGACGCGCCCAAGGGCAGCAAAGGCATCAGCCTGTTCGTGGTGCCCAAGTTCAACGTCAAGCCCGACGGCTCGCTCGGCAGCCGCAACGGCATCTACTGCGGCGGCCTGGAGCACAAGATGGGCATCCACGGCAATGCCACCGCGCAGATCGTGCTCGAAGCCGCCAGCGGCACGCTGGTGGGCGAGCCCAACAAGGGCCTGGCCGCGATGTTCGTGATGATGAACGCGGCGCGCCTGGGCGTGGGCAACCAGTCGCTGGGCCTGACCGAGGTGGCCTTCCAGAACGCGCTGGCCTACGCCAAGGACCGCGTGCAGATGCGCTCGCTGTCGGGCGTGAAGGCCAAGGACAAGGACGCCGACCCGATCATCGTGCACCCCGACGTGCGCAAGATGCTGATGACGGCCAAGGCCTATGCCGAAGGCGGCCGAGCGCTGCAGATCTTCTGCACGCTGCTCCTGGACAAGGAGCACCACCATCCCGACGAGAAGGTGCGCAAGGATTCGGGCGAGCTGGTCGCGCTGCTCACGCCGATCGTGAAGGCCTTCATCACCGACAACGGCCACATCTCGACCAACGCCTGCATGCAGGTCTTCGGCGGCCACGGCTTCATCAAGGAATGGGGCATGGAGCAGTTCGTGCGGGACAACCGCATCAACATGATCTACGAGGGCACCAACACCATCCAGTCGCTCGACCTGCTGGGCCGCAAGGTGCTGGGCAACAACGGCGCCACGCTCAAGAAGTTCGGCAAGCTGGTGGCCAAGCTGGTGGAGGAAGAGGGCGTGAACGAGAAGATGAGCGAGTTCATCACGCCCATCGCCGTGCTGGGCGAACAGCTCACCAAGTTCACCACCGAGCTGGGCTTCCGCGGCTTCCAGAACCCCGACGAAGTCGGTGCCGCGGCGGTGGACTACCTGCGCGTGGCGGGCCACTTCGTGTTCGGCTACCTATTCGCGCTGCAGGCGCGCGTGGCGCTCGCCGCGATCGCGGCCGGCAACACCGACCCGTTCTACCAGGCCAAGCTGCAGACGGCGCGTTTCTACTTCGCCAAGCTCTTCCCCGAGACCGCGACGCTGATGCGCACCGCGCGCGCCGGCGCCGCGCCGCTCATGAACACCGACGCGGCCCTGGCCTGAACGCCATGAAGCGCCTACTTGCTGCAATCGCCCTGGTGTGGGCCGGCTCGGCGCTCGCGCAGATGACGCCGGTCGGCGTCTGGCAGAGCATCGACGACAAGACCAGCGAGGCCAAGTCGCAGATCCGCATCAGCGACTCGGGCGGCGTGCTCAGCGGCCGCATCGAGAAGCTGCTGCGCAAGGACGCGAAGCAGGACGCGGTGTGCGACGAATGCACCGACGACCGCAAGGGCAAGCCGCTGGTCGGCCTGGAGATCATCCGCGGCGCGAAGAAGGCCGAGGGCAAGGAAGTCTGGGAAGACGGAAAGATCCTCGACCCCGAGAACGGCAAGAGCTACACGCTGCGCCTCACGCCCATCGACGGCGGCAAGAAGCTGGAAGTGCGCGGCTCGGTGCTGGGCATCGGCCGCACGCAGACCTGGGTCCGCGTCCAGTAAGACATCTATTTGTTGGAAATTCCATGTCCAGATTTCAAGTGAAGAAGGTCGCCGTGCTCGGCGCCGGCGTGATGGGCGCGCAGATCGCGGCCCATCTCGTCAATGTCCGCGTGCCGGTGGTGCTGTTCGATCTCGCCGCGAAGGAAGGGCCGAAGAACGGCATCGTCACGCGCGCGATCGATAACCTCAAGAAGCTCAAGCCCGCGCCGCTGGGCGATGCCGCCGACGCCGAGCTGATCGAGCAGGCCAACTACGAGGACGACCTCGCAAAGCTCGGCGAATGCGACCTGGTGATCGAAGCCATCGCCGAGCGCATGGACTGGAAGCTCGATCTCTACAAGAAGATAGCGCCGCATGTGGCCAAGCACGCGATCCTGGCCTCGAACACCTCGGGCCTGTCGATCACCAAGCTCAGCGAGGCGCTGCCCGAGGCGCTCAAGCCGCGCTTCTGCGGCATCCACTTCTTCAATCCGCCGCGCTACATGTTCCTGGTCGAGCTGATCGATACGCCGACCACCGAGCCGCAGGTGCTGGACCAGCTCGAGGCTTTCGTCACGAGCACGCTCGGCAAGGGCGTCGTGCGCGCGCACGACACGCCCAACTTCATCGCCAACCGTGTCGGTATTGCCGGCATGCTGGCGACCCTGAAGGAGGTGGAGAAGTTCGGCCTCACGCCCGACGTGGTGGACGACCTCACCGGCAAGAAGCTGGGCCGCGCGAGTTCGGGCACCTTCCGCACCGCCGACGTGGTGGGGCTGGACACCCTGGCCCATGTGGTGAAGACGCTGCAGGACAACCTGAGCGCAGAGACCGATCCCTTCTACGCCAACTTCGCGACGCCGCCGGTGCTCGCCAGGCTGCTGGAGCTGGGCAACCTGGGGCAGAAGACCAAAGCCGGTTTCTTCAAGAAGGCCGGCAGGGACATCCTGCGCTTCGACTTGGCCAAGGGTGACTATGTGCCCTCGGGCGAGAAGGCCGACGAGGTCTACGGCCGCATGCTCAAGAAGCCGGCAGCCCAGCGACTGAAGCTGCTGCGCGAGAGCGAGGGCACGCAAGGCCGCTTCCTCTGGGCCATCCTGCGCGACAGCTTCCACTACGCGGCCGTGCACCTGGCGACCATCGCCGAGAGCGCCCGCGACGTCGACTTCGCGATGCGCTGGGGCTTCGGCATGAAGCAGGGCCCCTTCGAGCTCTGGCAGGAAGCGGGCTGGGCGCAGGTCGCGAAGTGGATCCAGGAAGACATCGATGCCGGCGAGGCGCTGTCGAAGGCGCCGCTGCCGAAGTGGGTGTTCGAAGGCCCGGTGGCCGAGGCCGGCGGCGTGCACACGCCCGAGGGCTCGTGGAGCGCCTCGCAGAACCGATTCGTCCCGCAGCGCCGCCTGCCGGTGCATGAGCGCCAGCTCTTCCCCGAGAGTGTGCTCGGCAGCAACGCGGCCGACGCGAATCAGGCGGGAACCACGATCCAGGACGAGGGCGACGTGCGTCTCTGGACGCTGGACGGTGAGGTGCTGATCGCCAGCATCCATTCGAAGATGCATGCCATCAGCCCCGACGTGGCCGATGCGCTGGCGGCCGGCGTCGAGCTGGCCGAGCGCGAGTACAAGGCGATGGTGATCTGGTCGCCCGACGAGATGTTCTCGGTCGGCGCCGACCTCCAGGCCATGCTGCCGGCCTTCGTGGTCGCGGGCATCGGCGCGGTCGAGGGGGCGGAGGAAGAGCTGCAGAAGGTGATGCTCAAGATCCGCTACGCCGGCGTGCCGGTGGTGTCGGCCGTGCGCGGCATGGCGCTGGGCGGCGGCTGCGAGCTGGCCATTTATTCGGCGAAGCGCGTCGCGGCGATGGAAAGCTACATCGGCCTGGTCGAGGTCGGCGTGGGCCTGGTGCCCGGTGCCGGCGGCCTGACCTACATCGCGCGCCGTGCGGCCGAGAACGCCGCGGCTTCGACCGGCAGCGACCTGCTGCCCTTCCTGACCGAGGGCTTCACCGCCGCGGCCATGGCCAAGGTCGGCACCAGCGCGCTGGAATCGAAGAAGCTGGGCTACCTGCTGGACAGCGACGTGATCGTGCCCAACAAGGACGAGCTGCTGTACGTCGCGCTGCAGCAGGCCAAGGCGATGGCGGACGCCGGCTGGCGCGCGCCGATGCGGCGGCTGTTCAAGGTCGCCGGGCGCAGCGGCGCGGCCACGATCAAGGGGCAGCTGGTCAACATGCGCGACGGCGGCTTCATCAGCGCGCACGATTTCCACATCGCCGGACTGATCGCGAACGTGGTCACCGGCGGCGACGTCGATGCCGGCAGCCTGGTGAGCGAGGAGTACCTCATGGCGCTGGAGCGCAAGGCCTTCTGCTCGCTGATTCTTCATCCCAAGACGCAGGAGCGGATCATGGGGATGCTTTCGACGGGCAAGCCATTACGCAACTGACCTGCCTTGCTCCTTCCCCCTCCGGGGGAAGGTTGGGATGGGGGCACGCGCACATCATGCGAAAGCAATCCAGCATCACAGCTCAGAAGAACGCCCGCACCTTGCGGCGCGACATGACCGACTCCGAGCGCAAGCTCTGGTCCGGCCTGCGCGGGGAGCAACTGGGCGTGAAGTTCCGGCGCCAGCATCCCTTGGGCAATTACATCGCGGATTTCGCCTGCCTCGACCCCAAATTGATCATCGAGCTCGACGGCTCGCAACACCAGCAGGCCGCGGAGTACGACTCGCGGCGCGATGCATTTCTTCGCGCACAGGGATTCGATGTGCTGCGCTTTGGATCGAACGATCCGTTCATCAATCTCGATGGGGTGCTTCAGGCCATCGTCAATCGGCTTGACGAATTGAGCGCCGCTTGCCCCCATCCCTGCCTTCCCCCGGAGGGGGAAGGAGCAATAGCCAGGAGCCCATCATGAAACAACTCCAAGACGCCTACATCGTCTCCGCCACCCGCACCCCCATCGGCCGCTCCCACCGCGGCTTCTTCCGCAACACCCGCCCCGACGACCTGCTCGCGGCCACGCTCAAGGCCGCGTTGGCGGCCGTGCCCGGCCTGGACCCGAAGGCCATCGAAGACATCGTCTGCGGCTGCGCCATCCCCGAAGCGCAGCAAGGCCTCAACGTCGCCCGCATTGGCGCCGTGCTCGCGGGTCTGCCCACCAGCATCGGCGGCATCACGGTCAACCGCTTCTGCGCCTCGGGCCTCTCGGCCGTGCAGATGGCGGCCGACCGTATCCGCGTCGGCGAGGCCGAGGTGATGATCGCCGCCGGCGTCGAGAGCATGAGCATGGTGCCGATGATGGGCAACTCGCCATCGCTGTCGCCCTCGATCTTCGAGCGCGACGGCGACGTCGGCATCGCCTACGGCATGGGCCTCACCGCCGAGAAGGTGGCGCAGCAGTGGAAGGTCAGCCGCGAGGCGCAGGATGCCTTCGCGCTGCAGTCGCACCAGCGCGCGCTGGCCGCGCAGCAGGCCGGCGAATTCGCCGACGAGATCACGCCGATCGAGGTGACCGATCGCGCGCCCGAGCTGGACAGCGGCGAGGCCATCGCCAAGACCCGCACCGTGTCGCTCGACGAAGGCGCACGCCCCGACACCAGCCTCGAAGGCCTCGCCAGGCTGCGCACCGTGTTCGCCGCCCGCGGCACCGTCACCGCCGGCAACAGCTCGCAGACCTCCGACGGCGCGGGCGCGCTGATCCTGGCGAGCGAGAAGGCCTGCAAGCAGTTCGACCTGAAGCCCCTGGCGCGTTTCGTGAGCTTCGCGAGCAAGGGCGTGCCGCCGCACATCATGGGCATCGGCCCGATCGAGGCGATTCCCGCGGCGCTGCGCTACGCCGGGCTCACGCAGGACGCGATCGACTGGATCGAGCTCAACGAAGCCTTCGCCGCGCAGTCGCTGGCCGTGATCAACACCCTGGGCCTGGATCCGGCCAAGGTCAACCCGATGGGCGGCGCGATCGCATTGGGCCACCCGCTCGGCGCGACCGGGGCCATCCGCTCGGCCACCGTGGTGCATGCGCTGCAACGCAAGAAGCTCAAGTACGGCATGGTCACCATGTGCGTGGGCATGGGGCAGGGCGCCGCCGGCATCTTCGAAAGGGTTTGATCGCACGCGCCGCGCAGGCCGCCACGGAAAAGAAGGAGACAACGGCATGCAACAGAAGACCCTGACCCTCGAAGACGGCACCCCGCTCGCGGTGCGCCGCTACGAAGCCGCCGGCCCGCAGCGCGCGAGCGTGGTGATCGGCGGCGCGATGGGCGTGCGCCAGGCCTTCTACGAGCCCTTCGCGCGCTGGCTGGCGCAGGAGGACGTCGACGTCTGGACCTTCGACTATCGTGGCTCGGGCGACTCGCGGCCGGGCGGCGCCGGGGCCTCGCTGCGCGGCTTCGAGGCCGACCTGTTCGACTGGGCACGCGACTACGAGGCCGTGATCGATGCCGCCAAGGCCGCGCGGCCCGACCGCCCGCTCTACCTCTTGGGCCACAGCCTGGGCGCGCAACTGCCGGGCTTCCTGCAGCGGCCGCAGCAGGTCGACGGCCTGGTCAGCATCGCGGCGGGCAGCGGCTACTGGCGCGAGAACGCGCCGCGGCTCAAGCGCACCGTCCTGTACTTCTGGTTCGTGCTGGTGCCGCTGGCCACGCGCCTGTGGGGCTACTTCCCGGGCCGCAAGCTGCGCAAGGTGGGCGACCTGCCGCGCGGCGTGATCCTGCAATGGCGGCGCTGGTGCCTGGACCCGCGCTACAGCGTGGGCGCCGAGGGCGAGGCGGCCGCGCGCAGCTACGGGCGCGTGCGCTTCCCGGTGCTGGCGCTGTCGATCACCGACGACGAGCTGATGACGCTGGAAGGCACCCAGAGCCTTCTGAGCTTCTACGCGAGTGCGCCGAAGGCGGTGCAGCGCATCGCGCCGGCCGACGTACAGGCCCGGCGCATCGGGCACTTCGGCTTCTTCCGCGAGCAGTTCAGCCTGAACCTGTGGCCGCGCCTGGCCGACAGCCTGCACCGGCTCGCGGCGCTGACCGCGTCGCCGGCGGCGGGCGTCACGCACACGACTGCCTGAGCCGCAGCGACGGAGCACACTGCGATGATGAGCACACATCCCCTGGACCAGGCCCTGGCGCTCGCGCACAGCGACCTTCGCGCCGGCCTGTTCACCGGCGCCACCAGCGCCGACTACTGGAACATGGTCGGGCCCTTCGGCGGCACGACCGCGGCCGCGATGCTGCAGTCGGTGCTGAAGCATCCCGAACTGCTCGGCGCGCCGGTGGCGTTGACGGTGAACTACGCCGCGGCACTGGAGGCCGGCCCCTTCGAGCTCCTGGCCGTGCCGGTGCGCACCAACCGCTCGACCCAGCACTGGACGATCCAGATGTCGCAGGCCGATGCCGAGGGCAGGCCGCAGGTGGTGAGCACGGGCACCGCGGTCACGGCCCTGCGGCGCGACACCTGGGGCGCCAGCGACCTGCCGATGCCCGAGGTGCCGCCGCCGATCGAGGTCGAGCGCCTGAGCATCGGCCCGGGCAAGGTGGCCTGGCTGGACCGCTACGAGATGCGCCCGATCAGCGGCACGATCCCGACGCGCTGGGACGGCAGCGGCGACCACAGCGAGACCCGCATGTGGCTGCGCGACGCGCCGGCGCGCCCGCTCGATTTCGCGGCGCTGGCGGCGCTGTGCGACTGCTTCTATCCGCGCGTGTGGCTGCGCCGCGCCAAGCCGGTGCCGATCGGCACGGTGTCGATCACCACCTACGTCCATGTCGACGCCGCGCAACTCGCCGAGGTGGGCGACGGCTACCTGCTGGGCCGCGCCACCGGCCAGCAGTTTCGCAACGGCTACTTCGACCAGGCCGCGCAGCTGTGGAGCGAGGCCGGTGCGCTGCTGGCCACCTCGAACCAGATCGTCTACTTCAAGGAGTGAAGGCTGCGAGGCCCGATACTTCTTCCACTTCTTTGCAGCAAGGACCTTCCATGAGCGACATCCTCGTCCACACCGAAGCCGGCGTGATGACCCTGACCTTCAACCGGCTCGACAAGAAGAACTCGATCACTAGCGCCATGTATGCCGAGCTGGCCGACGCGCTGGCGAAGGCCGCTGAGGACGGCGCGGTGCGCGCCGTGCTGATCCAGGGCGACGCCACCATCTTCAGCGCCGGCAACGACATCGGCGACTTCCTCAACGCGCCGCCCTCGACGCCGGAATCGCCGGTGTTCCGCTTCCTGCACGGCATCGCGAGCTTTCCGAAGCCGCTGGTAGCTGCGGTGTGCGGCCCGGCGGTGGGCGTCGGCACCACGATGCTGTTCCATTGCGACCTGGTCTATGCCGGCGACAACGCGGCCTTCTCGATGCCCTTCGTCAACCTGGGCCTGTGCCCCGAGGCGGCGTCGAGCCTGCTGGTGCCGCAGATGTTCGGCTACCACCGCGCGGCCGAGGCGCTGCTGCTGGGCGAGCCCTTCATGGCCGAGGCGGCGCTCGAGGTCGGCCTGGTCAACCGCGTGGTCCCGCCCACCGAGGCCAACTCCATCGCCCAGGCCCAGGCGCGCAAGCTGGCGGCCAAGCCGCTGTCGGCGCTGATCGAGACCAAGCGGCTGATGAAGAAGGCGCAACAGCCGGTTGTGCTCGAGCGCATGGGCGAGGAAGGCCAGAGCTTCGGCCGCATGCTGCGAGAGCCGGCCGCGCGGGAGGCTTTCACGGCGTTCATGGAGAAGCGGAAGCCGGATTTTTCTAAGCTCTGATATCGGGTCGCGATCAAGGTTCGAAGAGCGCGCTTGCATGTGCCTGCGCGCTGCAAAGGCGCCCACGGGTCCACTGCGGCGCGCCACTGTGGCGGTCGTCGCTTCGCGCCGACTCCCCTGCGGTGCTCGCGTCGCCAGCGCGCCGCAGCGGACCCGCAGGCGCCTTTGCGGGACAAGTTGTGCCGGTATCTCAAAAACCTGCAAGCGCCGCGTGTGCGCGGGGCGGTATTCCGGTCACCCCCCCAACGTCTCCTCCGCGGAAGGTGGTCTGCGGACCGGGCGATTTGAGCGAAGTGCACCGAAGGGGCACGCAGCGAGTTCCGCGGCGCCGCCCCCAGACGAGCACCGCAGCGGAGTCGGCGCGTAGCGACGACCGCCCCAGTATGACCTCGGGCCGCAGACCGCCTTCCGCGGCGCGCAGCCGGCCGCTCCACCGCTTTGCGCACCCGCGCAGCTTCGTCTGACCGCGCCGCGCAATCACTCCTTGACGATCGCCCGCGGCCTCCCGTTGTCGTCGATTGCGACGTAGGTGAAGGTGGCCTCGGTCACCTTGATGTACTCGCCCTGCGCCTTGAAGCGCTCCGCGAACACCTCCACCGTGACCGTCACCGAGGTCCGGCCGATCCGCACCAGCTTCGAATAGAAGGACAGGATGTCGCCCAGCCGCACCGGCTGCTTGAAGACGAACTCGTTGACGGCGACCGTGGCCATGCGGCCCTTGGCGTAGCGCGCCGGGATGACGGAGCCGGCGAGGTCGCACTGGGCCATCACCCAGCCGCCGAAGATGTCGCCGTTGGCGTTGACGTCGGCCGGCAGCGGGATCACCTTGAGCACGAGTTCCATGTCGGCGGGCAGGCTCTTGAGCGGGGCGGCGACATTCGAGGGAGCAGACATGGGCACAATCCGTGAAAAGCAACAGCCACGATTGTCTCCTCATGCGCCGTAGCGGCGAAACCCTTTCCTCTGCCCACCACGCCTCGTCCAGCGAGCCCGCGCGCGCCGACCGCTCCGACTGGGCGACGCTGCGCCGGCTGTTTCCCTATCTCTGGCGCTACAAGTGGCGCGTGCTGGCCGCACTGCTCTTCATGGTGGGCGCCAAGGTCGCCAACGTCGGCGTGCCGGTGCTGCTGAAGAACCTGGTCGACACCATGACGCCCAAGCCCGACATGGCGCAGGCGCTGCTGGTGGTGCCGATCGCGCTCTTGGTCGCCTACGGGCTGCTGCGCTTCTCGACCTCGCTGTTCGGCGAGCTGCGCGAGCTGGTGTTCGCCAAGGCGACCGAGGGGGCGGCGCGCAGCATCTCGCTGGAGGTGTTCCGCCACCTGCATGCGCTGTCGCTGCGCTTCCACCTGGAGCGGCAGACCGGCGGCATGACGCGCGACATCGAGCGCGGCACGCGCGGCGTGCATTCGCTGATCTCGATGTCGCTCTACAGCATCGTGCCCACCATCATCGAGCTGACGCTGGTGCTGACCATCCTGGGCGTCAAGTTCGATTCGCTCTTCGTCTGGATCACCGGATGCGCGCTGGTGCTCTACATCCTCTTCACCGTCACCGTGACCGAGTGGCGCACGCAGTTTCGCAAGACCATGAACGAGCTCGACTCGGTGGCGCAGAGCCGCGCCATCGACTCGCTGCTGAACTACGAGACGGTCAAGTATTTCAACAACGAGGAGTTCGAGGCCGGGCGCTACGACGCCAGCCTGGACCGCTACCGCCGCGCCGCCATCAAGAGCCAGAACACGCTGAGCCTGCTCAACACCGGCCAGCAGTTGCTGATCGCCGTGAGCCTGGTGCTGATGCTGTGGCGCGCCACCGCGGGCGTGGTCGAGGGCCGCATGACGCTGGGCGACCTGGTGATGGTCAACGCCTTCATGATCCAGCTCTACATCCCGCTCAACTTCCTGGGCGTGATCTACCGCGAGATCAAGCAAAGCCTCACGGACCTGGACAAGATGTTCGTGCTGATGGAGAAGGAGCGCGAGGTGCGCGACGCGCCGGGCGCGCTGCCGCTGGCGGGGCGCGATGCCAGCGTGCGTTTCGAGGATGTGAGCTTTGCCTACGAGGCCGCGCGGCCGATTCTGAAGCATGTGAGCTTCGAGATCCCGGCGGGCAAGACGGTGGCGGTGGTCGGCCCCTCGGGCTCGGGCAAGTCCACGCTGGCCAGGCTGCTCTACCGCTTCTACGACGTCGGTATCGAGCCCCCACGGTCGCCTGCTGCGCGTGGCTCCCTGCCCCCCGAGGGGGCCGCCGCCGGCTTGGGGCGGCCCGGCGCCGGCGGGGGCCGCATCCTCATCGGCGGCGAGGACATCCGCGAGGTGACCCAGGCCAGCGTGCGCCAGGCCATCGGCATCGTGCCGCAGGACACGGTGCTGTTCAACGACACCATCGAATACAACATCGCCTACGGCCGCCCGGGTGCGAGCCGTGCCGAGGTCGAGCAGGCGGCGCGGGCGGCGCGCATCCACGACTTCATCGCCGCCACGCCCAAGGGCTACGAAACGGCCGTCGGCGAGCGCGGCCTCAAGCTCTCGGGCGGCGAGAAGCAGCGGGTGGCGATCGCGCGCACCCTGCTGAAGAACCCGCCCATCCTGATCTTCGACGAGGCCACCTCGGCGCTGGACTCGGCCAACGAGCGCGCCATTCAGTCCGAGCTCAAGAGCGCGGCGCAAAACAAGACCACCCTGGTGATCGCGCACCGGCTCTCGACCGTGGTCGACGCGCACGAGATCCTGGTGCTCGAGGGCGGCGTGATCGTCGAGCGCGGCACCCATGCGCAGTTGCTGGCCAGGGAGGCGCGCTATGCCCAGATGTGGGCCCTGCAGCAGATCGAGGCTGCCGAGCCCGTCCTTTGATTCCCACCGCTTTTTCCGGAGATCGGACGATGCCCGACAAGATTCCCCTGCTGGTGCTCAACAGCCTGTCGAGCGCTCACCAGGCCCAGATTGCCGCCGTCTACGACATGACTTACGCGCCCACGGCGGCCGAGCGCGCGGCCGCCATCGCAGCGCAGGGCGCCCGCTTCCGCGCGGTGCTGACCATCGGCGTGATCGGGCTCACGCCCGACGAGCTGGCGGCGATGCCGAAGGTCGAGCTGATCTGCGCCATGGGCGCGGGCTACGAAGGCCTGCCGCTCCCGGCGGCGCGCTCGCGTGGCATCGCGCTCGCCAACGGCGCCGGCACCAACGACGACTGCGTGGCCGACCATGCCTTCGGCCTGCTGATCGGCATCGTGCGCGGCATCCGCACCCTCGACCGGCAGTGCCGGGAGGGCGTGTGGCGCGAGGCGATCCCGCAGCCGCCCAACGTCTCGGGCAAGCGCCTGGGGATCCTCGGCCTGGGCACCATCGGGCAGAAGATCGCCAAACGCGCCGCCGGCTTCGACATGGAAGTCGGCTACCACAACCGCAAGCCGCGCGAGGGCGCCGTGCACCGCTACTTCGACAGCCTGAAGGCGCTGGCCGCCTGGGCGGACGTGCTGATGGTGGCTACGCCGGGCGGTCCCGGCACGCGGCACCTGGTCGATGCCGGCATCCTCGACGCGCTCGGCGCGCGGGGCTTCCTGGTCAATATCTCGCGCGGCAGCGTGGTCGACACCGAAGCGCTCGCGGCCGCGCTGCGCGAGGGCCGCATCGCCGGCGCCGGGCTCGACGTCTACGAGAGCGAGCCCAAGCGCCCCGAGCCGCTGATCGGGCTCGACAACGTGCTGCTCACGCCGCACGTGGCCGGCTGGTCGCCCGAGGCCACGCAGGCCTCGGTGGACCGCTTCATGGCCAACGCAGAAGGGCACTTCGCGGGGCGCGGCGTGGTGTCGCCGATCTAGCCCGCGTCATGGGCCGGACATAATCGGCGCCCATGGAAACCAAGTGGCTTGAGGACTTCGTCAGCCTTGCAGAGACACGCAGCTTCAGCCGCTCGGCCCAGCTGCGCCACGTAACCCAGCCGGCCTTCTCGCGCCGCATCCAGGCGCTCGAAGGCTGGGCCGGCACCGACCTGGTCGACCGCAGCTCCTACCCCACCCGCCTCACGCCCGCCGGGCAGACGCTCTACGGCCAGGCCATCGAGATGCTGCAGGCCCTGCAGAGCACGCGCGCCATGCTGCGCGGCCATTCGGCCGCGGCGCAGGACGTGATCGAGGTGGCCGTGCCGCACACCCTGGCCTTCACCTTCTTCCCGGCCTGGGTCACCAGCCTGCGCGAGCAGTTCGGGCCGCTGAAGAGCCGGCTCATCGCCCTCAACGTGCACGATGCCGTGCTGCGCCTGGTGGAAGGCAGCTGCGACCTGCTGATCGCCTACCACCACCCCTCGCAGCCGCTGCCGCTGGACGCCACCCGCTACGAGATGGTGAGCCTCGGCGAGGAAGTGGTCGCGCCCTGGGTCAAGCCCGATGCCGAGGGCGCGCCGCGCTACCGGCTGCCGGGCCGCCCCGGCCAGCCGCTGCCCTACCTGGGCTACGCCCCCGGCGCCTACCTGGGGCGGGTGGTCGACCAGCTGCTGAAGGAATCGCACACCGCCATCCATCTGGACCGCGTCTACGAGACCGACATGGCCGAGGGCCTCAAGGTGATGGCGCTCGAAGGGCATGGCATCGCCTTCCTGCCGCAGAGCGCGGTGCGCAAGGAGGTGCGGGCGCGCACGCTCGTGAGCGCGCTGCCGCCCGAGATCGAGAAGCTCGAGGCCACCATGGAGATCCGCGCCTACCGCGAGCGGCCGACTGCTGCGGCGCCAGGCAAGCCCGGCGCGCGTGCCGCCAAGGGGGAGGGCGCGACGTTGCGCAGCAACAAGGGCACGGCCGACGCGCTGTGGGCCTACCTCGTCGGCACCCAGCCAGCCGATTGAACAAGCCCCTTTCTTTGTGCGCTGCACAAATCTATGACGCACCGGCATGCCGACCGCCGCAAAGGGCATTTGCCTCGAGTGAGGGGCGCCCCTACAGTCTGGCCGCACGTTTCTGCTGTCCCAGGCTTCGGAGAGCACGCGCCATGCGCGTGCTTTTTTTCGGGCACAAAGGCTGCTATAGCTGATCCCATGAAGCGCTTTGCAACACGGTGCACCGCCTCGGAACTGCTGCACACTCCGCGTGGGTCGCAGGCGGTGCGCGGCGCACCGGGTTGGCCCGGGTATGCCGCAGAATGCGGGTGTCTAGAATTTGTGTATCTCTCAGTCACAGGAGTTTTCCTTATGAAGAAGCAAGTATTGGCGCTGGCCGTGATGGCACTCGCCGCGGGAGGCGCAATGGCGCAAGCCACTGACACCCTGGCCAAGATCAAGTCCAGCGGCAGCGTCACGATGGGGGTGCGCGACTCGTCCGGCGCGCTGGCTTACACCATCGGCGACGGCAAGTACGTCGGCTTCCACACCGAGATGTCGCGCAAGATCCTGAGCGACATCCAGAAGCAGCTGGGCCTGCCCAAGCTGGAAGTGAAGGAGCAGCTGGTCACTTCGCAGAACCGCATTCCCCTGGTGCAGAACGGCACCGTCGACCTCGAATGCGGCTCGACCACCAACAACGCCACCCGCCAGAAGGACGTGGCCTTCGCGATCACCACCTACGTCGAGGAAGTTCGCATCGCCGTCAAGGCCGACTCCGGCATCACCAAGGTCGCCGACCTCAACGGCAAGAGCGTGGCCACCACCACCGGCACGACCTCCGTGCAGACCCTGCGCAAGAACGAGCGCGCCCAGGGCATCGACTTCAAGGAAGTCATGGGGAAGGACCACGCCGACAGCTTCCTGCTGCTCGAATCGGGCCGTGCCGATGCCTTCGTGATGGATGGCCAGATCCTGGCCGGCAACATCTCCAAGTCCAAGAACCCGGCTGGCTTCAAGGTCGTCGGCGAGGCGCTGTCGGTCGAGCCGATCGCCTGCATGATGCGCAAGGACGACCCGGCCTTCAAGAAGGCGGTCGACGACAGCATCAAAGCCCAGATCAAGGACGGCTCGCTGGCCAAGCTGTACGACAAGTGGTTTAACCAGCCGATCCCGCCGACCAACACCAAGGTGGGCCTGCCGCTGTCGGAAGCCACCAAGGCTGCGTGGGCGGCGCCCAACGACAAGCCGATGGAAGACTACGTCAAGAAGTGATGCTCGTGGGCTGAGTCGAAACGCCCGCCCTTTGCGGCGGGCGTTTGTTTTCAGGTTTTCTTTTTTCTTCTTCTTCAAGCAACAACGACTGAGGAGGTCCCGATGGGAAGTTGGGATTGGCAGGTCTTCCTGCAGGACCCGGGTGGCAAGGACCCGACATATTGGCAATGGCTGCTCTCCGCATGGGGCTGGACTGTGTCCGTCGCCCTCTCGGCCTTGGTGGTGGCGCTGGTCCTCGGCTCCCTCGTCGGCGTGATCCGCACGCTGCCCAACAGCCCGGGCTGGGTGCGCGCCGGCAATGCCTGGGTCGAGCTGTTCCGCAACATTCCGTTGCTGGTACAGATTTTCCTCTGGTACCACGTGGTGCCGGCGCTGTTCCCGGTCATGCGCGACGTGCCGCCTTTCGTGCTGGTGGTACTGGCGCTGGGCTTCTTCACCTCGTCGCGGATCGCGGAGCAACTGCGCTCCGGCATCCAGGCCTTGCCGCGGGGGCAGCGCTACGCCGGCATGGCGGTAGGCTTCACCACGCCGCAGTACTACCGCTACGTGCTGCTGCCGATGGCCTACCGGATCATCATTCCGCCGCTCACCAGCGAGTCGATGAACATCTTCAAGAACTCGTCGGTGGCCTTCGCGGTGTCGATCGCCGAGATGACGCAGTTCGCGATGCAGGCCGGCGAAGAGACTGCGCGGCCGATGGAGATGTACCTGGCCGTCACGGTGCTCTACATCATCTCGGCCTTCGCGATCAACCGCATCATGGCCTCGATCGAGAAGCGGACACGGGTGCCGGGCTTCATTGCCCAGGCCGGCGGGGGAGGGCACTGACATGCTGACCAACCTCGACTTCTCCTTCTACAACTGGGACGTCATTACCGGCTTCCTGTTGAAGGGCCTGTACTTCAGTCTCTTCCTCACGGTCGTCGCGACGCTGGGCGGCATTCTCTTCGGCACGCTGCTGGCGCTGATGCGCCTGTCGGGCAAGAAGTGGCTGGACGCGCCCGCGGCGATCTACGTCAACGGCATGCGCAGCATTCCACTGGTGATGGTGATCCTGTGGTTCTTCCTGCTGGTGCCCTTCATCATCGGCCGTCCTATCGGCGCCGAGATCTCCGCCATCATCACCTTCGTGGCTTTCGAGGCGGCCTACTTCAGCGAGATCATGCGCGCGGGCATCCAGTCGATCCCGCGCGGGCAGGTCTTCGCCGGGCAGGCGGTGGGCATGACCTACAAGCAGAACATGACGCTGGTGGTCCTGCCGCAGGCCTTCCGCAACATGCTGCCGGTGCTGCTGACGCAGACCATCATCTTGTTTCAGGACACCTCGCTGGTGTATGCCATCGGTGCCTACGACCTGTTGAAGGGCTTCGAGACGGCCGGCAAGAATTTCGGCCGGCCCATCGAGTCCTACCTGCTGGCGGCGGTGCTGTACTTCGTCATCTGCTATGCGCTGTCCTATCTCGTCAAGCGTCTTCACAAGAAGATCGCCATCATCCGCTGAACATCGAAAGGCAAAGTCATGGCCGACAAAATGATCGAAATCAAGAACGTCTCCAAGTGGTACGGCCCGGTGCAGGTGCTCAACGACTGCTCGGTCAGCATCGCGAAGGGCGATGTGGTGGTGGTGTGCGGGCCCTCGGGTTCGGGCAAGTCGACGCTGATCAAGACGGTGAACGCGCTCGAGCCCTTCCAGAAGGGCGAGATCACGGTCAACGGCACGCCGCTGCACGACCCCAATACCAACCTGCCGAAGCTGCGCTCCAGGGTGGGCATGGTGTTCCAGCACTTCGAGCTGTTCCCGCACCTGTCGGTGACGGAGAACCTCACGATCGCGCAGATTAAGGTGCTGGGCCGCTCGCAGGACGAGGCCAAGGCGCGCGGCCTGAAGATGCTCGACCGCGTGGGCCTGATGGCGCACAAGGACAAGTTCCCGGGCCAGCTCTCGGGCGGTCAGCAGCAGCGCGTGGCGATCGCGCGCGCGCTGAGCATGGACCCGATCGTGATGCTGTTCGACGAGCCGACGTCTGCCCTGGACCCGGAGATGGTGGGCGAGGTGCTGGACGTCATGGTGGCGCTGGCCAAGGAAGGCATGACCATGATGGTGGTCACGCACGAGATGGGGTTCGCGCGCAAGGTGGCGAGCCGGGTGATCTTCATCGACGTGGGTGGCCGCATCCTGGAAGACTGCTCGAAGGACGAGTTCTTCGCGCACCCGGAGAACCGGCAGGCGCGGACCCGGGACTTTCTCAACAAGATCTTGCAGCACTGAGTCTTGTGTTCTTCGACGAAAAGCCCCGCGATGCGGGGTTTTTTATTGGGTGCTTTGCGTGCTTTGTCCCATGGAGGGGCGCCCGGCATGCGATGCGGGCCGGTCGACCCCACTGCGGCGGCCCCTTCGGGGCTTCCCTGCGGTGCTCGCCTTTCGCGGGGTCTCGCTCGAACTCGCTTCGCTCAAACAGTCGCGAGCCCTGATCCGCGAAAGGCTGCGCTCCTCGGCGCCGCAGAGGGGATCGCCCGACCCGCACCGCATGCCGGGCTTGGGGTGTGCGAGGGTTGCGTGCACCTCGGAGGGCCGGGGTGGGGGCACCGAGCCTATCCACGGCACCGCACGCCTCCGCGCCCCACCGGTCGAACGCTCGTTACTTCTTCCGAGCAGCAATCGCCTGCTCAGCCTTCGTCACCAGCTCCACACCAATCTGCGGCTTCCATTTCGCATACACAGGCCGCGTCGCCTTCACGAAGGCCTCGCGCTCTTCCGGCGTGAGCTGCGTCACCGTCACGCCCATCCCCGCGATGTCCTTCAGCACCGGCTTGTCGGCCTCCACCAGCCCCTTGCGGGCCAGCTCGATCTCCTGCTTGCCGGCGTCGATCGCAGCCTGCCGCACGATCGCCTGGTCGGCCGGGGTCCACGACGCCCAGATGTCCTTGTTGACCACGAACACCAGCGGGTCCGCCATGTAGCCCCAGGTCGTCACGAACTTCTGCCCCACCGTGTGCATCTTGAGCACGGTGAAGAGGAACAGCGGGTTCTCCTGCCCGTCCACCGCGCCGCTCGCCAGCGCCGGCTGCGCATCGGCCCAGCTCATCTGCGTCGGGTTGGCGCCCAGCGTGCTGAACATGTCAGAGAAGATGGGCGAGCCCACCACGCGGATCTTCATGCCCTTCAGGTCTTCAGGCGACTTGATCGCGCGCTTGGAGTTGGTGATCTCGCGGTAGCCGTTCTCGCCCCAGGCCAGCGGCACCACGCCGGCCTTGTCCAGCGTCTTGAAGATCTCCTTGCCCACCTCGCCCTGCGTCAGCGCATCGACGGCCGCGTAGTCGGGCATGAGGAAGGGCAGCGAGAACAGGTTGAGCTGCTTGACCTGCGGCGACCAGTTGATGGTCGAGCCCACCGCCATGTCGATCACGCCCTGGCGCAGCGCGCTGAACTCGCGCGTCTGGTCGCCCTGGATCAGCGAGACGCCGGGGTAGAGCTTGATGTTGATGCGGCCCTGCGTGCGCTCCTTCACCAGGTCGGCCCAAATCTTGCCGGCCTGGCCCCACGGTGTGGGCGGGCCCAGCACCAGCGACATCTTGTATTCGGCCTTGTAGCCTTGCGCCGGCGCGGAGACCGAGAAGCTGCCCAGCGTGGCAGCGATGGCCAGCAGGCCGAGCAGGGAACGACGGAATTTCATGGGTGTGTCTCCTTTGGAACGAAGCAAAAAAATCAATAGCCCAGCGCATGCGGCAACCACAGCGCCAGCTGCGGCCAGATGATCACCGCCACCATCACGAGGAACATCGCAAACAGCATCCAGCCCACCCAGCGCACGGTCTCTTCCATGCGCACGCCGGCGATGCGGCAGGACACCATCAGGTTCACCGCCAGCGGCGGCGTGAACTGTCCCAGCGCCACCTTGAGCGTGAGGATCACTCCGAACCACACTGGGTCCCACTTGTAGTGCTGAACGATCGGCCACAGGAGCGGCACGAAGATCAGGAAGATCGAGACCCCGTCGAGGAACATGCCCACCGTGATCAGCAGCAGGATCAGCAGCGACAGCACGCCGTACTCGCCCAGCCCCGAGTTCACGATCGCGCGCGTCACCGGATCGATCACGCCCAGCGTCGACAGCGAATAGGCAAAGATCCCCGCCAGCGAGACCACCAGCAGGATCACCGCCGACAGCTCGCCCGACTCGCGCAGGATCACGAACAGGTCGCGCACGCGGATCGTGCGATGCACCGCCATGCCGACGAAGAGCCCGTAGAACACCGCGACCACCGCCGCCTCGGTGGGCGTGAACCAGCCCGCGCGCATGCCGCCGAGAATGAGCACCGGCGCCGCCAGGCCCCAGATCGCGTCGCGGAAACTCTTCCAGAAGGGCGGGCGCGGCAGCGAGGCCTCGAGCGCGCCCATGCGGTGCCGGCGCGCCATCCACACGGCCGGAACGATCAGCGCCAGGCCCGCCAGCAGGCCCGGCACCATGCCGGCCGCGAACAGCGCCGGCACCGAGGCGCCGGGCACCAGCACCGAGTAGACGATGAAGGCCACCGAGGGCGGGATCAGGATGTCGGTGGCCGCAGCTGCGCCGACCACGCTGGCCGAGTAGGCGGCCGGATAGCCCGCGCGCGACATCGCGCCGATCATCACCGCGCCCACCGCCGCCGCGTTGGCCGGGCCCGAGCCCGAGATGCCGCCGAGGAACATCGCCACCACGATCGCCACCAGCGGCAGCATGCCGGGCCCGCGCCCGACGATCGCCACGGCGAAGTTGACCAGGCGCAGCGCCACGCCCGAGCGGTCGAAGATCGAACCCACCAGCACGAACATCGGGATTGCCAGCAGCGGGTACTTGCCCAGGCCGGCATAGAAGTTCTGCGGCACCGCCAGCAGGCCGAACCACTGGGCATCGGCATTGGCCAGCCCGATGGCGACCGCGCCCGCGAGGCCCAGCGCCGCGCCGATCGGCACGCCGACCAGCATCATCAGGATGAAGGCGGCGAAGAGCAGCGCCGGGATCATTCGCCCGCGCCCTCGGCGCGCCGCTCGCGGCTGCGCCGGATGAACAGGCCCACCGCGCGCAGCCCGATCGCGAAGCAGACGATCGGCAGCCAGACCGAGTACCACCACTGCGGCACGCCGATGCCCGGCGAGGTCTCCTCGAAGCGGTAGTCGTCCCACACCACGCGCACGCTCAGCGCGGCGATCAGGAAGGAGAGCGCGGCCACCATCAGCGCGCCGAACTGCGCGAGCCGCTTGCGCCGGCCCATGGAGCCGCTTTCCGCGAAGTACTCGATGCGGATGTGGCGGTCGCGCGCCACCGCGGCCGAGCCCGCGACCATCGCCAGCAGGATCATCAGGAACACCGAGAACTCCTCGGTCCAGGCGAAGGAGGAATCGGTGAAGTAGCGCACCAGCACGTTGGCGAAGGTGATGCAGGCCAAGAGGCCCATGATGACCACCGTGGCCCAGTCCTCGATGGCCAGGGGCACGCGGGTGGGCTCGTCGGCGGCTTCGATCTCGGGGGGAAGAGGGCTGGCGGCGTCCAGCGTGGGGCCGGACTCGGGGGGAGAGGACATCAGGGAAACGGCGCAGCGGCCGGGATTCGGCAACCTGCGATCGTAACGATCGATAACGGTTTCCCTATGGGGGCTTTCCTTAGCCGCGTTCCGTGCTCATGGCCGGCCGCTCGGCGTCGGATTCTGCAGCCGGGCACCGACGTGCACCCGAAGCTCGCCCAGTCCTTCCACCGCGCCGACCATCGTCTGTCCGGCTTGCACGGGCCCCACGCCGGCCGGCGTTCCCGTGTAGATGAGGTCGCCCGGATGCAGCTCGAACCAGCCGGACAGGTGCGCGATGGTCTCCGCGACGTTCCAGATCAACTGGTCGATGTCGCTGTCCTGGCGTGTCTGGCCGTCCACGTCGACCCGGATGCGCGCGCGCTCGGGGTGCCCGATGGCGGCGGCAGGCCGGATTTCGCCGACCAGTGCCGAGCCGTCGAAGGACTTTCCGATTTCCCACGGCCTGCCTTGCTCGCGCATCCGGATCTGGAGGTCGCGCCGGGTCATGTCGAGGCCGACCGCGTAGCCGAAGACGTGATCGAGCGCGTCCCGGACAGGGATGTCGCTGCCGCGCCTGCCCATGGCGACGACGAGCTCGATCTCGTGCTGGAAGTCCGTGGTGCAGGCGGGATAGGGGATCTCGGCCGTCGTGCCTTCGCGGATGGGGACGATCGCGTCCGTGGGCTTGCAGAAGAAGAAGGGCGGCTCGCGGTCCGAGAAGCCCATCTCGCGGGCATGCGCCGCGTAGTTGCGTCCGACGCAGTAGACACGGCGCACCGGGAAGAGCAGGCCGCTGCCTGCAACGGGCACGGCCGTCGCGGGCGGCGGGGGCAGCACATAGGCGCTCATTCAAGCGCTCCGGCCGCCGGGCGCGTGCCCGCATCGGGCACCGCTTCGCGACGGCGCATCGTCCGGCGAGCCAGCAGCGCGATCGCGACGGCGGCCATCCACGCGGGGAGCGCGGCCACGGCGAAGAGGGATTCCAGGGCCACGCCGGTGCCGACCAGCATGCCGCCCACCACGGGCCCGACGACCGAGCCCGCCCGCCCCACGCCCAGGGCCCAGCCCACGCCGGTCGAGCGAATCTCGGTGGCATAGAGGCTGGAGGCCAGTGCGTTGATGCTGATCTGGGCCCCGATCACGCAGAAGCCGGCGACGAAGACCATCGCCATCAGCGCGGGGAACTCCGCCTGCGTCATGCGGCCGATGGCGAACGTCGCCAGGCCAGCCGCAACGTACGCGGCGAGGAGCACCCGGTATGGGCCCAGCCGATCGATCAGCCGCGCGAACATCAAGGCGCCCGCGATGCCGCCGAGATTGAGCAGCGCCGTGGACACGATGGCCTTGTCCAGCGGCACGCCGGCCTGCCGCAGCAGGGCAGGCAACCAGTTGACCAGGAAGTACAGCACCAGCAGGTTCATGAAGAACACCGCCCACAGCAGCAGGGTCTGCGCGGTGCGCCGGCCACCGAAGAGCTGCAGGACGCTCATGCCTTTCTGCGGCTGCGCCTCGCTACTTTTGAAATGCACGTGCGCAGCGCGCTCGGCGCCCAGGATCGGGACCAGCAGCGCCCGCAGCGTGGCGTCGGGCGTCCGCCGCGCGGCCAGCAGCCGGATCGACTCGGGCAGCCAGACGAAGAGCGCCGGGAGCAGCAGCAAAGGCAACGCGCCGCCCAGCCAGAAGGTCGATTCCCATCCGAGCGAGGGGATCATCCGCGCCGCCAGGAAACCGCCGAGCACGGCGCCCAGCGGGAAGCCGCAGAACATCACGCTGATCAGCGTCGCCCGCGAGCGCGCCGGTGCGTACTCTGCGGTCAGCGCAATGATGTTGGGCATGGCGCCGCCCAGGCCCAGGCCCGTCAGCAGCCGCAGGATCATCAGCGTCGTGAGCGAATCCGCCCAGGGCGTCAGCAGCGTGAACGCGCCGAAGATCGCGGTCGTGGCCATGATCACGCGGCGGCGCCCGAAGCGATCCGCTGCCGGGCCGAAGACCAGCGCGCCGAGCATCAGCCCGGCCAGGCCGGCGCCGAACACCGGGCCGAAGGACGAGACCGGCAGGCCCCATTGGGCGGCCAGCACCGGCGCCACGAAGGCAACGACCTGGGTATCGAAGCCGTCCAGCATCGCGATCAAGGCGCAGAGGAAGACGATACGTTTCTGGGCGCGGCCGAAGGGCGCCTGGTCGATCGCCGTCGCCGCGTCGACAGAAGGGGTCGGGGGCATCATGTTCTCCGTGTGTGTGTCAGGACGAGGCAGCGATCAGTCCTGGTGCGGTGCCTTGCCCTCGACCATGTGGAAGGTGCGGCCGATGGGCTCCTCCCAGATCAGGTTGCGGTCCATCGCGCGCGCCGGCATGTCCTGGATGACGTACTGGATGGCCGGCTCGCTGCCGGTGTTGATGTGCTCGTGGCTGGCCATCGGCGGGCAGCCGAAGGTGTCGCCCCGCTTCCAGTCGAAGCGCTGGCCGTCCAGCACCGAATAGCCCTCGCCCTGGATGATGTGATAGAGGGCGTAGGAGTTGTGCCGGTGCGCGACGATGTGCTCGCCGGGGCCGAAGATCTGGATGCCGAGAAAGATCGACGGAAACACGCCACCCGCTTCGCCGGTGTCGCTGTTGACCAGCGCGATGAAGCGGCGGTCGGCGCGGCGCAGGGGGTCGCGCAGCACCTGCTCCAGACGGGGCTGGAGATCGTTCCAGCGCCAAATGGCCGCGCGCAGGTTCTTCTTGACGAGGAAGGGGTAGTACTCGTCATCGGTCATGAACCGCGCCCAGTCGGTGCGATCGACGGTCGACGTGGTTTCCGGGGCGTGGTCTTCGGTGTTGAGTTGTGCGCTCATGAATGTGTCTCCTGGGGGTCGTTGAAAAAAAATCGTCAGTCGAGCAGGCGTCCGCGCAGATGCCAGTCGAGGAAGACCAGGCTTCTTCTCCAGGCCTCGGCGGAGGCGACGGGGCGGAAGACGGCAGGGCGGAACCATTCGTCGAACGCATGGGGCGCGCCCGCATAGGTGTGGATCTCGTGGTGCCGCTGGGCTTCGCGCAGCAGCGCCGAGAAGTCAGCCAACTCGTCCTTGCCGATCAGCCTGTCCATGTCGCCGAAGTGCCCCAGCAGCGGCGCCTGCAGGCGCGCCGCCACGCCGATGGGGTCCAGCGCTTTCGGGCGCGAGCGGCGCAGCTGCCCGTAGTACGCGACCGCGCAGGCAGGGCCGTCCGCCTCGCTCGCCGCGAGCACGGCGTAGCTGCCGCCGATGCAGAAGCCCAGCACGCCTGCGTGCCGGCGATCGATGCCGCGCTCGCCGATCCAGTCGAGCACATGGCGGACGTCGGCCAGCACGCGATGGTCATCGACGGCCGCCACGGCGGCATCGATGCGCTCGGGCGTCGACAGGTCCGGCTGCGATGCGCTGCGGCTGAAGTAGTCGACGACGGCGACCAGGTAGCCGGCGCGCGCGAGCTGTGCGGCGCGGGCCGCGACGTACGCGTTCACGCCAGCGATGGCGGGGAGCAGCACCACCGCGTGGGTCGCGTCCGCATGGTCCGGCTGATGGACGTGGATCGCGAATCTCTCGCGTGCGTCTTCCTGCAGGAGGACGTGCTGTTGCAGGGGAGTGGGGTTCATGGTCTCGGTTCCGGATTCGTTGGGGCAAGTATTCGTTCCAGACCCCTCGCCACGCAATGCGAATGGTTTAGTCTGTACTATTCGTTGAATGAATAAGCAGGCACTCGACCTCAACCGGCTTCGTGTCTTCCGGGCCATCTGGGAGTGCCGCAACGTCTCGCGCGCAGCCGAGGCGCTGGGTGTCTCGCAGCCCACCGTCAGCCATGCCTTGCGCGATCTGCGTGCGCATTTCGGCGATCGCATCTTCGTGCGCTGCCCCGGCGGCGTCATGCCCACGCCCCTGGCCGAGACCATCGCGCGCCGCATCAGCCAGGCCCTGGCCCTGCTCGAGCAGGGGCTCGACATCCGCGGCGAGTTCGACCCCGCGTCGAGCCGCCGCGAGTTCACGATCGTGATGACGGACATCGCCGAGGCGATCATCCTTCCGCGCATCCTCGGCCTGTGCCGGCGCGAGGCGCCTGCGGTGGGCTTTCGCGCCATCCAGCTGCCCACCGAATCCGTCGTCAGCGCGCTGCGCGACGGTGCGGCGGACGTGGCCATCGGCTTCAGTCCCGCCCTGCGGGCGAGCCTGCTGCACAAGTCCTTCTTTCGCAGCGAGTACGTGTGCATCGCCAGCGCCACGCACCCGCGCATCCGCGAGCGGATGAAGCTGCAGGACTTCACGCGCGAGCGCCACGCCGTGGCCCAGGCCCAGGGCACCGGGCACCACGCGGTCGAGGCCGCGCTCCAGCGCATGGGGCTGCTCGATTCCATCGGTGCGCGCGTGCCGCACTTCCTCGCCTTGCCGACCATCGTGGCGGCCAGCGACATGATCGCCACCATCCCCCGGCCGCTGGCAGAGCTGATGCTGCCCGTGGCGGCGGTGCGCATGCATCCGCTGCCGATCCGGCTGCCGAAGCTGCTGATCGAGCAGTTCTGGCACGAGCGCTTCCATGACGATGCGGCCTCGCGCTGGCTGCGAGCGCTGCTGCCGCGGGCGATGCAGGAGGTCTTCGAGACCGGTCCGCAGGGCTTCAAAGAGGCCGCCGACTGACCTGCTGCGGCCCTATCGGTAGACCAGGCCCGAGAGGCGCCACGCGAGCTGCCGGCGGACCATCGGCACTCGCGACAGCGTGCGCAGCAGAAGGTTGCGCGCCGCGCGCAGGGCGGGCCTGGCCGTCGCCATGCGCGTGAGGCGATCGGCCAGCGCGATCACCTGGCCCGCAACGGGGCGCCGCGTCGTGCCGTAGGTATCGAGTGCGGCTTCGTTGCCGGCCAGCGCCTGGCTCAGCGCATCGGCCAGGGTGATCGCGTCGACGATGCCGACGTTCATGCCCTGGCCGCCGGCCGGGCTGTGCACATGGGCGGCATCGCCGGCCAGCAGCACGCGCCCTGTGCGGTAGGCATCGGCCAGCCGGTGATGAACCCTGAAGCGCGAACCCCACAGCACCTCGCGGACCACCGCCCGCTCGCTCGCCGGGCCGCGCGCGTCCAGCAGGGCCTGCAGGTAGCCGGCGTCGGGGTGCTCCGGCGCATTCGCCACCGTTGCGACGATGCGGTGCGCACCGCCCGGAAGGGGCGCCACCACGACCATGCCCGCGGGCGAGAAGTAGAGGATCACCTCGTCGTGCGGCACGCCGCCCGTCAGGCGAACGTCGGCCAGCAGGAAGGACTCGCCGTAGCTGCCGCCGGTAAAGCCGATGCCCGCCTGCTCGCGCACCGTGCTGTGCATCCCGTCGGTGCCCACCACGTAGCGCGCGCGCACGTGCCGGCCGTCGTCGAGCGTGGCAGTGGCGCCGGTGGCGTCCTGGCGCAGGTCGGTCAGCACGCGCGGGCGCAACACCTGGCCGCCGAGCTCGCGCAGCCGTTCGAGCAGCACGCTTTCGGTGACCGCCTGCGAAACCATCAGCGTGTAGGGATAGCGCGTCGGCAGCTGGTCGAAGCCGATCGGCACCAGCACGCGGTCGCGGTCGCGGATCGTGAAGCGCTGCGCCTGCACGCCGCGCTCGACCAGCCGGCCCGCGACCTGCAGCGGCTCGAGCGCCTCCAGCGTGTGGGCATGGACCACTGCGGCGCGCGAGGTGTTGGCGCCCTCGGCCTGCCGGTCGATCAGCATGAAGTTCGCGCCGCGGGCGGCGAGCGCGGTCGCCAGCGTGAGGCCGGCAGGTCCTGCGCCGACGATCAGCACGTCGGTGTCGAAGGAGGAAGAAGAGGGGATGCGCGGGTCGGACATGAGGGGTCTCCTGTAAAGTCAACAAGTGTTGGTCAACGCTTGTTGGCAATTCTGGTCAAGACCGATCCGTTTGTCAACAACTGTTGGCCTATACTTGTTGACATGGCTGAACCCGACCCCATCCTCCCCCCCGCCCGGCGCTCCGACGCGACCAAGGCGTGCATCCTCGCGGCCGCGCGCGCGCAGTTCGCGGCCTTGGGCTACCAGGCCACCACCATTCGCGCCGTCGCGAACGCGGCCGAGATCGATCCCGCGATGGTCATGCGCTACTTCGGCAACAAGGAAGGGCTGTTTGCCGCGGCGGCCGATTTCGACCTGCGCCTGCCGGATCTGGCCGGCGTGCCGCGCGATGCGCTGGGCGCCGCGCTGGTGTCGCACTTCCTGGATCGGTGGGAGGATGACGAGACGCTGATGGCGCTGCTGCGCACCGCGTCGACCAACGAGGCTGCGGCGGCGCGCATGCAGGCGCTGTTCTCGTCGCAGATGGCGCCCCTGATCGCGCGCCTGAGCGGCGACTCGCGCGCCGGTGCGGCCGCGCGTGCCGGCTTGATCGCCAGCCAGGTGCTGGGCTTCGCCCTGTGCCGCTATGTGCTGAAGCTGCCGCCGGTGGTCGCGCTCAAGCGGCCGGAGATCGTGCGCCGCATCGGCGCGACCGTGCAGTCCTACCTGTTCGACGCGTAAGGCCGCGACGGTGCGCGCTGCGAATCGCAGCGCGCATCAGGGCGAATCGAAGTAGCCGCGCGCCCGGTCCAGGTGCTCGCGGCATTCCCGCACCATGCGCTCGATCAGCTCGGCGCAGGTCGGCACGTCGTCGATCAGCCCGATGCACTGCCCGGCCGAGATCACGCCGCCGTTGACTTCGCCGGCCTCCAGCGCCGCACGCCCGCGCACGCCGGCCACCAGCGGACGGATGTCCTCGAACTGGCAGCCGCCGGGGCGGTTCTCGGTGGCCACCACCTCTTCCGAGATGGCGTTGCGGAACACCCGCGCCGTGTTCTTCATCGTGCGGAACATCAGCTTGGTGTCGCGCTCCGAGGCCGCCACCAGCGCCTGCTTGATGTTGTAGTGGATCGGCGCCTCCTGCGTAACGCAGAAGCGCGTGCCCATGTTCACGCCCTCGGCGCCCAGCGCCAGCGCCGCCGCCATGCCGCGCCCGTCGGCAATGCCGCCCGAGGCGATGATCGGGATGCGCAGCGCGCGTGCCGCGATCGGCAGCAGCACCAGGCCCGGCACGTCGTCCTCGCCCGGATGGCCCGCGCATTCGAAGCCGTCGATCGAGACCGCGTCCACGCCGTTGCGCTCGGCCGAGAGCGCATGGCGCACCGTGGTGCACTTGTGCACGATCTTCACGCCCTGCGCCTTGAACTGGTCGATGAAGTCGCGCGGGCTGTTGCCGGCCGTCTCGACGATGCGGATGCCGCCGTCGAGGATGGCCTGCACGTACTGCGCATAGGGCGGCGGCTTCACGGCCGGCAGGATCGTGAGGTTCACGCCGAAGGGCCGGTCCGTCATCGTCCGCGTGCGGGCGATCTCGTCGCGCAGCGCCTCGGGCGTCTGCTGGGTCAGCGCTGTCAGGATGCCCAGGCCGCCGGCGTTGGACACGGCTGCCGCCAGCTCGGCGCGGCCCACCCATTGCATGCCGCCCTGGATGATGGGGTAGCGGATGCCGAGAAGCTCGGTGATGCGGGTCTTCATCGTGCGGTCCTCACTCCAGCTTGGCGCCGGACTGCTTGATCAGGCGCTCCCACACCGGCCGCTCCTTCTTGTACTCGGCGGCGAAGGCCTCCGGCGAGCTGTCCTTCAGCTCGAAGCCCATGGCCGCCACCTTCTGCTGCACATCGGGCTGCTGCGTAGCCTTGCGGATCTCGTCGGCCAGACGCTTGACGATGGGCCCGGGCGTCTTCGCCGGCACGGCGATGGCCAGCCAGCCGGTGAGCAGATAGGCCTCGTCCTTCAGCCCCTGCTCGGCCAGCGTGGGCACGTTGGGCAGCGAGGAGAGGCGGCGCTCGCCGGTCACGCCGATGGCCTTGAGCTTGCCGGCCTCGATCTGCGGCTTGGCCTGCAGCGAGCTGGCGTAGGCCATCTGGATCTGGCCGCCGATCAGGTCCGCGATCATCGGCGCCTCACCCTTGTAGGCGACGTGGTTCATGTCGGCGTTCTGCGTCGCGCTCATGTGCGCGCCGGCCAGGTGCGGGTAGGCGCCCAGCCCGTAGGAGCCGTAGGCCAGCTTGCCCTTGTTGGCCGCCACGTACTTCAGGAGCTCGGGGCCGTTGCTGGCCGGCACGCTGGGATGGGTCACCAGCACCAGCGGGCCCATCGCCACTTGATAGACCAGGGTCAGGTCGCGCTCCGGGTGGTAGGGCAGCTTCTCGTAGAGGAACTGGTTGGTCAGCAGCGCGTTCGAGAGCGACATCACGATGGTGTAGCCGTCGGGCGCGGCCTTGGCCACCGCGTCGGTGCCGATGATGCCGGCCGCGCCGGGCTTGTTGTCGATGACCACCGGCTGGCCCATGCTGGCCGCGAGCTTCTCGCCGATGACGCGCGCCAGCACGTCGGTGCCGCCGCCGGCGGCGAAGGGCACGACCATCTTGATCGGCTTGGCGGGGTAGGTCTGGGCGAGCGCGGGCGCGCCGGCGCACAGGGCGATGGCCGAGGCCGCGGCGGCGAGGCATCGGCGGCGGGTGAAGTCGTGGATGGGCATGGCTGTCTCCGTTTGGAATGAAAAGATCGGGCGGGCGGCAGCTACTGCACGACCACCTGCACCTTGAGCGGCAGGCGCCCGAGCGAGTCCTGCAGTCGCACCCGCAGCGCCTGCACGGCCGGCCCCGTCGCGGCAGCGTCGATGGTCACCGTGAGCGCCTTCTCGCCCTCGGCCTGCACCGTCGGCCGCGCGGCGCCGGGCAGGTCGAGGTCGGCCCAGGCCTCCTCGACCAGCGCCTCGGCCACGTGGCGCGCGGCCAGGGCGCGCAGGTCGGGCTTGAAGATCTTGCCGACGTTGGTCATCGGCATCTGCTCGATCACCACCACCGACCTGGGCTTGGCCGGCGCCTCGTCCACGCGCTCCGCGGTGAAGGCCAGCAGCTCGGCCTCGGTCGCCTTCGCGCCCGGCACCAGCGTGGCGAAGGCCACCGGCAGCTCGCCCGCGTAGGCATCGGGCGCGCCCACGGCGGCGCACAGCTGTACCGCGGGATGCGCGCCCAGCGCATCCTCGATGGTCTTGGGGTCGATGTTGTGGCCGCTGCGAATGATCAGGTCCTTGGAGCGCCCGCTGAGGTTGAGGCGCTCCTGCGCGTCGAGCCAGCCCAGGTCGCCGGTGGCCAGCCAGCCGTCGGCGGTGAAGGCCTTCGCGTTGTCCGCCGGATCGACGAAGCCGGAGAACAGGTTGGGCGACTTGAAGAGCACCATGCCCTGCTCGCCGCGCGGCAGCTCGCGATCGCTCGCATTGCCGTGCGCGTCCAGCGCCACGATGCGAACCTGCGACCAGGGCAGGCGCAAGCCCACGCAGCCCGGCGGCCCGATCACGCCGGGCGGCGTGATGGTGGAGATGCCGGCCATCTCGGTCATGCCCAGGCTCTCGTGCACGTGCAGGCCGAACAGGCGCTCGAAACGTGCGGCCAGCTCCGGCGGCAGCACCGCGGCGCCGGTGCGGCAGTATTGGATGGAAGAGATGTCGGCGCCAGCTAGCGGCACGTTGGCCAGCGCGGCCAGCACCGTGGGCACGGCCGACAGCGAGGTCGGGCGGTGCTTCTGCACCAGCTTCCAGTAGTTCGCCATCACCTGCTTGTTGCGCAGCAGGGTGGTGGTGGGAATGATCACCTCCACCCCGGCCGAGAGCGAAGCCAGCGAGGCCGGCAGCACGCCCGCCACGTGGAACAGCGGATAGCCGTTGATGGTGATGTCGTCGGGCCCCTGGCCGGTCATGTTCACGCTGGCGAAGGCGGTGAAGACCTGGGCGCCATGGCTGTGGCGCGCCAGCTTGGGCGCGCCGGTGGTGCCGCCGGTGTGAAAGTGGGCGGCGATGTCGGCGGGCTGGATGTCGCGGCCGCTCACCAGGCGGTCGTCGGGCTCGCGCGCGCGCTCCGTGGCGAAGTCGAGCACGCCCTCGGGCAGCGCGCCCGCGGCGCCCGGCGCCTCGTCGTGCGGCGCCACGCGCAGCACGGTGGTGAGCGTGGGCACCTGGCCGCGCAGGCGCATCGCCTTGGACCACATGCCCGCATCGTCGTCCGCGCCCCAGGCGATCAGCACCTTGGCGCGGCCGGCCGTCATCAGCGAGACCAGCTTCTCGTCGGTGAGCAGCGGATTGAGCGGCTGTGCAATGCCGGCCGCGCCGCCGCCCCACAGGGCCAGGTGGTACTCGAGGCAGCCCGGCAGCAGGATGGCCACCGCGTCGTCGCGTCCGATGCCCAGCTTGTGCAGCAGGTTCGCGGTCTGGTGGATGCCGGCCAGCAGCTGCGCATAGGACCAGCGGATCGGCTCGTCGGCCGGGTCGCCGCTGCGCAGCAAGGTCAGGGCCGTCTTGTCGCCGAAGGCGGCGGCCGAATTGCGAAAGATCTCGTAGGTGCTGCGCACCGTCAGCGCCTCGGCGAGCGGCTTCGCTTCGAGCCGGCGCACGTCCTCGATGCTGCGGATGGGGAAGGACGCGCTGAAGGGCGCGGCCGTGCCGCGTGTCTCGCTCGTGCTCATGGGCATGTCTCCTCGTTCTGCGTGGGCCGATGCGCGTCGGGCTGACCCGCGGCGCGCATCGCCCATTGTCGGTACCTCAGCGCGCGGCGGCGAGGGCTTGGCGGCCGAGTGCGGCGAAGCGCTGCAGATGATGGTCTTCGTCGCCCAGCTGGTGGTCGATCATCACCAGACGCTTCGCATAGTGGGCCAGCGGCAGCTCCCAGGTCATGCCGATGCCGCCGTGCATCTGGATGCTTTCCTCGGCCACCAGCGTGCCGATGCGCCCGATGCTGGCCTTGGCGGCCGAGAGCGCACGCTCGCGCGCCACGCGGTCCTCGCCGTCGATCGCCGCGGCGGCATTGATCACGGCCGAGCGCGCCTGCTCCACTTCGAGCAGCAGGTCGGCCATGCGGTGCTGCAGGGCCTGGAAGCTGCCGATCAGCTGGCCGAACTGCTTGCGCGTGCGCAGGTATTCGAGCGTCGCTGTCTTGGCCGCTTCCATCGCGCCCAGGCTTTCTGCGCACAGGGCGAGCAGGCCGCGGCCGATGGCGCGCTCCAGCGCCGGATAGCCCTGGCCTTCGCCGCCCAGCAGTGCTGCGCCTTCCAGCTTCAGGCCGTCGAACACAACTTCGGCCACGCGGCCGCCGTCGATGGCGGGGCAGCCGCGCACGTACAGGCCCTTGGTCTTCGCCGGCACCAGGAAGAGCGAGATGCCCGCTTCATCGTCGTCCGCGCCGCCGGTGCGGGCCGAGACCACGAACAGGTCCGCCTGCTCGCCCTGCGGCACCACGGCCTTGGCGCCGTTGAGCAGCCAGCCGTCGCCGCTGCGCTCGGCGCGGGTCTGCACATGCGCGAGCTCGTAATGCGTGCCGGGCTCGTCGTGCGCCAGCGCCGCGACGGTGCTGCCCGCTATGATGCCGGCCAGCTGTTCCTTCTGCGCCTCGCTGCCCGCGGCGGCAATGGCTTCGCCGGCCATCACCGCGCCCAGCACCGGCTCGACCACCAGGCCGCGGCCCAGTGCCTCGAAGACCACGGCCAGGTCGAAGCCGCCGCCGCCGAAGCCGCCATCCTCTTCGCGGAACAGGGCGCCGATCACGCCCAGCTCGGCGAACTGCTCCCAGATCTTGGTGCTGAAGCCCTGCTGCGACTTCGCGATGCGGTCGCGCGCCTCGAAGGCGTACTGCTCGGCGATGAAGCGGTTGAGGCTGTCGGCGAGCATGCGCCGGTCTTCGGTATGTTCGAAATTCATTTCAACTCTCCTCTGCGTCTTGTGCAACGCGCGCCGCATGGATTGGAGCGGCAAAAAAAGGGCGATTCCAGAAACACCGCGGAACCGGCTTTGCCGGGCCGCTGGTGTTGCCCCCGGAAGGGGGTGGCGGCCACACGAAGTGGGCAAGCATGGGGGTGAGCTATTTAGAGTCCGAGGATCATCTTGGAGATGATGTTCTTCTGGATTTCGTTGGAGCCGCCGAAGATCGACAGCTTGCGGTTGTTGAAGTACTTGACTGCCGCAGGCGCCGCCTCGGCCGGGCCGAAGGGAACGCCGCCGAAGCCTTCCTCCAGCGCCGCTTCGACGTAAGGCCGCGCATACGGCCCCATCGCGCGCCGGATCAGCGACGAAATCTCCTGCCGGATCTCGGTCCCGCGGATCTTGAGCATCGAGCTCTCGGCCCCCGGCACGCCGCCGCCGGCCACCGCTGCGATCACGCGCAGGTTGGTGGTCTTCATGTTCTCCAGGTCGATCTCGACGCGCGCCATGCGCGCCGCAAACGCGGGGTCTTCCGAAAGCGGCTTGCCGTTCTTCGTCTGCTTCGCCGCAACGGCCTTGAGCTGCTCCATCGCCGCCACCGAGAAGCCCACGCCCGCGATGTTGGTGCGTTCGTAGGTCAGCAAATACTTGGCGCAGGTCCAGCCCTTGTCCTCCTCGCCCACCAGGTTCTCGGCCGGCACGCGCACGTCGGAGAAGAAGACTTCGTTGACCTCGTGGTCGCCGTCCAGCGTGATGATCGGCCGCACCTCGACGCCCGGCGACTTCATGTCGATCAGCAGGAAGCTGATGCCCTCCTGCTTCTTCGCCTCGCGGTTGGTCCGCACCAGGCAGAAGATCATGTTGGCGTGCTGGCCCAGCGTGGTCCAGGTCTTCTGGCCGTTGACGATGTAGTGCGGGCCCTCTGCATCGACGCCGCGCACGGCCGAGGTCTTGACCGAGGCGAGGTCCGAGCCGGCGCCCGGTTCGGAGTAGCCCTGGCACCACCAGTCCGAGCCGTCGAGGATGCGCGGCAGCCAGTAGCGCTTCTGCTCCTCGTTGCCGTACTTGATCATCACCGGCCCCAGCATGTTCACGCCGAAGGGCACGATGCGCGGCGCATGGGCCAGCGCGCATTCGTTCTCGAAGATGAACTTCTCGACCGCGGTCCAACCCGGGCCGCCGTACCGCTCGGGCCAGTGGTTCGCGAGCCAGCCGCGCGCGTTGAGGATGGCGTGCCATTCCTCCATGTCGGCCTTGGCGAGATGCTTGCCGGTGGCCACCTTGTCGGAGAGGCGCCTGGGCAGCTTCTCGGCGAGGAAGGTGCGCACCTCGTCGCGGAAGGCCTGCTCTTCGGGGGTGAAGTTGAGATCCATGACAGCGGTCTCCTTCAATAGATTTCGAACAGGCCCGCGGCGCCCATGCCGCCCGCGATGCACATGGTGACCACGGCGTACTTCGCGCCGCGTCGTTGACCCTCGATCAGCACGTGGCCCGCGAGCCGCGCACCCGTCATGCCGAAGGGGTGGCCGATGGAGATCGCGCCGCCGTCGACATTGAGCCGCTCGGACGGAATGCCGAGCTTCTCCTGGCAGTAGATGGACTGCGAGGCAAAGGCCTCGTTGAGTTCCCAGAGGTCGATATCGTCGACCTTCAGGCCGTTGCGCGCCAGCAGTTTCGGCACCGCGAACACCGGGCCGATGCCCATCTCGTCGGGCTCGCAGCCGGCCAGCGCCAGGCCGCGGAAGGCGCCCAGGGGCTTGAGGTTGGCGCGCTCCGCGTCCTTGGCTTCCATCAGCACGCAGGCCGAGGCGCCGTCGGAGAGCTGCGAGGCATTGCCGGCGGTGACGAACTTGCCGGCGCCCATCACCGGCTCGAGCTTGGCCAGCGCCTCGTAGGTGGTGCCGCGGCGGTTGCAGGTGTCGACGTCGATCGTCGCCTCCTTGTGGCTGACCTGCTTGGTCTCCTTGTCGGTCACCGCCATGGTGGTGGTGCAGGCCACGATCTCTTCCTTGTAGCGGCCGGCGAGTTGCGCTTCTTCCGTCTTGCGCTGGCTCTCGGCCGAGAAGCGGTCCTGCGCCTCGCGGCTGATGTTGTAGCGCTTGGCCACGATGTCGGCGGTCTCGATCATCGAGAGGTAGAGCGCGGGCTTGTGCTCGACGATCCACGGGTCCATGCCGGAGTCACCGCTGTCGGTGGCGCTGCGGCTGCGGATCTGCGAGATGCTCTCCACGCCGCCCGCGATCATGGCCGGCGCACCTTCGACCACGATCCGGCCCGCCGCCATCGCGATGGCCTGCAGGCCCGAGGCGCAGAAGCGGTTGACCGTGGTGCCGGCGATGCTGATCGGCAGCCCCGCGCGCACGATGGTCTGGCGCGCCACGTTGCGGCCGGTGGTGCCCTCGGGGTAGCCGCAGCCGAGGATCGCGTCCTCGATCTGCGCCGGGTCCAGCCCCGAGCGCTCCACCGCGGCGCGCACCGCGAAGGCGGCCAGCGTGGGCCCGGGCGTGATGTTGAACTCGCCGCGGTGCGCCTTGGTGAGCGGCGTGCGGGCGGTGGAAACGATGACGGCTTCGCGCATGGTGTTGTCTCCTGCTTGGGGCTTTACTCGGATTGATTGAGGCTCGAGAAATCGGCGCCGCGTTCCACCAGCTCCACCAAGAGCGGCGAGGGCTTCCAGAACAGCGGGTCTTCCTTGGCGAACTCGCGGATGTCGGCCAGCACCTTCGGCAGGCCCACCGTGTCGGCGTACTTCATCGGCCCGCCGCGATGCCGCGGAAAGCCGTAGCCGTAGAGGAAGGTCACGTCCACGTCCAGCGGGCGCAGCGCGATGCGCTGGTGCACGACGTTGGCGCCCTCGTTGACCATCGCGGCCATGTAGCGGCGCATGATCTCCTCGTCGGTGAAAGTGCGCGGCGTGATGCCGGCGCGCTGGCGCTCGGCGTCGATGATGGCCTCGACCTCCGGGTCCGGCGTGCCGGTGCGCGCACCCTCGGGGTACAGGTAGTAGCCGCGGCCGGTCTTCTGGCCGAACCAGCCGCGCTCGCAGATGCGGTCGGCGATCTGCACGTAGCGCGCCTTCGGGTCGCGGGTGGCGGCCTTGCGCTTGCGCGTGGCCCAGCCGATGTCGCCGCCGGCCAAGTCGGACACCTGGAACGGGCCCATCGGGTAGCCGAACTCGCGCACCGCCTTGTCGATCTGGTAGGGCGAGGCGCCGTCTTCCATCATGTGGTCGGCCGCCTGGCGGTACACCGCGAGGATGCGGTTGCCGATGAAGCCGTCGCACACGCCCGCGCGCACCGGCGTCTTCTTCAGCTTCTTCGCCAGCTCGAAGCCGGTGGCGACCACGTCGGCGCTGACCTTCGCCGGCACCACGATCTCCAGCAGCTTCATGATGTTGGCCGGCGAGAAGAAGTGCAGGCCCAGCACGTCGCCCGGGCGCGAGATGCTGGCCGCGATCTCGTCGATGTCGAGGTAGGAGGTGTTGGTGGCGAGCACCGCGCCGGGCTTGCACACGCGGTCGAGCTCGGCGAAGACGGCCTTCTTGACGGCCATGTCCTCGAACACCGCCTCCACCACCAGGTCGGCCTTCGCGAGCGCGTCGTAGGCGGTCGAGCCCGAGAAGCGCGCCATCACCGCCGCCTTGGCCTCGGCCGTCATGCGGCCCTTCTGGATCAGGCCGTCGTAGACCTTCTCGACGTGGGCGCGGCCGCGCGCCAGGCTGGGCTCGTCGCGCTCGATCATGGTCACCGGCAAGCCGGCATCGAGCATCGCGACCGCGATGCCCGCGCCCATGGTGCCGCCGCCGACGATGCCGCAGGATTCGATGGCGCGCGGCTTGGCGGCCTTGGTCTCGGGGGCCTTGAGCACTTCGCGCTCGGCGAAGAAGGCATGGATCAGGCCGGCGCGCTGCGGGCTGTCGATGCATTGCAGGAAGAGCTTGCGCTCCAGTGCCATGCCCTCGTCGAAGGGCAGCGAGAGCGCGGCCTCGGTGGCTTCGACGATCTTCATCGGCGAGAACAGGCCGCGGCTCTTCTTCGCGGTGTCGGCACGGCCAGCTTCCAGCGCCGCGCGCTGGGCGTCCTTGTCGGCGAGCGCGGCGCTTGCGTCACGCGTGCGGCGCACCGGCGCCTTGCCCGCGGCCAACTCCTTCGCATAGGCCAGCCCTTCGGCCAGCGCATCGGTGCCTTCGCCCAGGCGATCGACCAGGCCCAGGGCCAGCGCTTCCTTGGCGCCGGCGTGGCGGCCGCTCAGCATCAGGTCCAGCGCGGCCTTCACGCCGATCAGGCGCGGCGCGCGCTGCGTGCCGCCGGAGCCGGGCATCAGGCCCAGCTGCACTTCCGGCAGGCCGAGCTTGGCGGAGGGCACGGCCAGACGGTAGTGCGCCGACAGCGCGATCTCCAGCCCGCCGCCGAGCGCGGCGCCGTGGATGGCGGCGACCACCGGCTTGCTGCAATTCTCGATGCGGGCGCAGACCTCGGGCAGCGAAGGCTGCTGCGGCGGCTTGCCGAATTCGCGGATGTCGGCCCCGGCGATGAAGTTGCGGCCGGCGCCGACGATCAGCACCGCGGCTGCGGCGCCATCGGCCTGCGCCGCGTCGATGGCGGCCACCAGGCCGCGGCGCACGTCCACGCCGAGCGCGTTGACGGGCGGGTTGTCGATGGTCACGACCAGCACATCGGCCTGGCGCTGGAAGGTGACGAGGTCGGGGGAGGCGTTCGTAGCCATGCTGGGTGTCTCCTTGGGGGCGAACCTGCGCCGGTTCGGTGGGGCTGGGGGGGAACCCCGCATTCTTGGACAGCCACGTCGCTTTGACAATTGCATGGCTGGTTGACAGACTGTCAAAGAATTTTTGACACAATGCGCCGATCTTCATGGACTTGCAATCCCTCACCCTGCTGGTCGAGATCCTCGATGCCGGCAACCTGAGCGAGGCCGCGCGCCGGCTCAAGATGAGCCGCGCCAACGTGAGCTACCACCTGAACCAGCTCGAGCGCTCGGTCGGCGCCCAGCTCGTGCGCCGCACCACGCGCCGCGCCGAGGCCACCGAGATCGGGCAGCGGCTCTACCAGCATGGCGTGGCCATCCAGAACGAGCTGCAGGCCGCGCGCGAGTCGGCCACGTCGCTGGGCGAAGGGCTGGTGGGGCGGGTGCGGCTCAGCGTGCCCAGCGGCTACGGGCAACTGGTGATGTCGGACTGGTTGATCGACTTCAAGCGGCTCTACCCCGGCATCGTGCTCGACGTGCTGTTCGAGAACCGCATCGAGGATCTGCTGCGCGACGAGGTCGACATCGCCATCCGCGTGATCCCCGAGCCGCCGCAGAACCTGGTGGCCCGCGCGCTGGGGCCGGTGCGCTACGTGGCCTGCGCCTCGCGCGCCTATGCGCAGGAGCACGGTCTGCCCACGCAGCTCGATCAGCTCAGCGGGGCGCCGGTGGTCACCGCCGCGGTGATCGGCAAGCAGCTGCGCATCTCGGCCTACCAGGGCGAGGAGCGGCGCGAGGTGGTGCTGGAGCCCACGCTGATCTCCGAGAACTTCCTGTTCCTGCGCCAGGCCGTCCTGGCCGGCCTGGGCATCGGCCTGGTGCCCGACTACGTGGTGCAGGAGGACGTGCGCCGCGGCGAGGTGGTGACCACGCTGGACGACTGGCGCCTGAGCATCTTCGGCACGCAGATGTTCATGCTCTACATGCCCAACCGGCAGCACACGCGGGCGACCCGGACCTTCATCGAGTTCATCCTGGAGCGGGCGGGTTCGACGGGCGGACCTGGGGCGGTGCGAACACCTGCGCCAGCCCAGCCCCTGCCGCGTTAGCGCGCGTCAGTTGAGCCCTTGCTACCCTCTTTTTACTAACCTTTTCGTGTTTGAAATACGCGAAAGTTAGAAAATTTGCATATCTCAGCCTGAAATGCTAACTTTCTCGTATCTGAAACACGGAAAAGTTAGACGTGCCCCTCCACCTCGTCGGCGAGACCATCGACAAGACGCGCAGCCACTACCAGGCCGAGACGGGCAAGCTCGTCCAGCTCATGCGAGGCATCTATGCAGACGCGGGGGACGACATCGATCAAACCGTTCTCACGCACGCCGTGCGTATCGCGCGCTACCTCTACCCCAAGGCCTATTTGTCCGGCGCGAGCGCCATCCTGCTCGGCCCCACCCGCGATGGCCGCCTTTACCTGTCCGGCCAGCGGGTCCAGCGCACCCGCATCCGCGCCCTGGAAATCATCCAGAACAAGGCGCCGGCAAACCCTTCGGTCGCCAGCGCGTCGATTGCCGACAGTCTCGGGGAGTTCAGCGTTCAAGTCTCTGCCGTGCGGCAGCGCTTCCTCGAGGCTTTTCGTCGGCGCAGCGAGCACGCGATGTCCATCGAGTCGGCCATGCGCGAGGCTCTTTCGGCGCGCCTCATCGAAGAGTACGGCGATGCCAAGGGGGCCAGCGACGCCCTCTGGGCGCTTGCGCGCGAGAACGAGTGGTATCGCGAAGCCGAAGCGGCACAGAAGTTCCTGTTGCGTCGCCCCACGGCCGTGGCAGTCCGGAACGAGGCCGCCTTCGATCTTCTCGTGGCCTGGCACGGACTGCCCATCGGCACGCTCGCGCACGATGGTTTCGAATGGCGCTGGTCGGCGAACCAGGAGGGCGCGCGGCTGCCGCCCGTCGTGCGGCAAACCGTGCCGGGAAAGCTGCCGCCCTTCATCGTCTCCCTGCTGCCCGAGGGCTGGCTCGAGTCGGTTCTGAAGGGCCGCCGCGACGAACGCGCCCTGCTGCGCTCAGGCAAGCGCTACATGTCGAACATCACCGTCGCCGCGACGGTGGACGAGTTGTCGGCATTGCCTGCGGACATCCTGACCCACAAGCTGGCTGCCTTCACCCGCGACGGGCTCTTCACGGGCGCCTACGCCGGCCCCGGCAGGAGCGCCGTCGAGCGGGACTTCGAGCACCGGCTGGCCGCGCTCTTCGCCAACGCCGAAACGCCGCGCCTCTCCGGCGTGCAGATCAAGGCCCCCATGCATCTGGACGCGGACGGAAAGCTGGTGCCCAGCGTGACGCTGCCCTTCACGCACATCCTCAAGCCCGCGGGAACGGGCGCCTTCGAAGCATTGCCGCTCATCGAGTGGATCGGCCTGGCGCTCGCGCGCGCCTGCGGGCTTCCCGCACCGGAGACCGCGCTGGTTCGCATGCCGGACGGCATGTCTGCGGCCCTCCTCGTCGAGCGCTTCGACATCCGCGATCAGCCGGGCGATACGCGTTGGCTGGCCATGGAGGACATGTGCTCGGTGCTGGATCTCGAACCTCAGGCGAAGTACACCGGGACCCTCGAACGTGTCGCACGGGCCGTTCGCGCCTTGTCCACGGCCCCGGAGGAAGACCTGCTGCTGCTGCTTCGCCGCGTCCTGTTCGCGTGGCTCATCGGCGACGGCGACATGCACCTGAAGAACCTGGCGCTTCTCAAGAGCGCACGTGGCGGCGAGACGGCGTTCAGCGCAGTTCGCCTCGCGCCCGTCTACGACGCGCTGACGACGCGTGCCTTTCCCGGCCTGGAGCACGACCGCATGGCGCTGAAGCTCAACGGCAAGGACGAGCGGCTGCGGCGAGCGGACTTCGTGGCACTCGGCAGCATCGCAGGGCTGCGGGCAACGGATGCGCAGGCCGCCATCGACGACGTGCTGCAGCGTCTGCGGCAGGGACTCGACGCGCTGAGCATTCCGCCCGCCCTCGCACTGAAAGCGGATGCGCAGGCCACCGTCGCGCGGACCCTGGATCTCTGTTGGGGGCGCGTTGCGGCCTTCGAGTAGTCTTGCGCAACTTCAAGAAAATCAGCGGCATCCTCAAGACCTGACACCTACCGGACCTGCCCATGCCTACAGACCCAGCCATCGTCAAAGCCTTCACGCCCATGGGCGTCCTGCGCGCATCCATCAATCTCGGCAATCCCATCCTGGCGAAGCGGAATGCCGGAACCGGCGAGCCCGAGGGGGTGTCGATCGACCTGGCGCGTGCCTTCGCCGCGCAGCTGGGCGTTCCGCTCGAACTGGTGGTGTTCGACACCGCCGGGAAGTCCGTCGAGGCCGTGACCGCCGAGCAGGCCGACATCGGCTTCTTTGCCGTGGACCCGCTGCGCGGGCAGGGCATCCGCTTCACGGCCCCGTATGTGCTGATCGAGGGTGCCTACCTCGTCAAGGAAGGCTCGCCGATCGCCTCGAACGACGAGGTCGACCGGGCCGGCGTGCGCGTCATGGTCGGGAAGGGCAGTGCCTACGACCTGTACCTCACGCGCGAGTTGAAGGCGGCCGGCATCGAACGCGCGCCGAGCTCGCCCGCCGTCGTCGACTGCTTTCTCTCCGAAAACGCCGACGTCGCTGCCGGCGTGAAGCAGCAACTCGAGGCCGACGCGGCGCGCCTGGGCGGACTGCGGCTGCTTCCCGGCCGCTTCATGGAGATCCGGCAGGCGATGGGGGTGCCGATCAGCCGGGGGGAGCCGGCCGCGGCTGCGCTTGCGGCTTTCGTCGAGTCCATGAAGTCCAGCGGCTTCGTGAGTGCCGCGTTGCAGCGCCATGGCATCAAGGGCGCGATCGTGGCGCCGGCGGCTCAGAGTGAGTGAGGCTGGCGCGTACCTCGAAGGCCCGGTGCCCCCTCCCCAGCCCTCCCCGGAAGGGGAGGGAGTCACCGCCAGGCTTGCTCCTCACGCCTTCTCCCGCGCTGGCGGCGGCATCACATCCTCCGGGATCGGGCTGCGATAAGGCGCCCCGCCACGCTTGGCGCGCAACTCGCGTTCCGCCTCGCACAGCACCTCCGGCCGCCCGGCGAGCGCGACGCCGGTGGCCGCCAGGCACTTGGCAGCCAGCAGCATCCCCTTGTGGGCCAGCGAGGTCTTGCCCTGCGAGACCATCTGCCACGAGTGGAAGGCCGTGCCCCACGCGAAGCAGGCCGTGAGGCATTGCGTGGTCGGCGCGGCCCAGCTCACGTCGCCCATGTCGGTAGAGCCGGTCACCGGCCGCGCGGCTTCGGGCCGGTAGGGCTGGATGCCGGTGGCGATGGGCTGCGGGTCGCGCAGCGCCGCCGCGAAGTGCTTGGCGCTGCTGGCGAGCTCCTCGGCCGAGAGGGTGGACTGCATCTTCGCGGCGAAGCTGCGCTCCTCCTCGCTGACCTCCAGCGCGCCCACGGCCTCCATCTGCTCGGCCATCACCCGGTCGAGCGTGTCGTTGTGCAGCACGTTGGACACGGCCTTGTCGAACACCATCTCGACCGTGGTGCCGGTCATCATCGCCGCGCCGCGCGCCACCTGCTCGACGCGCGCAAACAGCGCCAGCGCCTCGTCGATGCGGGCCGCCCGCACGGTGTAGAGCACTTCGGCGTAGGCCGGGATCACGTTGGTCGACGGCCCGCCCGAGTCGATGTAGGCGAAGTGCACGCGCGCCTGATCGGGCATGTGCTCGCGCAGGTAGTTGACGCCGACGTTCATCAGCTCGGCCGCGTCGAGCGCGCTGCGCCCCAGGTGCGGCGCCAGCGCCGCATGCGCCGACTTGCCGTGGAAGCGGAAGTAGGCCTGCACGTTGGCCAGCGTGGCGTTCATGAACACGGAGTTGGCCACCGACGGATGCCAGGACAGCGCGGCATCCAGGTCGTCGAACAGCCCGGCGCGTGCCATGAAGGTCTTGCCGGCCGCGGCCTCCTCGGCCGGGCAGCCGTAGAAGCGGACGGTGCCAGGCAGCTCATGACGCCGCAGGTGGTCGCGCGCGACCACCGCGGCCAGGTGCGCCGCCGTGCCCAGCAGGTGGTGGCCGCAGCCGTGGCCCTGGTTGAACGCGCGCTCCGGATCGGGCCGGCACTCCAGCGCGCCGCTGGCCTGGTTCAGTCCGGCGAGCGCGTCGTACTCGCCGAGGAAGCCGATGACCGGGCCACCGCTGCCGGCCTCGGCGACGAAGGCGGTCGGCATCCCGGCCACGCCGCGCGTGACGCGGAAGCCCTCGGCCTCCAGCGCCGCGGCATGCAGCTCGGCCGATTCGAACTCGCGGTAGCGCATCTCGGCCAGGCCCCAGATGCGGTCGGCGATCTCGATGTAGGGGCGGCGGCGCTCTTCGACGGCGGCGGCGATCTCGGCGACGGCGGACACGGGCTTCACTTCTGGGTCTCCAGGTTGGCGCTTGCAACGAACTTCCGGTAGCGCGCATCCTCCTCGCGCATCATCTTGGGCAGGTCCTCGTCCTCGACCATCGGCAGGCCGCCCAGCTCGTTGAAGGTCTGGCGCAGGCGGGCGTCCTTCAGGGTTTCCTTCAGCGCCGCCTTGAGCTTGGCGATCACCGGCTCCGGCACCCCCTTCGGTGCCATCAGCGCGAACCAGCCGGTCAGGTCGTAGCCCTTGAGCTCCGGGTGCTCGGCCAGCGCCGGCACGTTCGGATAGATCGGCGCCCGCGTGCCGCTGGTGACGGCGATCGGCACCACCACCCCCGCATCGATCAGCGCCTTGGCCGGACCGGTGCCCATGTAGCCGAACTCGACCGCGCCGCCGGCCAGGTCGTTGCCCAGCGCCGGCACGCCGCGGTAGGGCACGTGGGTGACCTGGGTGCCGGTGCGCTCGCGCACCATCTCGCCGGCGAAGTGGAACATCGAGCCGTTGCCCGAGCTGCCGTAGTTGTACTTGCCGGGGTTCTTGCGCAGCAGCTGGATGAACTGGTCGGTGGTCTTGACGCCGGACTGGCGCGACGCCAGCAACATGCCGCCCTGGTGGTTGACCACGCCGATCGGCGCCAGGTCCTTCAGGCCGTCGTAGGGCTGCTTCGGATTCATCACCTTGGTCGCGACCAGCTCGCCGTTGCCGCCCATGAGCAGCGTGTAGCCGTCCGGCTTCGCGGTGACCACTTTCAGCGCGCCCATCGCGCCGCCGGCGCCGGCGAAGTTCTCGACCACCACGCGGGCCTTCAGCACGCGGCCGAACACCTCGGCGAAGGGCCGCGCGACGCTGTCGGTCGAACCGCCGGCCGCGTAGCCGACGACCAGCGTGATCGGGCGCGAGGGGTAATCGTCCTGGGCGGCGGCCAGGGTCGTGGTGGCGCCGGCGAGCAGGGCCGCGAGCATGCGCAGGAGTCGGGATCGGCGAGGGGCCATGGTCGGGGGCAGGTGGGGTGGATCTGACTCGATCCTAGGATTTGCCGACCGCGCGCAATAGCCCCGTCACGGTGTTGCTGTTGAGCGCCGGTTGCCGGGTCCGACAATGGCGGCCATGCTCCTCGTTTCACCGGGACTCGCATGAAGATCCATCAGCTCAAGGCCCTCTGCGCCATCGGCGACCACGGCAGCATCCGCGCCGCGTCGCGAGCTGCCGGCCTGTCGCCGGCCGCGGTGACCAAGGCGGTGCGCGAACTCGAGGAAGACCTCGGCACGCTGCTCATCACGCGCGAGGCCAAGGGCGTGACCTTCACCGAAGCCGGCCGCGCGCTGCTGGTGCATGCGAGGCTGGTGGCGGGCCAACTGGCGCGTGCCGAAGAAGAGATGGCGCAGCTCTCGGGCCGCGGGCGTGCGACGCTGCGCATCGGCGTGAACTCGTGGATCGCGCTGACATGCCTGGGGGATGTCGTCAAGCTGTTCCAGCAGCGCATGCCGACGGTGCGCCTGGAGCTGATGGAAAGCGTGCAGACGGTCTCGATCCCGAAGCTGCGCGACGGCACGCTGGACTTCTGCATCGGCCGCGCCGCCCCGGCGTCCGCCCATGAGGACATGGCGCATGTTCCGCTGTTCCGCACCAGCTCGGCGGTGGTGGGGCGCGAGGGCCATCCGCTCGCCCAGGCCCGGTCGCTGGCCGATCTGCGCGATGCGCAATGGCTGCTGAACTCGACGCCCGGCGATGACGCCGAAGACCTGCAGGACGACCCGTTCGCCCGCTATCTGCGCGAGTGTGCGCCGACCATCCACGTCGCCCATTCGACGGTGATCGTCATCAGCCTGCTGCGCAGCACCGACATGCTGACGCTGATGCCCTGGCCCCTGGTGGAGGCGGTCGCCGCCCGCGAGCAGCTGTGCGTGCTGCCGCTGACCGAGCGCATGAACGAAGCGACCGTGAGCCTGATCTCGCGCCGCGGCGACCCGATGAGCGCGGCCGCCCGATGCTTCATCGAATGCTTCAACGCGGTGGTCTACCGTGCGCTCGGCTCCGACGATCCGGCGAGCCGGCGGTTCTTCCATTCGCTCGACGGGTTGGCGCTCGGCGACAGCGCCGCGAGCGAGCTGGCGCGCGCGTAGGCCCGTCTTGCTCCCTCTCCCTCTGGGAGCGGGTTGGGGTGAGGGCACCGGCCCTCCGAAATGCTCGCGACGCCCCGCACACCGGCGGACCCCGAAGCCTTCAAGCCTCCTTCGAATCGACGTCGCCCGACGCCAGCGCGTTCACCCGCCCCACCACATCGGTACACACCGCCGCGCTGCCCGGCATGTAGCGATGCAGCAGCGCCTTGGCATCCAGCCGGTGCGGGGACAGGGGCCAGCAGCAGCTGGTCGCGGGGACGATGGTGATGTCGCGCGAGGTCCAGTAGGTGAACAGGCTGATCGCGTCCAGCCGGTCTTCAGTCTGCTTCAAGCCCTGGAGCAGCGGGCTGCCCGGCCGCAGGTCCTTCGCGCCTTGTCCCGGGTACAGGTAGGCCGTCAGCGTTCCTTCGTGCGGCCCGGAGATGGCGAAGAAGGCCTTGGTGCGCCGCACGCCCCCGAGCATCTGCAGGTAGTGGCGAGAGACGATGCAGCCCATGCTGAAGCCGATGAGCGCCAACTCGGCATCGGCGCCCAGGTGCCGGTCGATGTACGCATGGAGCTTGGCAGCGAGGTCCCGGATGCCTGTTCTTCCGTCGGCCGGCTTGAGCGCCGGCACCCAGCATCGATGCCCTGCGCGGGTCAGCGCGTCGACCAGGCGCCGGAAGATCGCCCCGTCGTCGAAGATGCCATGGACGAGGACGATGTTCATCGGGTACGGGTCAGGAGGGTTGCGGCCATCGTCATCAGAACACGCCCAGCGCCAGCCCCGCCGCGAGCGCAGCGCCGAGCTCGCGGCATTGCGCGAGCTCGTCCGCGCCGATCTGCTTGGGCCGCGCGATCGCCTCGGGTGTTTGCGCGTGGGTGCAGACGATCAATGCGGGCGCGATGGCGTTCAGGCGCCAGCCGGTGGCGATGCGCTCGAGCTGCCGCGCGGCATTCTGGCCGTCGCTGCCGGCGCAGATCAGCGTGGCGTAGGGCCGGCCGTTCACGCGGTCGAGTGCGGCGTAGTAGCAGCGGTCGAAGAAGTCCTTCATCAGCCCGGCCATCGCGGCGAGGTTCTCGGGCGTGGCGAACACGTAGCCGTCCGCACCCAGCACGTCCTCGGGCTGCGCCTCCGGCGCGCGCAGCAGACGCACCTGCACGCCGGGTTCGCCGCGTGCGCCCTCGGCCGCGGCCTGCGCCATCTGCGCGGTGCCGCCGGTCATCGTGTGATAGACCACGAGCAGCGTCTTGGGATTCATGCCGCCCAGCATAGCGGCACGATCCCGGGCGTTCAGTCGTCCTTGTCCTTGCCCCTGGGCCGGTCGGTGAGGAAGTCGAGCGTGGCCTGCCAGGTCTGCGGCGAATTCAGGATGCCCAGGTGGCCGGTGCGCAGGATGGCGTCGTAGGCGCCTTGCCCCGTGAGCACGAGCTCGCGCGCGCCGCGCAGGCTGGCGCTCTTCGAGAAGTCATTGGCCTTGCCGAAGGAGTCGACGGCAGGCACCGGTGCGATCGCGCCGTCCTGGACCGGAAAGTACACGAAGCTGGCGTCGCCGTTGCGGATGACCAGCACGCGCGTGGGCCCGTCGTTCTCGCGGCCGCCGTGGCGGCCGTTCAGCAGGCGCAGGAAGGGCGTGTCGGGCGAGCCCAGCTCCTGGCACACCTCGCTCGCCGGCGTGAAGCCGCCTGCCGCCGGCGCCTGGAAGTAGTTCGCGGGGTCCGGGGAGCAATTGATGATGCCGTGGTTGGGGCCGTCGATGGCCACCAGGCGACGCACCACGTCATGCGCCTCGTCCTGCCGCATCCATTCGCGCGCCAGCGTCACGCCCAGGCTGTGGGCGACGATGTCCACGCGCTTCGCGCCCGTGAAGTCCATCACCGCGCGCACGAAGCGGCGCAGGTCCGGCACGTTGGCCGCGTTGGTGTGGGCGATGCTCGAGCGGCGCGTCTGGTCGGCGGCCAGGTCGCACTGGTCGCCCTGATAGCCAACGCCCCAGAGCTCGCTGGTGGAATAGCCGTTGTCCGCGAGGAATTGCGCCAGCGCCTGGATGCGCCCGAAGGGGCTGCAGGCGGTGGGGAAGGGCGTGTCGTTGTTGCCGTGAACGAGGATGACCGGCGTTCGCGTCACCGCGCCGGCGGCACCGAAGCCGATAAGCGGCCTGGCGAGCGAGGTGTCCTCGATCGAAGGGAAGCCCGGCGGCAGCGTGTTGCCCACGGTGCCTGCGGCCTGCACGGCGGCAGCGGCGGCAAGGGTTGCCAGGGCGGCTGCATGGCGAATCCACGTTTTCATCGGCGGTCTCCTTCCTCTGCGGCGCGGATGATGCCGGTGAAAGGCGGCGCTGGCAAGGCTCGCCGCGGCGAGAATCTCGTGGAGACAGCATGCAAGTTCGTAGCGTTGCCATGCTGCGGGCAGGCAGAGATGGCGCGGCAGAGTTCTTCGCCAAGCTGGCGTTCGCAACAACTTCACCGCCGTCACCATGTACAGACTTCACGGCTTCTGCCAGTCCGGACCCACGTTCAAGGTCGCTTTTCTTCTTCGAGCGCTGAACCAACCCTGGGAAGCGAAGTTCGTCGACTACATGAACGGTGTCACCCGCACGGGCGAGTGGCGCGACGCCACCAACGAAATGGGTGAAGTCCCCGTGCTCGACGATGGAGATCGTCGCCTGACCCAGTCTGGCGTCATCCTCACTTACCTGGCGTCCAAGCACGGCGCGTATGGGGGCCAGACGGAAGACGAACGACTGGAAGTGCTCCGTTGGCTCCTGTTCGACAACCACAAGCTCACGAGCTATTTCGCGAGCTATCGCTTCATGAAGTCCTTCGGTGCGACCGCGCCTGACCCGGCGGTCATGGCCTGGCTTCGCGGAAGGATGGACAGCGCCTTCGCCATCGTCGACAAGCACCTCGCGGGCAGAAGCTACATGGTCGGAACCGGAGCGACCATTGCCGACATTTCCATGTGCGGCTACCTTTTCTATCCTGTGGCGGAGAGCGGGTACGAGATCGCGGGCCGCTTCCCCAATGTCCAGGCGTGGCTTCAGCGCGTTCGAGCCATTCCGGGCTGGGCAGACCCGTACGAGATCCTGCCCGGCGAGCGCATCTTGCCCAGATGGTGACGCATCGATTCGAAGGCCCATTGAAGACCTGGAACGAGGAACGAGGCTTCGGGTTCCTCGAACCGCGAACCGATACCTATCGTCCTGCCGCGACGTGGGCGGCCGTGTCGAGCGTCCCGATCCAGCGGCTGACCTTGCCATCCTTGAACGTGAAGACGTGCACCCACTCGCTCTCGAAGACCTTGCCATTGGGCCGCGGCTGGGTCTGCTCCCAGCCGAGAACGGTGACGTGGTCAGGCCCTTCGAGAAATTCGCGCGGCTCGAACTTCTGGATGTCGTCCGACTCGGCCACCTTGCCGAACCACGCCTGCACCTGTTGCTTGCCGGTGTAACGGCCTGCGTAGGGGATGCCTGCGCTGGCCAGGAAACGCCAGTCGACGTCGTCCGTCAGCAATGCCAGGATGCCCTCGACATCGCCGCGTCCGAAGGCGGCGTAGGCCTGTTGTGCGACTTGGGTCGGTGTGCTCATGACAGTCCTCCATGGGAGTGGGATTTCAAAGTCTATGCCCGCGGTTGAGCGACTTCAATGTGCCCTCGACTCCGCAGGAGCGAACCCCGTATACGCCGGGCCTGTGGCTTCGGATTCAGCCGCCTGAGGCGGCGAGATTCTTCCGGATTGCCCGCAGGGAGGCGGCGGCGTACGATGCACGACGCTTTGGGCTCCACAACATCGCCGTCGCGCCAAGCCGAGGAGAAAAGGGATGAGTTCTGTCTCCGAGCGCCCGACCATCAAGGCGCAGCGGCCCACCTCGATCGACGAGCTGCCGGGCCCGAGACAGTGGCCCGTGGCGGGCAATCTTCTGCAAATGAAGGTCCCTCGCCTGCATCTTCAGCTCGAGGGCTGGGCCAAGACCTACGGCAACATCTACCGCCTCAAGATGGCGAAGCAGGACGTGGTCGTCATCACCAAGGCCGAGGACATCGCGGCCGTCTTGCGAGCCCGTCCCGAGACCTGGAGCCGCCCCGCCAATTTCGCCTCCATCGCGCGGGAATCCGCCGCATACGGCGTGTTCGCCGCCGAGGGTGACGAGTGGCGCCGCCAACGCCGGATGGTCATGACGGGCTTCGACCCCGAGCACTTGCGCAACTACATGCCATCCCTCGTTCGCGTCACCAGGCGCCTGCGCAATCGGTGGATAGCCGCCGCGCACGCGTCCACGGTCATGAACCTGCAGGCCGAGCTGATGCGGTATTCGGTGGACGCAGCATCCGGCATCTCCTTCGGCATCGACATCAACACCATCGAAGACGAAAGAAGCGACCTGCACGAGCACCTGAAACACATGTTCCCGATGCTGTTTCGCCGGATGAACCTGCCGTTTCCGTACTGGCGCTACTTCCGTCTGCCCTCGGACATTGTCTACGACAGGCACATCGCGGCGATCCATCGGGTCATCAAGGACATCGTCGAGCAGGCGCGCGAGCGCCTGCGGCAGGACCCGGCGAGACGGGAGCAGCCCACCGACCTGCTCGAAGCCATGCTCGCCGCGCGGGACGCCGACGGCAGCGCGCTGAGTGAAGCCGACATCACCGGCAATGTCTTCACCATGCTCAGCGCTTCGGAAGACACCACCGCCAACACGCTCGCCTGGACCATCTACCTTCTTCACCAGCACCCGGCGGCATGGCGCCGTCTTGTCGACGAAGCACGCGCCATCCTGAGAGAGGAGCCTGTCGCACAGTCCGTCGAGCAGCTCAGATCGCTGAGGTACGCCGAAGCCTGCGCCAGCGAGGCGATGCGGCTTCGGCCCGTTGCGCCGCTCTTGATCCTCGATGCCATCGAAGACACGGCGATCCAGGACGTTCGCATTCCCAAGGGAACACGGCTGTTCCTCGCGATGCGGCCTGCCGCTGTCGACGAGTCCGTCGTCGAGGCCGCGAGCGAGTTCCGGCCCGAACGATGGCTCGCGGACAACGCCGGCTCGGTCCACTCGCCCAAGCGCGTGTCGATGCCGTTCGGCGCTGGGCCGAGACTCTGCCCGGGGCGGTACCTGGCCATGCTCGAGATCAATCTGGTGCTGAGCATGCTCGCGCGCGATTTCCAGCTGCTCGACGTCTCGACGCCCGACGGCACACCGCCCGAGGAGATCCTGGAGTTCACGATGCACCCTGTCGGCCTGCGCATGCGGCTGACGACGGGCGCCCGAGCAAAGCCCGGCTAGGACTCGGATGCGCCGGCGAGCCCCGGCAGCCTCATTCCGGCAACGGCAGCGAGCTCGTGCATTTGAACTCGTCCAGGCACACGCTGGACCGCACGCCGTCGACGCCCGGCAAGCGCATCAGCTTGTCGATCAGGAAGCGCGACAGCGCCTTCAGGTCGCGGGCGATGACCTTCATCACGAAGTCGTAGTCGCCGGTGATGGAGTAGCACTCCAGCACCTCCGGCATGTCGATCACGACGTCGGTGAACTTCGACAGGTCGCGAATGTGCCCCTTCTCCATCGCGACGAGGATGAAGGCCACCACGTGCAAGTCGAGCCGCGCGGGGTCCAGGCGCGTCTCGTAGCGGGCGATGAAGCCGGCTTCCTCCAGGCGCCGGTGGCGGCGATGGCATTGCGCCGGCGACAGGCCGACGGCCCCGGCCAGTTCCAGGTTGGAGGCGCGCCCATGCTCCTGCAGGAACGCCAGGATCTTGCGGTCGGTGCGGTCGAGTTCGATGTCGTGCAAATTCGTCTCCTGTCTGGGTCGAATGGAGAAATTATGTTGCTTGCCTGAGGGTTCCTCCCCATGCGGGATGAAAGCAGATTTTTTGTGCGGAAGTTCACACTTCTCCACCTGGAAAGCGGCTCGGCGATGGGGGATCAAACAGGTCCCCAGCCGGAGTGGCTTTCTCAATTGAACCACGCCGACTATTTCTCACAAGGACTTCATGGTGCAACATTCTTTCCTGCGTTCTTCCCTGGCCCTCATTGCTGCCGCAGCCGCGACGGCCATCGCCACGCCCGCCCTCGCCGCCGAGAAGTCGGTGGCGGTCACGGCGATCGTCGAACACAAGGCGCTCGATGCCGTGCGTGACGGCGTCAAGGACGAGCTGAAGTCCGCCGGCTTCGAAGCCGGCAAGAACCTGAAATTCCAGTACCAGTCCGCACAGGGCAACAACGGCACCGCGGCGCAGATCGCCCGCAAGTACGTGGGCGAGCGGCCGGACGTGATCGTCGCCATCGCCACGCCCTCGGCGCAGGCCGTGGTCGCCGCGAGCAAGGACATTCCGGTCGTCTACAGCGCCGTGACCGACCCGGTCGCGGCCAAGCTGGTCAAGACCTGGGAGGCCTCGGGCACCAACGTCACCGGCGTGTCCGATCTCTCGCCGCTGGACAAGCATCTCGAGCTCATCAAGCGGGTCCTTCCCAACGCGAAGCGCGTCGGCGTGATCTACAGCCCGGGCGAGGCGAATTCGGTGGCGATCGTCGATGCGCTGAAGAAGGCCGTGCCGGCCGCCGGCATGACGCTGGTGGAGGGCGCCGCCGCGCGCACCGTCGACGTGGCCAGCGCCGCGCAGAGCCTGGTCGGCAAGGTCGACGTGATCTATGCGCCCACCGACAACAACGTGATGTCGGCCTTCGAGGGCATCGTCAAGGTGGCCCAGCAGGCCAAGATCCCGGTGGTCGCGGCGGACACCGATGCGGTCAAGCGCGGCGCCGTGGCGGCGCTGGGCCTGAACTACTACGACATCGGCCAGCAGACCGGCAAGATCGTCGTGCGCATCCTCCAGGGCCAGGCGCCCGGCACGATCGCCTCGCAGACCAGCAAGACCTTCGAGCTGCACGTCAATCCGGGTGCCGCCCTGAAGCAGGGCGTGACGCTGTCGGACGAGCTGCTCAAGTCGGCCCAGGTGGTGGTCAAGTAAGCGGGCGCATCGGACATGTCGCTCATTGCTTCCCTGGGTGCCATCGAGATCGGCCTGATATTCGGGCTGGTCGCGCTGGGCGTGTACCTCTCGTTCCGCATCATCAATTTTCCCGACCTGACGGTGGACGGCAGCTTCCCGCTCGGCGGCGCCGTGGCGGCGGCGATGATCGTCGCGGGCTGGAATCCGTTTGCCGCGACGGCGGCGGCGATTCTTGCCGGCGCCATGTCGGGCTACCTCACCGCCTGGCTCAACGTGCGGCTGCGCATCATGCAGCTGCTCGCGAGCATCCTGGTGATGATCGCGCTGTACTCGGTCAACCTGCGCATCATGGGCAAGCCCAACGTGGCGCTGATCAACGACCCCACGGTGTTCAGCCTGCTCCAGTTCGGCGGCCTGCCCGACTACTGGCTCAAGCCCCTGGTGCTGCTGGCGATCGTGGCCGCCGCCAAGGTGCTGATCGATTTGTTCTTCGCCTCGGAGACGGGCCTTGCGATGCGCGCCACCGGCGGCAACCCGCGCATGGCGCGGGCGCAGGGCATCTCGACCGACCGGCTGACCGTGTGGGGCCTGGCACTGTCCAACGGCCTGGTCGCGCTGGCGGGCGCGCTGTTCGTGCAGTCGCAGGGCGGTGCGGACATCTCCATGGGCATCGGCACCATCGTCGTCGGCCTGGCCGCGGTGATCATCGGCGAGACCATCCTGCCGGCCCGCAGCCTGGTCGTCACGACGCTGGCCTGCGTGCTCGGCGCGGTGCTCTACCGCTTCTTCATCGCGTTGGCGCTCAACAGCGACTTCATCGGCCTGCAGGCCCAGGACCTGAACCTGGTGACTGCCGTGCTGGTCGCCTTCGCGCTGCTCGTGCCCGCCTACAAGCGCAAGCTGGCCGCCCTGTGGCCCGGCGTGCGCACCAACCCGTCAGTCGCCGTCAAGGAGGCCAAGTAATGCTGCGCGCCAAAGGCCTGGAAATCACCTTCAACCCCGGCACGCCGATCGAGAACCGCGTGCTGCGCGGGCTGGACCTGAGCATCCCCACGGGGCAGTTCGTCACCGTCATCGGCTCCAACGGGGCCGGCAAGTCGACCTTCCTCAACGCCATCAGCGGCGACCTGATGGTCGACCGCGGCAGCATCCACATCGACGAGAGCGAGGTCACCCGTCGCTCGGCCTGGCAGCGCTCCGACCTGGTCGCACGCGTCTTCCAGGACCCGATGGCCGGTACCTGCGAAGCGCTGACGATCGAGGAGAACATGGCGCTGGCGTGGAAGCGCGGCGCGCGCCGCGGCTTCGGTTTTTCGCTGACGCGCAAGCTGCGCGAGCTTTTCCGCGAGAAGCTCAGCATCCTCGAGCTCGGGCTCGAGAACCGTCTGGCCGACCGCATGGGGCTGCTCTCGGGCGGACAGCGCCAGGCCGTGAGCCTGCTGATGGCCTCGCTGCAGCCCTCGCGCATCCTGCTGCTCGACGAACACACCGCGGCGCTCGATCCGAAGACCGCTGCCTTCGTGCTCGAGCTCACCGCGAAGATCGTCGAGGCCGGCAAGCTCACGGCCATGATGGTCACGCACAGCATGCGCCAGGCGCTCGACTACGGCACGCGCACGGTGATGCTGCACGAAGGCCGCGTGATCCTCGACGTCAAGGGCTCCGAGCGCGCCCGCATGGACGTGCCCGACCTGCTGCACATGTTCGAGAAGACCCGCGGCGAGAAGGTCGACGACGACAAGCTGTTGCTCGCCTGAACGCACCGAATCCAAAGAATCCACCGAATCCTGAAAGACCGAGATGAAAGAACTGCTGACCCGTTTCGAGAACAAGGCGCCCGAGATCGTCTTCGAATGGCATGACGCCGAGACGCCCGCCAAGGGCTGGGTCGTCATCAATTCCCTGCGCGGCGGCGCCGCCGGCGGCGGCACGCGCATGCGCCCGGGCCTGGACCGGCGCGAGGTCGAGTCGCTGGCCAAGACGATGGAGGTCAAATTCAGCGTGTCCGGCCCCGCCATCGGCGGCGCCAAGTCGGGCATCGACTTCGACCCGGCCGATCCGCGCAAGAACGACGTGCTCAAGCGCTGGTACAAGGCCGTGACGCCGCTGCTCAAGACCTACTACGGCACCGGCGGCGACCTGAACGTCGACGAGGTGCACGAGGTGATCCCGATCACCGAGAGCTATGGCCTGTGGCATCCGCAGGAGGGCGTGGTCAACGGCCACTTCATGCCGAGCGACAGCGAGCGCATTCAAAAGGTCGGCCAGCTGCGCATGGGCGTGGCCAAGGTGGTGGAGGACCCGCGCTACACGCCCGAGCCGGCACGCAAGGTCCTGGTGGCCGACCTGATCACCGGCTGGGGCGTGGCCGAATCGGTCCTGCACTACTACCGGCTCTACGGTGGCCACGTGGCCGGCAAGCGCGTCATCGTGCAGGGCTGGGGCAACGTCGGCTCGACGGCGGCCTACTACCTCGCGCAGGCAGGCGCGCGCGTGGTCGGCATCATCGACCGCGAGGGCGGGGTGCTCGATCCCGAGGGCTTCGGCTTCGAGCAGATTCGCACGCTGTTCCTCGAGAAGAAGGGCAACCAGCTCGCCGCCAAGGGCATGCTTCCGTTCGAGGAGATCAATCGCCGGGTGTGGAGCGTAGGCGCCGACATCTTCCTGCCCTGCGCCGGCTCGCGCCTGGTGACGCAGCAGCAGGTCGAGCAGTTGATCGAGGGCGGACTCGAAGTCGTGTCCAGCGGTGCCAACGTGCCCTTTGCCGATCGCGAGATCTTCTACGGCCCGATCTACGAGCACGCCGATTCGCGTGTCGCGGTAATTCCCGACTTCATTGCCAATTGCGGCATGGCGCGCGCCTTCGCGTTCCTGATGCAGGGCGATGTCGAGATCTCGGACGAAGCGATCTTCGGCGATGTCTCGGCCACCGTGGCGGCGGCGCTGGAGCGCTGCCATGCGCGCTCCAGCGCACGCACCGGCATCGCCCGCACCGCGTTCGAGAACGCGTTGACGCAGATCGCCTGAAGGCCCGCGGAGGGATGGCCAAAGGCCATTCATCCCGCAGCGACTGCCATGGAAAAAAATTCTGGGAATGCGATCCAACTGAACGTGGAGTCATGAGGCATGCAGCCATACCGCTACAACTGCTGGTGGATGTGCCGAGGAGCAAGATGCCAAGGCCTACCGCGAGCTCACGCCGCTTCTGCGTGCAGCCGTATTCCCAGTGCGCAGGCGACCTTGAGGAAGGTGGCAAAGCTTGGGTTGCCGTTTTCGCCCAAGGCCTTGTAGAGGCTTTCGCGGCTGAGGCCGGTGTCGCGCGCCACCTGGGACATGCCCTTGGCACGGGCGATGTCGCCCAATGCGCGCGATCCGCCAGCATCGTCCGGCGCCTCGGACAGCCAGGCGTCGAGATACGCAGCCAACGCTTCGGGCGTGCGCAGCTGGTCGGCCACGTCATAGGGCATGGTCCTGATGCCGGCACTGGACTTGACAGGCGTATTGCCCATGCAGATTTGCTCCTGGAGATTCCCGGCAAGCGCGATGGCTGCCGTGAAGCTGGGTTTTGAAGGCGGGCATCGTAGGTCGGGCCGCCGAACTTTCTGAGCACGCAGCAACAATTGCTCAGACTCGTTTTCTTCTCGGAGCCCAATGGGACAATGCACGCCATGACCAGCCCCGCCCAGACCCTCACCCTCACCCGCCCCGACGACTGGCACCTCCATGTGCGCGACGACGCGGCCCTGCAAGCGGTGGTGCCGCATTCGGCCCGCCAGTTCGGCCGCGCGCTGATCATGCCCAACCTGCGGCCGCCGGTGACCACCGCCGAGCAGGCCAAGGCCTACCGCGACCGCATCCGCGCCGCCGTGCCGGAGGGCCTGGACTTCGAACCGGTGATGTCGCTGTACCTCACCGACAAGTTGCCGCCGGAGGAGATCGCACGAGCGGCCGCGGCGGGCGTCTGCGCCCTCAAGCTCTACCCCGCGGGCGCCACCACCAACAGTGATGCCGGCGTCACCGACATCCGCAAGACCTACCCGACGCTCGAAGCCATGCAGCAGCATGGCCTGCTGCTGCTGGTGCACGGCGAGGTGACCGACCCCGCGGTCGACCTGTTCGACCGCGAGGCCGTCTTCATCGAGCGCGTGATGATCCCGCTGCGCCGCGACTTCCCCGAGCTCAAGATCGTGTTCGAGCACCTGACGACGAAGGAGGGCGCCCACTACGTGCGCGATGCGGACCGCTTCACCGCCGCCACCATCACCGCGCACCACCTGCTCTACAACCGCAACGCGATCTTCACCGGCGGCATCCGGCCGCACTATTACTGCCTGCCGGTGCTCAAGCGCGAGACCCATCGCGTGGCCCTGGTCGAGGCGGCCACCAGCGGCAGCCCGCGCTTTTTCCTCGGCACCGACAGCGCGCCGCATCCCGCGCACCTCAAGGAACATGCGCTAGGCTGCGCCGGCTGCTACACCGCGCTCACGGCGCTGGAGCTTTATGCCGAGGCCTTCGACAACGCCGGCGCGCTGGACAAGCTCGAAGGCTTCGCCAGCTTCCACGGCCCCGACTTCTATGGCCTGCCGCGCAACAGCGACACCGTGACCCTGCAGCGCGAGAGCTGGACCGTGCCGGAGACCGTGCCTTACGGCGAGGCGACGCTCAAGCCGCTGCGCGGCGGCGAGACCGTCGCGTGGAGGCTGCTGTGAGCACCGCCGTGCGCCGTGTGATGCTGCTGATCGACGCCGACAACGTCTCGGCCGATGTCATCGAGCAGGCGGTGCAGCGCACGCTCGCCGACCAGGGCGCCATCCACGTGCGCCGCGCCTATTGCAACGCCGAGACCGCCCTCAAGCAGCAGGCGCTCTTCAAGCGGCTCTCGGTGCGGCCGATGGTCAACCTGGCCTCCGGCAAGAACTCCACCGACATCGCGCTGGCGGTCGATGCGATGGACCTGGTGGTGGCCGAGCGGCCCGAGCTGGTGGTGCTGGTGTCCTCCGATTCCGACTTTGCGCCGCTGGTGATCCGCCTGCGCGAGAAGGGCTGCCGCGTCTGCGGCATCGGCCAGCAGGGCAAGACGGGCGATGAGACCGTGGGGGTCTACGACAGCTTCATCGATCTGCAGCACCAGTCCGCGGCCCGGCCCGCTGCCGCCAAGCGTCCCGCGCGCGCACCGCGGCGCAGCAAGGCGCAAGCGCCTGCGCCGGCCCCCGTGGTGCTGCCCGAGGACGTGCTGCGCATCCTCGATGCGGTGCCCGAGCTCGCCGGCGGCGCGAAGCTCGAGCTCAACCACGCGGCCGAGCGTCTGCGCGGCGCCAAGCTGCTGGGCAAGAGCGCGAGCTCGCCCAAGCTGTTCAAGAAGTTTCCCGAGCTGTTCCTGCTGACGCCGGAGAAGACGCCGAACAAGGTGCAGTACGTCGGCCCCGCCGCGTCGTGAATCCGCCTCCGGGCTTCGACCCGGCACGGCCCTGGCTGGCGCCCTATGCGCCGCGGGCCGCGGCGATGGCGGCGTCGCTGGCACAAGGCGCCGGCGTGGCGGCCGTGCTGTCGGGCCAGGGCGCAGGCATCGACCTGCCGGCCGGGCCCCTGCGCTTCGTGCAGGCCGATGCCGCGCCACCCGGCGAAGCCTACGAGGCCTTCATCTTGCGCACGGCGCAGGTGCCCACGCGCGACAACCTGCATGACTTCTTCAACGGCCTGGCGTGGCTGCATTTCCCGCGCGCCAAGCGGCGCCTCAACGAATTGCAGGCGGCCGAGATCGCGCGCGCCGGCATCGGTGCCACGCGCGGGCCCCTGCGCGATGCGTTGACGCTTTTCGACGAGAACGGAGCGGTGCTCGATGCGCCGGCTGCGTTGTGGGCGGCGCTGCTGGCGCGCGACTGGCAGGGCCTCTTCATGCGCGAACGCGCGCTGTGGCGCGAGGCCCGCCTGCTGGTCTTCGGCCATGCGCTGCTCGAAAAGCTCGTTTCGCCGCGCAAGGCGCTCACGGCGCACGTGCTGTGGGCACCGGGCGCGGTCCGCTCGATCGCGATCGACGATGCGGCGATCGCGGCCGCCCTGGAACCCGATCACCTGGCCGGCAAGCCCTTCGCGCCGCTGCCGGTGCTGGGCGTGCCGGGCTGGTGGCCCGCCAACGAGGCGCCGGAGTTCTATGACGACGCGGCGGTCTTCAGGCGGCCACGGCCTCCGCGGCACTGAGCGCCGGTCCGTCGACGAACACATCGGCGTGGAAGTCGGCGGCGGCCAGCCCCAGCTTCTGCAGCCCCAGCTCGCGCACCGCGTGCACCATGCCGGGCGAGCCGCAGCAGTAGAGCTCGCGGCCCGCGAGTTCGGGGCAGTGGACCTGCAAGGCCTGGTCCACGCGGCCCGTGAAGGCGTCCTCGCCCGCATCGCCGGCTTCATCGCTCAAGGCCGCGACAAAGCGGAAGGCCCCGGGCCATTGCCGCTGCCACTTCGCCACTGCCGACCGCAGGTAGATGCCTTCCGCGCGGCGCGCGCCCCAGATCAGCGTGATCGGCCGCTCGATGCGGCGCTTCGCCATGTCGTCGAGGATGGACTTGATGGGTGCGAAGCCGGTGCCGCCGGCCACGAAGACGATGGGCCGCGTCGACGCGGCGTCCAGCGTCACGGCGCCGAAGGGCAGCTCGACATCGAGCAGGTCTCCCTGCTGCAGCGCCGGCACGCGGGCACTGAAGGCACCGCCTGGCACATGGCGGATGTGCAGGGTCAGCGCATCGCTCTCGTGCGGCGCATTGGCCATCGAATAGCAGCGCGTGCTGCCGTCGCCCACCGCGAGCTGCAGGTACTGCCCCGCGTGGAACTTCGCGCGCTGGCCTGCCGGCAGCCGCAACTGAAGCACGGACACATCGGGCGCGGCCAGCTGATTGCGAAAGACCTTGGCCGTGAAGCGCTTGCGCGCGCCGGGGTCGATGCGATGCCAGGACACCGGCTGGATCTGCAGATCGCTCGCCGGCGTGCACATGCAGTAAAGCACCTGCTCCGGCGTGCAGCTCTCGTTGCGGATCGAGGCGCCCTCGAGGCCGGCGAGCTCGCCCTGCGCAATGCCGCCGGCGCAGTTGCCGCACACGCCCTTGCGGCAGGAGTAGGGCAGCTCGATACCGGCGCGCAGGGCGGCGTCGAGCACGCTCTGGTTCTCCGCGCAGTCGAAGGCGATGTCGCTGCCGGCGATGGCGACGCGATGGCTCATGGTGTGGTGTCCTTCGGGGCCATGCCCGACAACAGTTGGAGAGTCCGCAGCACCGCGCTCGGATCGGCGATGCCGCGCCCCGCGATGTCCATCGCGCTGCCATGGCCCACGCTGGACAGCAGCACCTCGGCGCCGATGGACAGCGCGCTGGCCGCGTTCGGCGCCAGCAGCTTGATGGGGATGTGCCCCTGGTCGTGCAGCATCGCGACGTAGAGATCGTGCCGGCGCTGCGCCAGCAGCACGTCGGCGCCCTGCGGGCCGTCGACACGAAGGCCCTCGGCGCGCAGCGCGCGCACGGCCGGCGCCACGCAGGCCTCGTCCTCGGGCCCGAACAGCCCGCCCTCGGAAGCGTGCGGATTGATGCCGAACACACCGATCGACGGCTCCGGCACCCCCAGCAACGCACAGGCCCGCACACCGGCGCGCACCGCGGCGGCGATCAGTTCGGGCTGCAGCCGGCCCAGGGCCTGGCGCACGCTCTCGTGCAGCGTCGCATGCACGATGCGCAGGCCGCCGCCGACCAGCATCAGGAACACGCTGTCTTCCGGCTGGCCGCAGACACGGGCCACCAGCGAGGGGTAGCCGCTGAAGGCGATGCCGGCATGGTGGATCGCGGTCTCGTGGTGAGGGCAGGCCACCACGGCATCGAACTCGCCGCGCCGGCAGGCCTCGATCGCCGCGCTGGCCGAGGCCACGGCCGAAGCACCGGCCGCGGCCTCGATGCGACCCGGCTGCGCCGCGTGGGACGGCAGCGCGCCGGCATCGACCAGGCCCAGCGCCGGCAGCATCGCTTCGAGGCCCAGCTGCGCCGCCGTGCGCTCGAGCACGCTGCGCGGCCCGAAGAGCGTGATGCGTTCCCGCGCATCGGCGGGCAGCGCGGCCAGCGCCTTCAGCGCAATCTCGGGCCCGATGCCGTTGGGATCCCCCGCGGCGAGCGCGAGGCGGCGCGCTCGTGTCGTCGTAATGCTCACAGCGGCAGGGCCAGCAGCGTGTCCGTCACCGTGCTGTCGCACACGGCCACGCGCGACTGCAGCTTCAGTTGCCCGTCCTGCTGGACGAAGCGGTCCTGGTACACGCCGGTGGCGAAGATTTCCGTCTGGCCGGTGGCCATGATGCGCGCCACGATGAAGGGCGTGCGCGCCTCGGCGCCGTCGGCGCTGGCCTGCTCCAGCAAGGGAATGCCCAGCAGGTGCCGGTAGCGCTGCCGCTCGTAGATGTTCGCTTCGCGCAGCGCCGCGATGCGGTCTTCCAGCATCGCGCGCGAGTCCGCATAGACGATGCCGGCGGCCAGGCCCTCGCGCTCGTTCTCCACATGCGTGATGCGGTAGTGGCAGTCCTCGGTGAAATAGTCCGGCCACTGCTCCAGCGCATCGCTGTCGATGGTGTGGGCATAGGCCGCGTTGAAGGCGCACAGCGCCAGCAGGTCGATCATCGTGTGTGTCTCTCTTGTCGCGTGGGTTCAGGCGCCCATGTGCTGGCGATAGGCTTTCCAGAAGCCGCGCACCGAGGCCTCGGTGGCGCGGCCTTCGCTCGACTCGGCGCCGTCGCCGCCCATCTCGACCACCGCCTCCTGGTCGTGCGCGCCCGCGATGCCGCGCTGCACGAAGCCGCCCACGGCGCCGTCCTCCATCGAGATGAAGCCGGCGGGCCCGATCAGGTTCGACTGCTTCAGGCGCACGCGGCGCTGCTCCGGCGTGTCGTCGGCATAGCCCAGGTAGGTCCAGTTGAGCTCGGTGCGCGCCACGCCCTTGGGCAGCACCTGGCGCACCGCCAGGCAGTTCTGGATCTGCTGCAGCACGAAGCCGGGGAAGACCGAGAGGATCTGCAACGTCACGCCGTCCTCGTATTCCTTGAAGCCGGCGAGCAGGCTCGGGTCCTTCAGGCGATAGCGGTCGTTGTCGGAGCGCAGCGCCTGTTCCTTGTACGAGGCGTCCTTCTCCGCGGCCGGATCGATCATCGAGTAGCTCACGTGATGGCCGCCGCTCTCGTCGACGATCACGCCGCCCTTCTGCGACAGGCGGTTGAGCTCGAAGGTGGTGAAGAACAGGTGCAGCAGGCTCGCGTGGTAGCTGTCCTTCACGTTCTCCACGTAGAGCTTCCAGTTGTTGGGCAGCGCCTGTGTGAAGCGGCCGATGACCTCCACCGGCTTGTGCAGCACGCGCTCGATGCGCGCGCAGATCTCCTCGCCCAGGTAGTCCTCGATGCCGGGCACGTCCTCGCTGAAGCTGCCGAAGACCAGCCCGCAAAAGGTGGCGATGCGCAGCTTGCGCGGGCCGTGCGCCTCCTTGCAGAAATCCGGCGGCATGCCGCCCTGGCCCTTGACGCCCTTCTCGAAGGCCACGCCGGTCAGGTCGCCCTGGCGGTTGTAGCTCCAGGCGTGGTAGACGCACTGGAAGTTCTCGGCCCGGCCGGACTTCTCCAGCGCGATCAGCGCGCCCCGGTGGGCGCAGCGGTTCTCGAAGGCGTAGATCTCGCCGTCTTCATCACGTACCACCACCACCGGCGTCTCGCCGGCGAAGGTGGTGCGGTAGCTGCCGGCATCGGGCAGTTCGGCCTCGAGGCACAGGTAGTTCCAGACCTCGCCGCGGAAGATGCGGGCCTGCTCGTCGGACGCGGTCTGCGCGTCGCTGTAGAGCGCGAAGGGGATGCGCGTGAGGCCGGGGCCGGCCCAGTGGATGGGTTGGGATGCGATGTCGTTCATGTTCGTGATGTCAGTCGAGGCTGACCTTGGCGCTCTTGATGACCTTGTTCCATTTCGCGGACTCGGCCTGCAGGAACTTGCCGGTGCGCTCGCTGTCCCAGCCGCGCGGCTCGGCGCCCTGCTCGGCGAACTTCTGCTTCACGTCGGGCAATGCCAGCGCATCGGCGATGGCCTTCTGCGCGCCGGCGACCTTGTCCGCGGGCGTGCCGGGCGGCGCCACCACCGCGAACCAGGTCACGGCGTTCATGGCGGGCAGCTTCTGCTCGGCGAAGGTGGGCACCTCGGGCAGGGCGTGCGAGCGCTGCTCGTCGGCCACGCCCAGGATGCGCAGCTTGCCGGCCTGGTGGAAGGGCAGCGAGGAGCTCAGGTTGTCGAAGAACACGTCGATCTGGCCGCCCACCAGGTCCACCAGCGCGGGCGCCGTGCCCTTGTACGGGATGTGGACCATCTCGACGCCGGTCAGCTGCATGAACAGGCTGGCCGTCAGGTGCGAGGTGGTGCCGTTGCCCTGCGAGCCGTAGCTCAGCTTGCCGGGGTTGGCCTTGGCGTAGGCGATGAACTCCTGCACGTTCTTCACCGGCAGCTTGGGGCTGACCACCAGCACGTTGGGCACCGTCGCGAGCACCGTGACGGGCACCCATTTCGCGGGATCGAAGGAGAGCTTCTTGTAGAGGTGCTGGTTGATCGCGATCGGCGCCGGCGGCGAGACCAGCAGGGTGTTGCCGTCGGGCTCCGAACGGAACACCAGCTCGGCGCCGATGTTGCCGCCCGCGCCGGTGCGGTTGTCGATCAGCACGCCGCCGGGATACTGCGCGCGCAGCTTCTCGGCCACCACGCGCGGCAGGATGTCGGCGGTGCCGCCGGCCGGGAAGGGCACGACGAGCTTCAGCGCTTGCGGGCTTTGCGCCGAGGCGGGGCCGAGCAGGCAGGCGCCGGCCAGGCAGGCGGCGCAGAGGCGCCGCGCGAAGGAATTCAGCATGGGGGTCTTGTCTCCGTCATAGACGTTCATCGGGGTAGGGGAAGTGTGCGGCCCAGGGGCGTCACGAACAAGCTAGATTTGCGCTATGCGCAAAAACGAAGCCGCTTCCCCGGGAAGCGTGGACCCGTCCGACAAGAATTTCGTCGCCTCGCTACAGAAGGGGCTGGAGGTGCTGACCTGCTTCGGGCGCCAGCACGGCCGGCTCACCGTGTCGGAGGTGGCGCGGCTGACCGGCTGCTCGCCGGCCTCGGCGCGGCGCTCGCTGCTGACCCTGCAGGCGCTGGGCTATCTCGACAGCGACGGCAAGCGCTTCTGGATGCTGCCCAAGGCGCTCCTGGTGGCGCATGCCTACCTGGCCTCGCGGGCCACGCCCTCGCTGGCGCAGCCGCTGCTCGACGCGCTGTCGGAGCGCACGCGCGAGTCGGCCTCGCTGGGCAAGCTCTTGGGCGACGACGCGATCATCATCGCCCGCTCCACCGCGCGGCGCAGCCTCAGCACGGGGTTGGGCATCGGCTCGCGCCTGCCGGCGTATTGCTCGGCGTTGGGGCGCGTGCTGCTCGCGAGCCTGCCGCCGGCGGAGGCCGAGCGGCGCGTGCGCGCGATGCCGCGGCAGCCGCTCACCGCGCGCACCGTGTACGAGCTGAAGCCGGTGCTGGCCTTGCTCGCACGCTGCCGCGAGGAGGGCTACGCCGGCAACGACGGCGAGCTCGAGCTGGGCGTGCGCTCCATGGCCGTGCCGGTGTACGACCGCAGCGGCACGATGGTGGCTGCCATGAGCATCGCGGTGCGCGCCGAGCGCATGAGCTTCGTCGAATTCCGCGACGCCTTCCTGCCCGCGCTGCGCAAGGCCAGCGCCACGCTGGCGGGCCGGCTTTATCCCGAGTGAGCGTAGTGGCGTGTTCCGGACGTGCGAACTTTGCTCCTATGATCGATCCGAGGCCTGGCGCCGCAGGGCAGAACCACCACAACGATCCGCCGTGCGGCGCTTGAAACCCCCTCGCCGGGCCTCATTTGCTCGCCACGGCGAGCACTTCGCCTGAATCCCACGGAGAAATCAGCTTGAAACGCATCCTTCTGTTTGTCCTGACCAACGTGATGGTGGTCGCGGTGCTGGGCGTCGTCGCCAGCCTGCTCGGCGTCAACCGCTACCTCACCGCCAACGGGCTCAACCTGACGGCCCTGCTGGGCTTCGCGCTGGTGATGGGCTTCGGCGGCGCGATCATCTCGCTGCTCATCAGCAAGCCCATGGCCAAGTGGTCGGCCGGCGTGCGCATCATCAACGAGCCGCAGTCGCCCGACGAGGCCTGGATCGTGCAGACCGTGCGCAAGTTCGCCGACAAGGCCGGCATCGGCATGCCCGAGGTCGGCATCTTCGAGGGCGACCCCAACGCCTTCGCCACCGGCGCCTTCAAGAACTCGTCGCTGGTGGCCGTGTCCACCGGCCTGCTCGCCAACATGACGCGCGAGGAGGTCGAGGCCGTGATCGGCCACGAGGTGGCGCACGTGGCCAACGGCGACATGGTGACGATGACGCTGATCCAGGGCGTGATGAACACCTTCGTGGTTTTCCTCTCGCGCGTGATCGGCTATGCGGTCGACAGCTTCCTGCGCCGCGGCGACGACCGTTCGTCCGGCCCCGGCATCGGCTACATGATCACCACCGTGGTGCTCGACATCGTGCTGGGCTTCGCGGCCGCGATCGTGGTGGCCTGGTTCTCGCGCCAGCGCGAGTTCCGCGCCGACGCCGGCGCGGCCCAGCTGATGGGCCGCAAGCAGCCGATGGTGAATGCGCTGGCTCGCCTGGGCGGCCTGACGCCCGGCGAGCTGCCGAAGGCGGTGGAAGCCATGGGCATCACGGGCAGCATCGGCAAGCTGTTTGCCACGCACCCGCCCATCGAGGAGCGCATCGCGGCCCTGCAGAACGCCCAGGGCTGATTGCCGACCCTTGCGCCGGGCCTTCGCTATCCCGCCGCCACGATCACATGCGCCTGAATCTTGCCGGCCACCGGGCCTTCACCATGGCGGCTGGCGATCGCCTCCGTCGCGCGGTCCGTCGCGAGTTGAAGCAAGCTGGCGTCGCGCGCCTCGATCTCGTTGCGCAGCGGCGTCCCCTGGCAATAGGCGGTGGCGGCGTCGCGTGCCGAAGCCGCGCGGCTCACCTTCTCGCTCGTCTCGATCTCGATGTCGGCGAACCCTGCGCGGCTTAATTCCTCGCGGATCAGTGCGGTGTCGTGATAGCCGTGCGGCGTGCGGGCGAGGAATCGCGGAGGGTCGTGCGGAAACACCGCGGCGACGGCGTTGGTGACCTCGTCGGCAAAGGCGTTCTTTTCGATGCGGTCCCAGACATTGAAGACAAATCGCCCGCCTGGCCTCAGCACGCGACGCGCCTCGGCGTAGCCGGCGATCCGGTCGGGGAAAAACATCGCGCCGAACTGGCAGCAAACGACGTCGAACGAGGCATCTTCGAACGGCAGGTCGAGCGCATCCGCCTGCCGCCATTCGATGCGGCTATCGGGCCCCTGCCGGGTGGCGGCATAGTCGAGCATGGGTTGGTTGAGGTCGGTCACCACATAGGACGCGTCGGCGCTGAGCTTTGGCGCAAGCGCCCGCGTGACCACGCCGCTGCCGGCCGCCGTTTCAAGCACCGAGCCGGGCGAGGAGGCAGCGGCAAGCGTCGCCAGGTCGCCGGCATAGGCCTCGAAGATCAGGGGGACCATCAGCGTGTCGTAGAACTTCGGGATCGAGCCCGCGAAGACCTTGTCGCTCTCGGCCATGAGACCTCCTTGAACGCGCTGAACGGCGCACGTGACCGCCCATTCCTCAGCGGGCCAAGCCTCTCCAACGAGTCCGCCGCCTGGTCGGGCATGGGTGGCGATGCACGATGGTGGCCGAGCATGCCACTCTCGTCAACGTCGCGCCCGCAGTGTCTTGACGCTCGCCGAGCAGGCGAACGACGTCGAGATGATCACCCGGTCAAGAATCGTCGACGATTCCGCGCGCCACCGCCTCTGCGACCTTGATGCCGTCTACGCCCGCCGAGAGGATGCCGCCCGCGTAGCTCGCACCTTCGCCCGCGGGATAGAGCCCGCGCACATTGAGGCTCTGGAAATCCTCGCCGCGCGTAATCCTGATCGGCGATGACGTGCGCGTCTCGACGCCGGTCAGCACCGCGTCGTGCAGGTCGAAGCCCTTGATCTTGCGTCCGAAAGCAGGAAAGGCTTCGCGCATGGCCTCGATGGCATAGGCGGGCAGGGCGGCATGCAGGTCGCCCGGCGTCACGCCCGGCTTGTACGAGGGCTCGACGCTGCCCAGCGCGCTCGAGGGCTTGCCGGCCACGAAGTCGCCGACCAGCTGGCCCGGCGCGCGGTAGTCGCCGCCGCCGAGCACGAAGGCGTTGGACTCCAGCGCGCGCTGCAGCGCGATGCCTGCCAGGGGCGATCCGGTGCGGCCGTCTTCCCAGCCGGGGTAGTCGTGCGGATCGATGCCCACCACGATGCCCGCGTTGGCGTTGCGCTCGTTGCGCGAGTACTGGCTCATGCCGTTGGTGACGACGCGGCCGGGCTCGCTGGTGGCCGCGACCACCGTGCCGCCCGGGCACATGCAGAAGCTGTAGACCGAGCGGCCGTTGCTCGCGTGGTGCACCAGCTTGTAGTCGGCCGCGCCCAGCAGCGGATGGCCGGCATGCCGGCCCCAGCGCGCGCGGTCGATCAGGCCCTGCGGATGCTCGACGCGAAAGCCGATCGAGAAGGGCTTGGCCTCGATGTGTACCCCGCGCGCATGCAGCATCTCGAAGCTGTCGCGCGCGCTGTGGCCCAGCGCCATCACGACATGGTCGGTGCGCAGCTCGCTGCTGGTGCCGGTGCGCTGGTCGAGCACGGTGAGGCCGCGCAGATGCCCGTTCTCGATGTGCACGTCGGTCACGCGCTGCTCGAAGCGAACCTCGCCGCCCAGGGCGACGATCTGCTCGCGGATGTTCTCCACCACCTTCACCAGCTTGAAGGTGCCGATGTGCGGATGGGCGACATAGAGGATCTCCGGCGGCGCGCCGGCCTTGACGAATTCCTCCATCACCTGGCGGCCGAGGAAGCGCGGATCCTTGATCTGGCTGTAGAGCTTGCCGTCGGAGAAGGTGCCGGCGCCGCCTTCGCCGAACTGCACGTTCGACTCGGGGTCTAGCACGCTCTTGCGCCACAGGCCCCAGGTGTCCTTGGTGCGCTGGCGCACGGTCTTGCCGCGCTCCAGCACGATGGGCTTGAAGCCCATCTGCGCCAGCAGCAGTGCGCAGAAGATGCCGCAGGGGCCGAAGCCCACGACCACCGGGCGCTGCGAGCTCTCGCCGGCGCGCACGGGCAGGCGGTAGGCCATGTCGGGCGCAGGCTGCACATGCGGGCGGCCGGCATGCTTTGCCAGCACCGAGGCCTCGGCCTGTGCATCGGCCAGGTCTACGTCGACGATGTAGACCGTGAGCAGCTCGGCCTTGCGCGCATCGAAGCTGCGCTTGAAGACGGTGTGCGAAGCGATGTCGCCGGGCGCGATGCCCAGCGTGGACGCGACCAGCGCGGGCAGCGCCTCGGGCGCATGGTCGAGGGGGAGTTTGAGTTCGGAGACGCGGATCATGGCGGGCGGCCCGTGGTGATCGGGCAGGTGGCGCTTGAGGGGCTGCGATTGTAATTTCCGCGGCGCAGGAGCCGCTACCTGGTCTTTCGGGTGGGGCGATTCCAAGTGTTCGGTGCTGCGGCCTTCCTCGACAAGCCATGCCCGAAACTCCGCGATCGCTGCGTAGTTGTTCTCCTGTCTGGATCAGGGCAGAGCAGCGCGCCAGGCAAGTGGCGCAACGGGCGTCGCCTGTAATACACTTCTGTATTACAGGAGTGATCCATGACTTTGTCCATCCGATTGCCCGCCGAAGACGAAACCCTGCTGGAGCGTGCCGCTGCCGCGCTACATATCAGCAAGTCGGAGTTCATCCGGCGCAGTATTGCCGCCTATGCCGGCAAGGTGGTCCCCGCGGAAAAGGCAGCGGCCGAGATCGATGCGCTCTACATCGGCAAGGGCGGCGGGCTGCGCAAGCCGGAGAGCGTGACCCACCCTGGCAAGCGAGCCATTCTGGAGCGACTGCGTGAGAAGCACGGATACGCTCGCTGACACGGGTTTCCTGGTCGCTCTTTTCAATGACAGCGACTCTCACCATGCAAGCGCCGCCGGCATGTTGCATCAGCTGGCAGGTCGCCGCCTCTATACCGTTTGGGAGGTGCTCACCGAGGCCGGCCATCTGCTTGATGACGCCGGCTGGCTCAATCTGCTGCGTTGGGCGGCTGCCGGACGATTGACGGTCCTGGCCAGCGATCCGGCGGATCTGTCCGAGATCGCCGATTTCACCGAGCGCTATGCCGATGGCGGAGCGGATCTGGCGGACGTAGCGCTGGTCTTTGCCGCCGACCGTACCAGCATCTACAACGTGCTGACCGTCGATCGCAAGGATTTCGACCGCTATCGCAGCCCCCTCGGCAAGCGACTCAAGCGCCTCTGGCTGAAGGACTGAAGCTCAGGCGGCCGGCAGGAACCCCTCCACCGACAGATACCGCTCCCCCGTGTCGTAGTTGAACCCCAGCACCACCGCATCGCGCGCCAGCTCCGGCAGCTTCTGCGCGATCGCGGTGAGGGTGGCGCCGGAGGAGATGCCGACGAGCATGCCTTCCTCGGCGGCGCAGCGCCGCGCCATCTCGCGTGCCGGCTCGGCGTCGACCTGGATCACGCCGTCGAGCAGCTCCGTGTCGAGGTTCTTCGGGATGAAGCCGGCGCCGATGCCCTGGATCGGATGCGGCGAGGGCGCGCCGCCCGAGATCACGGGTGAGGCCACCGGCTCCACCGCGAAGACCTTCAGCTTGGGCCACTTCTTCTTCAGCACCTGCGCGCAACCCGTGATGTGACCGCCGGTGCCCACGCCCGTGATCAGCGCATCGATGCCTTCGGGGAAATCCGCCGCGATCTCCTCGGCCGTGGTGCGCGCATGGACCTCGACGTTGGCGGGGTTGTCGAACTGCTGCGGCATCCAGGCGCCGGGCGTGCCGGCCAGGATCTCCTCGGCGCGCGCGATGCAGCCCTTCATGCCCTTCTCGCGCGGCGTCAGGTCGAAGCTGGCGCCGTAGGCCAGCATCAGGCGCCGGCGCTCGACCGACATGCTGTCGGGCATCACAAGGACCAGCTTGTAGCCCTTGACCGCCGCGACCATCGCCAGACCGATGCCGGTGTTGCCCGAGGTGGGCTCGACGATAGTGCCGCCGGGCTTCAGCGCGCCGGAGCGCTCGGCGTCCTCCACCATCGACAGCGCGATGCGGTCCTTGATGGAGCCGCCCGGGTTGGCGCGCTCGCACTTGATCCACACCTCTTGCGTCGCATGGCCGAACAGGCGCTGGATGCGCACGTGCGGCGTGCCGCCGATGGTCTGCAGGATGTTCTGGGCTTTCATTCGATCTCCTTGGGATGGTTGGTCCACTGCGGACGAGCCGGGAAAACGGCCATTCTGGAGGAGTCGGGGCGGACCTGTCCCGGGGCGAAGATAATCACGCCCGTGAAGCGCGCCGGACCGCCGCTGGTGCAAGTCCCGAAAGGGCGCACTGGAGGAAAGTCCGGACTGCACAGGACAGCGCAGGAGCTAACGGCTCTCCACCGCGAGGTGAGGATCAGAGCAACAGAGACGAGTCGGCCGGGGCAACCCGGTCGGGTGAAACGGGCAATCTCTGCGCGCAGCAACACCAAGTAGGCCAGCGTCGATGTGGTTCCGCAGAGCTGGCGGGTAGGTGGCACCGAGCCGCTTGGCGACAAGCGGCCCAGAGTAATGGCGGTCACGTTGGGGGAAACTCCAACGCACAGAATCCGGCTTACAGGCGCGCTTCACACTTTTCTTGCTTCATCGCTTCTGCGCGGTGATCAGCAGCGCCGGCATCGCGAACGCGACCCTGTCGCCGGCCTCGACGAAGGGACTGAACGCTTCCTGCGCCTCGCGCCGCAGGCGCTCGAACTGGTCGTCGTCGAGCAAGCCGCCGAGCGTCCACACGCAGGCGCGCTCGGTCGACACCAGGGCATCGATCGAATCGAAACGCACCGTGCCCTCGTGTTGCGCGACGCTCGCCTGGTCGATGCCTGCTTCGTTGCACAAGGCCTGCAGCGTGGCAACGTCGCCCAGCACGAAGGGCGCACGGAAGGCATCGCCGACGCGCCGGCCGAACAGCCGGTCGAGCAGCGCGGCCAGCGCCGCATAGCCCGGTGAGCGCTCGAGCGCATCGCACACCGCCACGGCAAGACGGCCGCCGGGCCGCAGCACGCGCTGCATCTCGCGCAGTGCAGCCACGCGGTCGTCGAAGAACATCAGGCCGAACTGGCTCACGACCGCGTCGAAGCTCGCGCCGGCGAAGGGCAGCGATTCGGCTCGGCCCTCGTGCCATTCGATCTCGGGATGCTGGCGCCGGGCGACCGCCAGCATCTCGGGATTGATGTCCAGCCCGAGCACCGCGCCGCCGGGCGAGACGCGCCCGGCGGCCGCCACCGTCAGCGCGCCGGTGCCGCAGGCCACGTCGAGCAATCGCTGGCCCGGCCCGATGTGCGCGGCCTCGCAAAGCACCGGTCCCCAGTGTCGGAACAGCGCCGGGACGAATTGCGTGTCGTACACCTCGGCCGGCGAGCGCGGGGCGTCTTCGGTGGGCGGCGTGAAGATCTTGCTCATGGGATTCCTCTTCGGTGCAATCGCTGCGTGTAGCATCGGCCAGGCCATGAGCGCGAACCATGACCCGGCGTCCGGATCGCTTGCTGCGGCGTCCGGCTTCGACGTCCTGTCCGACGTGCTGCGCTGCGTGCGCCTCACCGGCTCCATGCTGTTTCTCGTCGATGCGCATTCGCCCTGGATGTCATGGGCGCCCAGGGCGGATGCGTTCCGCCGTGTCGCGCTGCCCGACTCGCAGCACCTGGTCTCCTACCACGTGGTCACGCAAGGCGGCTGCTGGGCGGGACTGCGCGATGCGCAGCCCGAGCGCTTCCAAACCGGGGACGTGCTGGTCGTGCCCCACGGCGACGCCTACTTCCTCGCCGATTCGCCCGACACACCCGCCGCCTACGGCCCCGAGGAAGCGGTCGATTTCTTCCGCAGCATGGCGGCCGGCGAAATGCCCTCGGTCGTGAGCGAAGGCGGGGAGCGCGCCGAGCGGGCGCAGTTCATCTGCGGCTTCCTCGGCTGCGACCGCAGGCCCCTCAACCCGGTGCTCGATGCGCTGCCGGCGATGATCCATCTGCGCAGCGCGACGCGGCCGGACGATCGCATGGGCCATCTGATCGCGTTCGCGCTGTGCGAGTTGCGCGAGCCTTCGTCCGGCGGCCGGGGCGTGCGGCTGCGCCTGGCCGAGTTGATGTTCGTCGAGGTGGTGCGCCGCTACCTCGACACGGTGGGCGATGCGCAAGCGGGCTGGCTGGCCGGGCTGCACGACCCGCTGGTCGCGCGCACGCTGGCGCTGCTGCACGCGTCGCCGGCCAGGCACTGGACGCTGGAGGCGCTCGCCGCGCAGGCCGGCAGCTCGCGTTCGGTGCTGGCGGAGCGCTTCACGCATTTCGTCGGCAAGGCGCCGATGCAGTACCTCATGCAATGGCGCATGCAGCTGGCAAGCCGCCTGCTCGCCGAGCCCGGCGCGAGGAAGGTTGCTGCGGTCGCGGAGGCCGTCGGCTACGAGTCGGAGGCGGCGTTCAGCCGGGCGTTCAAGAAATGCGTCGGCGTGGCGCCTTCGGCGTGGCGAATGCGTGGGGCGGAATGAAGAGGATTCAGAAGCGCTCGTGCGGCAGCAAATAGCGCCATTGGCCCGCCAGCAGCCCCGAGAGCGCGACGCGGCCGATGCGCAGCCGCCGGATGCCCAGCAGCCTCAGGCCGGCGGCCTGGCATTGCTGCGCGATCTGCCCCGGTTGCCAGCCCTTGACGGCGAAGCGCAGGCCGGTGTGCCCTTCGGCCTGCTGGCTCACGCTGACGCGCGCCGGCGCCCGGTCCAGCCGCGCCAGCGCCTCCGGCCCGACCGGGCCGGCCACGTCGACGATCAGCTCGTGCTCCAGCAGCGCCGCGTCCTCGTGCAGCTTGCGCTCGATGCGCCATTCCTGCGTGAAGACGACCAGGCCGCTGGCCGCCGTCTCCAGCGGCGACATGCAGCGCTGCGCCGCCACGTGGCGCGGCAGGAAGCGCAACCCCGCGCGCTCGGGCGCGTGATGGTTCGCGGGCACCAGCAGGCGATGCGCCTGCTCGATCGCGGTGCCGGCCGGCTTGTGCAGCAGCAGCGTGACGGGCACCACGGGCTCGGGCCGCGCGCCGGCCTCGATCTCGACCTGCTGGTGCGGCTGCACGCGCAACTGCGGCAGCAGAGCCGGCTCGCCGTCGACGCGGACCGCGCCGTTCTCGATCAGCAGCTCGGCCTCGCGCCGCGAGCAGCCGGCCAATGCGGCCACGCGCTTGGCCAGGCGGATGCCTTCGTCGGATTCGTTCATTGCGGCGCGCGCTGTCGAATGCGCTCGATGTGCGCCGCGAGCGAGCGCGCGGCCACCGGCCACAGGCGCTGCGGCACGTCGTCGTAAGCGAGCGGCAGCCAGTCCTCGGGCGTGCCCTGCGGAAGCTGCTGCATCGCTGCGGCGATCTTGGCCTCGCGCTTCAGGCGGTGCGCCTTCAGGTGGGCGATGGCGGCGCGCGCCTCGCCCAGCACGTAGCCGTGCGCCGGCAGGATGAAGCGGATGCCGCCCTCTTCGCAGACGGCGTCGAGCCGGTCGAGCGAATCGAGGTAGGCGTTCATGTTGCCGTCGGGCGGATCGACCACCGTGGTGCTGCCGTTGAGCACATGGTCGCCGGAGAAGAGCAGGCCGTCTTCCTCCAGCACCAGGCACAGGTGGTTGGCCGCATGGCCGGGCGTGTGCACCGCGCGCAGCGTGTGCGTCGTGCCCTGGCCGTCCTGCAGCACCAGGCGCTCGCCGTCCTGCAGCACGCGCTCGGGCACGAAGTGGGAGTGCGGACGCGCGGTCGGCGCCGAGGCCAGGCCGAGGATGGGGGGCTTCGAGGCTGCCGTGCTGCACATCGCCTGCAGCGGCGCCGCGCCCGGCGAATGGTCGGGGTGCGAATGGGTGCAGACGATCAGGCGGATGTCGCCGCCGGTGGCCTGGTACAGCCGCTGCAGGTGTGCGGCATCGTTGGGCCCCGGGTCGATCACGATGCAGCCCGTGGCCGCATCGCCCACGATGTAGCTGTTGGTGCCGGGGCCGGTCATGGCGCCGGGGTTGGGCGCCGTGAGGCGACGCAGGTTCTTCAGCAGCGCCACAGGGGCCTCGGTTTGCCAGCCGAGCTCGTGCACGATCTGGCCGTCGGGACAGACCAGGGCCAGCTCGCCGAAGGGCGACTCGTGCTCCATGTAGCGCGCTTCCTTGCCGCGCAGCAGGCCGGCGCGCGGGCAACTGGTCCACAGCGGCCCTTCGCCGCCGTGGCGGTTGGCGCAGGCCTCGAGCACCGCGTCGACCGTCGCGTAGGCGGCCAGCCGCTCCAGCGTTCGCAGCGTCGGGAAGATCATGAAGAAGCCGCCGGCCTGGTGCCGCGCCAGCGCGTCGGCCGGCCGCACCCAGCAAGGCTCGAACTGCTCGGCCTCGTCGGCCGTGGGCGTCTGGCCCTCGGGCACGCGCGCGACCAGGAAGGGCACGTCGAAGCGCTTGGGCAGGTCGCGGTCGGTGATCCAATGGGCGAGGGTGTAGACCTGGTCGGTCGCCAGAAGCAGGCCGTGCGCAGCGCACTGGTCTACCAGCGCGATCGCCGAGGTGGTGCTGCGGTCCATGGCCGTGACCACAGCCGGGTCGACCGGGCGGCCGTCCGGATGCCGGGCGAGCAGCACGCCGAGCTCCTCGAAGCATTCGCGCACCGCGGCGACCGATTGGGTGAGCTGCAGATCGCTCTGCGTGGGCCGGCGCGTTGCCACGGCCTGGGCCACGGCGTCCGCTTCCTCGATGCGCCCGCCCGGAAACACGTAGGCGCCGGGCGCGAAGCTGGCGCTGGCGGAACGCCGCGTCATCAGCACCTCGAGGCCTTCGGGCGTGTCGCGCAGGAGCAGCACGGTGGCGGCGGGCAGCACGGCGGCGGGCTCGCGCGGCGGATGGAGTTGTTGCGTGGGGCGGACCATGGGCCGTCATTATCGGGAGGCGGGAGGCGGGCTGCACGATGGCATGGTTGCTGCTGCATAAGCTTCGATGCCATTGCGAATGAGGCGCGCGCCAAAATGCGCTCTCGCTCCCTCTCTGCTTTCAAGGACCGCCATGCCCGCTTCTCTTTTCCGCCGCCCGTTCCTTGCCTTCGCCGGCCTCGCGCTCGCGGCGCCGCTGGCCTGGGCCCAGGCTGACTGGCCGCAGCAGCCGGTCACGCTGATCATGGGCTTCCCGGCCGGCTCCGGCGTGGACGTGGTGGCCCGCACCATCCAGGAGCCGCTCTCGCAGAAGCTGGGCCAGCCGGTGGTGATCGACTACAAGTCCGGCGCCGCCGGCAACATCGCCAGCGAGTACGTCGCGCGCGCCAAGGCGGACGGCTACACCCTGGCCTTCGGCACCGCCGCCACCCACGGCAGCAACGCCGCCCTCTACAAGAAGCTGAGCTTCGACGTGGAGGCCGACTTCGTGCCCGTGGCGCCGGTGCTGGACGTCTCGAACGTGCTCACCATCAACCCGGACGTGATCGACGTGAAGACGCTCAAGGAATTCGTCGATCTGGTCAAGGCGAACCCCGGCAAGTACAACTACGCCTCCACCGGCAACGGCGCCGGCACCCACATGGCCTTTGCCGAGTTCAACTCGCGCCTGGGCCTGGACATGATCCACGTGCCCTACAAGGGCGGGCCGGAGGCCATCGCCTCGGTGGTGCGCGGCGAGACCTGCTGCATCATGAACCAGGTGCAGACCGTGCTGCCGCAGTACAAGGCAGGCAAGGTGCGGCTGCTGGGCGTGACCACCGCCAAGCCGGTGGCGGCCGTGCGGGAGGTGCCGACCATCGCCTCCAGCGGCATCGCGGGCACGCAGGGCTTCGACAGCTCGATCTGGTTCGGCGTGTTCGCGCCCAAGGGCACCGATGCGCGCATCGTCGACAAGCTCAACACCGCCATCCGCAGCGTGCTGGAGCAGCCCGAGATCCGCGAGAAGTTCGAAGGGCAGGGCAATACGGTGCGCATCGAGACGCCGGCGCAGTTCAAGCAGACGGTTCACGCCAACCGGGTGAAGTGGGCGGAGGTGGCGAAGGCGGCGAAGGTGAGCATCGACTAGAGACGTACTCGACGGGCGCGCGTACTCGAAGGCCCGGTGCCCTCACCCCACCCTTCTCCCGGACGGAGAGGGAGCAAGGCAGCCGCGCCCGAACAGACTTACCCGCCGACCCGCGAGCGCTTGAACTTCTCGATCTTCTCCTTGAGTTCCGTGTACTGCTCGCAGGGGAACCAGCAGAGCTTGTCGAGCGCCTTCAGGTGCTTCTCGGCGCCCTCGAGCTGGCCGACCTGCAGATAGGCCTCGCCCACGTACTCGTGCGCATCGCGGTGCCGGGGGTTGAGCTCCAGCGCCTTCTCGTAGTGCTGGAAGGACTTGTCCATCTGGCCCATGTGGCGATAGGCGAAGCCCAGCAGGTTCCAGGCGTCGGCATTCTTGGGCTCGGTGCGGATCGCCTTGTCGAGGTGCCCGACGGCCTCGGACCATTGCTCGGCCTTGACGGCAGTCTGGCCGGCGCGGTAGTCGGGGTCCAGTTGCTGGACCGAGGAGCCGCCGCCTCCACCACCCCCACCACCTCCGTTGCCCGCAGGCCACGCCGGCAGGCTGAAGCCGGCGAGACAGGCCAGCGTCGCCAGGAAGATCTTCTTGCGCATGATGAGTGCTCCTGCTGAGTGCTCCCCCGCTCGCTCCAACAAGGCATTCGAGTCCTCGGCCCGCCGGGTGTCAATGGAGACTTCGCGCACTTGCCCGGCTGCGCAGACACGCGAATTTCGTTAGGCTGTGCCTTGCAAGCCACAACAACGAGCTCGGAGACAAAACGATGAGCCAGGGCGCTTCCCCTCTTCGCCTGCATGTGCCGGAGCCCACCGGGCGGCCGGGCCACGAGACCGACTTCTCCTACCTGCATCTCTCGCGTGCCGGCGAGGTGCGGCGGCCGCCGGTCGAGGCCGCGCCGGCCGACACCAGCGACCTGGCCTACACGCTGGTGCGGGTGCTCGACGAGGAGGGCCGGGCGGTCGGCCCCTGGGTGCCCGAGGCCGATGCCGCGCTGCTGCGCCGCGGGCTGATCGCGATGATGAAGACGCGCATCTTCGACGCCCGCATGCTGATCGCGCAGCGGCAGAAGAAGATCTCCTTCTACATGCAGTGCCTGGGCGAGGAAGCCATCGCCACCGGCCATGCGCTGACGCTCGTGCAGGGCGACATGTGCTTTCCCACCTACCGCCAGCAGGGCCTGCTGCTCGCGCGCGACGACGTGCCGATGGTGGACATGATCTGCGAGCTGATGTCCAACGAGCGCGACCCGCTCAAGGGGCGTCAGTTGCCGGTGTGCTATTCGATGAAGCGCGCCGGCTTCTTCTCGATCTCGGGCAACCTGGCCACGCAGTTCATCCAGGCGGTGGGCTGGGGCATGGCCTCGGCCATCAAGGGCGACACGCGCATCGCCTCGGCCTGGATCGGCGACGGTGCCACCGCCGAATCCGACTTCCACACCGCGCTGACCTTCGCGCACGTGTACCGCGCGCCGGTGATCCTCAACGTGGTCAACAACCAGTGGGCGATCTCCACCTTCCAGGCCATCGCGGGCGGCGAGGCCACCACTTTCGCCGCGCGCGGCGTCGGCTGCGGCATCGCCTCGCTGCGCGTGGACGGCAACGACTTCCTGGCCGTGCTGGCGGCCTCGCGCTGGGCAGCCGAGCGCGCGCGCGGCAACCTGGGGCCGACGCTCATCGAATGGATCACCTACCGGGCGGGCGCGCATTCCACCTCGGACGACCCCTCGCGCTACCGGCCGGCCGACGACTGGCAGCACTTCCCGCTCGGCGATCCGATCGCGCGGCTGGCGCAGCACCTGCGGGGCATCGGCGCCTGGTCGGAGGAAGAGCACCAGAACACGCAGTCGGAGCTCGAAGCCCAGGTGAGCGCGGCGATGAAGGAGGCCGAGCGCTACGGCTCGCTGGCCGACGGCCATCTGTTCGGCCCGGCGGCGATGTTCGAGGATGTCTACCAGACCATGCCGGCGCATCTGCAGGAACAGCGGCGCCAGCTCGCGCAGTTCCAGAAGGGTTGAAGCCATGCCCGCCATGACCATGATCCAGGCGCTGCGCTCGGCCATGGACCTGATGCTTGCGCGTGACGACAACGTCGTGATCTACGGCCAGGACGTAGGCTACTTCGGCGGCGTGTTCCGCGTCACCGAGGGCCTGCAGGCCAAGTACGGCCGCTCGCGCGTGTTCGACGCGCCGATCTCCGAGGGCGGCATCGTCGGCTCGGCCATCGGCATGGGCGCCTACGGCCTGCGGCCGGTGGTGGAGGTGCAGTTCGCCGACTACTTCTATCCGGCCTACGACCAGATCGTGTCGGAGGCGGCGCGCCTGCGCTACCGCTCGGCCGGCGACTTCTTCGCGCCCATCACCATCCGCATGCCCTGTGGCGGCGGCATCTACGGCGGGCAGACGCACAGCCAGAGCCCCGAGGTGCTGTTCACCCACGTGTGCGGGCTGCGCACGGTGATGCCCTCGAACCCGCGCGATGCCAAGGGCCTGCTGATTGCCTCGATCGAGAACGACGATCCGGTCATCTTCCTGGAGCCCAAGCGCCTCTACAACGGCCCCTTCGACGGCCACCACGACCAGCCGCTGGTGCCCTGGTCCCAGCATCCGCTGGGTGAGGTGCCCGAGGGCTACTACACCGTGCCGCTGGAGTCGGCCACGGTGTTCCGGCCTGGCAGCGCGCTCACGGCCATCACCTACGGCACGATGGTGTTCGTCTGCGAGGCGGCGGCGCGCGAGACCGGCATCGACGTCGAGATCATCGACCTGCGCAGCCTGTGGCCGCTGGACCTGCCCACGCTGGTCGCCTCGGTGAAGAAGACCGGCCGCTGCGCGATCGTGCATGAGGCCACGCGCACCAGCGGCTTCGGCGCCGAGCTGACGGCGCTGGTGCAGGAGCATTGCTTCTACCACCTCGAGGCGCCGATCGAGCGCGTGGCGGGCTGGGACACGCCCTACCCGCATGCGCAGGAGTGGGCCTACTTCCCCGGTCCGGCGCGCGTCGGCGCCGCCTTCCGGCGCGTGATGGAGGACTGAGCCCATGGGCGAGCTTGCGATCAAGGTGCCGGACATCGGCGAAGGCATCGCCGAGGTGGAGCTGGTCGCCTGGTGGGTCCAGCCGGGCGAGACCGTGGCGGAAGACCAGGTGCTGGCCGATGTGATGACCGACAAGGCCACCGTCGAGCTGCCCTCGCCGGTCGCCGGCAAGGTGCTCTCGCTGGGCGGTACGGTGGGACAGCTGATCGCCGTGGGTGCGGAGCTGATTCGCATCGAGGTGGAAGGGGGCGGCAACGTGGAGGTGCCCGGCACGCAGACGGCCGGGCCGACGCTGGCTCCTACACCGGCACCGGCACCGGCACCACCGCCAGCATCACCGCCAGCACCAGCACCAGCACCAGCACCAGCACCAGCGCGCGCGCCCGCCGCTTCAGCCGTCGAGCCCGCCCAGCCGGGCGAGCGCCCCATCGCCTCGCCCGCCGTGCGGCGCCGCGCGTGGGAGCTCGGCATCGATCTGCGGCAAATACCCGCCAGCGGCACCGCCGGCCGCATCGTGCAGGCCGACCTCGACGCCTGGCAAGCCCGTCATCCCGGCGCACAGCGTGAGTCGCAGTCGCCCCAGGCGAGCGCACCGCGCGGCGTCGAGCGCCACGACGAAGAGGCCGTGCCCATCACCGGCGTGCGCCGCCGCATCGCGCAGCGCACCCAGGAGTCGGCGCGCCGCATCCCGCATTTCACCTACGTCGAGGAGGTCGACGTCAGCGACGTGGAGCGCCTGCGCGCGCAGCTCAACGAACGGTGGGAGGGCGAGCGCCCGCACCTGACGCTGCTGCCTCTGCTGGTGCGCGCCCTGGTGCTGGCGGTGCAGCGCTATCCGCAGGCCAACGCCCGCTTCGACGACGAGGCCGGCGTGCTCACGCGCCACGGCGCCGTGCACGTGGGCATCGCCACCGAGACCGAGGCGGGCCTGATGGTGCCGGTGCTGCGGCATGCCGAGGCGCGCGACCCGTGGTCCAGTGCGGCCGAGATCGCCCGCCTGGCCGCTGCCGCGCGCGCCGGCCATGCCACGCGCGACGAGCTGAGCGGCTCGACCATCACCATCACCAGCCTGGGTGCCCTGGGCGGCATCGCCTCCACGCCGATCATCAACCTGCCCGAGGTGGCGATCGTGGGCGTCAACCGCATCGTGCTGCGGCCGGTCATGCGTGACGGCGCGATGCTGCCCCGCAGCATGATGAACCTGTCCTGCTCTTTCGATCATCGCGTCATCGACGGCCAGTACGCGGCCGGGTTCGTGCAGGCGGTGCGGGCCTCGCTGGAGTCTCCAGCCCTGCTTTTTGTCGATTAGCAGCGGGTTTGCGAGCGTGTGACATCCATGCCGCCGACTCCTAGAATCCGCCGCATGAGGTCCGCCAGAGCATGGTTGATGGGACTGGTCCTCCTGGCTTTTGCGACAGCAGCGGCCAGCGCTGAAGCCGTGTCTCCCGCGGCGCCGCCCGCCGCCCCCGCAACCCGCATCGTGGTCCTGATGCAGCTCAACGGCGCCATCGGACCCGCCTCCGCCGACTATGTGCGCCGCGGTCTCGCCCTCGCTGCCCAGAAGGGCGCGCGCCTCGCGGTGCTGCAGATCGACACGCCCGGCGGGCTCGATGCCTCCATGCGCAGCATCGTCAAGGACATCCTCGCTTCCCCCGTGCCGGTCGCGACCTTCGTGGCGCCCGGCGGCGCGCGTGCCGCCAGCGCCGGCACCTACATCCTCTACGCCAGCCACATCGCGGCGATGGCGCCCGCCTCCAACCTGGGCGCCGCGACGCCGGTGGCAATCGGCATGCCGACGCCGGGCCGGCCGGATGCGAAACCCGGCGGCAAGAACGAGAAGGAACCCGCGCCCGATGCGATGACCGCCAAGCGCCTCTCCGACGCCTCGGCCTACATCCGCAGCCTCGCGCAGCTGCGCCATCGCAATGCCGAGTGGGCCGAGCAGGCGGTGCGCGAGTCGGTCAGCCTGTCGGCGCAGGAGGCGCTGCAGAAGCGGGTGGTCAACATCGTCGCGCAAGACGTGGCCGACCTGCTGATGCAGGTCAACGGCCGCGACGTGGAGATGGACCGCGGCACCGTGCGCCTCGCCACGCAGCGCGCGCAGCTGCTGGTGTTCGAGGCCGACTGGCGCAGCCGCCTGCTGTCGGTGATCACCGAGCCCAGCCTGGCGCTGATCCTGCTGATGATCGGCATCTACGGCCTGCTGTTCGAGTTCTCCAGCCCCGGCTTCGTGCTGCCCGGCGTGGTGGGCGCGATCTGCCTGACGCTGGCGCTCTTCGGCCTGCAGATGCTGCCGGTCAACTACGCGGGCCTGGCGCTGATCCTGCTGGGCGTGGCCTTCCTGGTCGCCGAGGCTTTCCTGCCCAGCTTCGGCGTGCTGGGGCTGGGCGGCATCGCCGCCTTCGCCTTCGGCGCCGTGCTGCTGATCAACAACGACGCCCCAGGCTTCGGCGTGCCGCTGTGGGTGGTCGCGCTGAGCAGTGCCGTCTCGGCGCTCTTCATCATCGTGGTCGCCGGCATGGCCGCCAAGGCGAGGCATCGCCCGGTGGTCAGCGGCGTCACGACCCTGGTGGGCACCACGGGCGAGCTGGTCGAGTTCGCCGACGGCGAGGGCTGGGCCCAGATCCAGGGCGACTACTGGCGCGTGACCGGCACGGGCGACTTGTACGCGGGCCGCCGCGTTCGCGTGAGCGGCGTGCAGGGCAGCGCGCTGCAGGTGGCGCCGGAAGGCCAGGAGTCGGCGGCCGCGAGGGCCTGACGATGTTCTTGAATCTCAGCGTCGCGCTCACCGTCCTGATCGTGGTGTTCGCGGTCCTGATCATCGCCGCCTCGCTGCGCATCCTGCGCGAGTACGAGCGCGGCGTGGTCTTCCAGCTCGGCCGCTTCTGGAAGGTCAAGGGCCCGGGGCTCGTGATCCTGATCCCCGGCATCCAGCAGATGGTGCGCGTCGGCCTGCGCGTGATGGTGCTGGACATCCCGAGCCAGGACGTGATCACGCGCGACAACGTTTCGGTGAAGGTGAACGCGGTGCTGTACTTCCGCGTGGTCGATGCCGAGAAGGCCATCATCCAGGTGGAGAAATACTTCGAGGCCACCAGCCAGCTCGCGCAGACCACGCTGCGCGCGGTGCTGGGCAAGCACGAGCTCGACGACCTGCTGGCCGAGCGCGAGCGCCTCAACCTCGACATTCAGAAGACGCTGGAGTCGCAGACCGACGCCTGGGGCATCAAGGTGACCAATGTCGAGATCAAGCACGTGGACCTCAACGACAACATGGTGCGCGCGATTGCGCGCCAGGCCGAGGCCGAGCGCGAGCGCAGGGCCAAGGTGATCCATGCGGAGGGCGAGCTGCAGGCCTCGGTCAAGCTGGCGGAGGCGGCCGAGATCCTGGCGCGCGAGCCGCAGGCGCTGCAGCTGCGCTACCTGGAGACACTGACGGTGATTGCGGCGGACAAGAACTCGACCATCATCTTTCCGTTGCCGCTGGATATCGTGGGGCCGCTGTTGCAGTGGCTGCGGAAGAAGCCTGAGGGTTGATCGAGGGGCCTGTCCAAGGCCTGCAACATCGGCGCGTGGCAAGATGCCGCGTCCTGTCCCCCCCCACCGCCCGGTTCCCCTCGCATGCTCATCAACTGCGTCGTCTACGAGAACGGCACCAAGCTGGCCGACATCCCCGTCTCCGAGATCAGCGACTACGTCTCGCTGCCCGGCTGCTTCGTCTGGGTCGCGCTGCGCGACCCCACGCCGGCGGAGCTGGCGGAGGTGCAGGAAGAGTTCGGCCTGCATCCGCTGGCGGTCGAGGATGCACAGCACGGCCACCAGCGGCCCAAGGTCGAGGAGTACGCTGACTCGCTGTTCGTGGTGATGCACCTGGTGGAGCCGGGCCGGGCCGAGACGCCCTCCGAGCTGTCCGTGGGCGAGCTCGACGTCTTCGTCGGCCGCAACTACGTGGTCTCGGTACGCAACCGCAGCGAGCATGGCTTCGTCGAGGTGCGCGAGCGCTGCGAGCGCGAGCCCGAGCTGCTGAAGAACGGCCCGGGCTTCGTGCTCTATGCGCTGATGGACGCGGTGGTCGACCGCTACTTCCCCGTCATCGACGCCTTCGAGGTCGAGCTCGAGACCATCGAGCAGCGCATCTTCACCAAGGGTTCGGCGCGCGAGAACATCAAGCAGCTCTACGAGCTCAAGCAGCGCCTCACGCTGCTCAAGCATGCCGTCGCACCGCTGCTCGAAGGCACCGGCAAGCTGCACGGCGGGCGCGTGCCGCAGATCTGCGCCGGCTCGCAGGACTACTTCCGCGACGTGGTCGACCACCTGGGCCGCATCAACAACACCATCGACTCGATGCGCGACACCATCGGCACCGCCATCAGCGTCAACCTCTCGATGGTCACGATCGAGGACAACGAGGTCACCAAGCGCTTCGCGGCCTGGGCGGCCATCTTCGCCGTGTGCACCGCCTTCGCCGGCATCTGGGGCATGAACTTCGAGCACATGCCGGAGCTGAAGTGGCGCTACGGCTACTGGGCCGCGCTGGGCCTGATCGCCAGCTTCTGCGGCTTCCTGTACTACCGTTTCCGGCGCGCGGGCTGGGTTTAGCGGCCGGTCACAACCCGCCAGTGGCGAACAGGCTGGCCAGGTCCGGCGCCTGCTGCGCGGCGCCGGCGCCGGCGATCACGCGCTGCTCCAGCTCGTCGAGGTGCGCCAGCGCCACGGCCAGCGCGCGCGCGAGCGAGGCGCCCGAGAGCGCCTCGATGATCTGCTCGTGCTCCCGCGGCGCGCAGCTCGCGGCCTCCGCGGAGTCGTAAAGGGCCTTGTAGAGCTCGGTGTTGGCGACCAGCCGCTGGAGATAGGACAGCAGTTCCTCGCTGCCCGTCATGCGCGCGAGCAGCAGGTGGAACTCGCCCGCCAGGCGGATCGCGTCCTCGCGCCGCCCTTCCTTGAAGGCGCGCTGCTCGGCCTGCACGTGCTTGCGCAGCGCAGCGCTCTGCTCGCGCGACAACTGCCCGAACAACGTCGTGACCACCCCCGCCTCGACGATGCGGCGCGCGCGGTAGATGCCGCGCATGTCCTCGATCGAGGGGTTGGGCACGAAGGCGCCGCGGTTGTGTTCCAGCACCAGCCTCTTTTCCATGCCCAGCCGTGCCAGCACCTTCCGGATGGCGCCGCGCGTGCAGCCCAGCGCCTCGGCCAGGGCCCGTTCGCGCAGCGGCGTGCCGGGGCGCAGCTTGCCGCTCAGCAGGGCTTTCGAGACGGCTGCGTAGACGCGCTCGTCCACGCTGGTGTCGGCGACGGGCGCCTCGGCCGGCACATCGCGCGCGGCGCGTGGCCTGGAGGCGGAAGATGCGGTGGACGTGCGGCTGCGGGCGGGCATGAAGGAGCGGGAAAAGGCGTGCCGGAAATGTTAACCGGCGTCCTCCCGTCGGGCGGCTTTGGCCGGGATTGACGAAGCGATGGTCAATCTTTACGATGCGCTTGGTTAACCAAAAATATAAAAATAGTTAACCAAGCTCTTGCCCCAGACCTCTTTCTTCTTTCTCTTCGGATCCGCCATGTCCCCGCCCCCGCTGCTGCTTCGCAATGTGCGCCCCCTGGGCGCCGCCGCCGTCGACCTGCTGGTGCAGGACGGCCGCATCGCCGCTCTCGGCCCTGCGCTCGAAGCCGCGGCGGGCTGCGTGGTGGAGGAGGGCGGCGGCGCCCTGCTGCTGCCCGGCCTGGTCGAGGGCCACACCCACCTGGACAAGACGCTGTGGGGCATGGACTGGTACCGCAACGAGGTCGGGCCGCGCCTGGTCGACCGCATCGACAACGAGCGCGCCTTCCGCCGGGCCAGCGGCCACGATGCGGCGACGCAGTCGCTGGCGCTGGCCAAGGCCTTCCTGGCGCTGGGGACCACGCGCCTGCGCACCCACGTGGACATCGACACCGAGGCCGGCTTGCGCCATCTCGAAGGCGTGCTGCGCACCCGCGATGCGATGCAGCAAGTGCAGCAGATCCAGATCGTGGCCTTTCCGCAGTCGGGCCTGCTTGGCCGCCCCGGCACGGCCGAACTGCTGGACCAGGCTCTGGCGCGGGGCGCCGACGTGCTGGGCGGCCTGGACCCGTGCGCGATCGATGGCGATCCGGTGCGTTCGCTGGATTTGCTCTTCGAGATCGCGCAGCGCCACGGCCGGCCGCTCGACATCCACCTGCACGAGCCCGGCGCGATGGGGGCCTTCTCGCTGGAACTCATCCTCGATCGCACGGCCGCGCTGGGCCTGCAGGGCCGGGTCGCGATCAGCCACGGCTTCTGCCTGGGCGATCTGCCCGAGCGCGAATGCGAGGCGCTGCTGGTGCGCATGGCGAAGCTGGGCGTGGCGCTGGTCACCAGCGCGCCGGCCGCGCGCGCCGTGCCGCCGCTTCTGGCCTGCCGGCGCGCCGGCGTCACGGTGCTGGGCGGCAACGACGGCATCCGCGACACCTGGTCGCCCTACGGCAGCCCCGACATGCTGGAGCGCGCGATGCTCATCGGCCTGCGCTACAACCTTCGACGCGACGACGAGCTCGCGGTCGCGCTCGACTGCGTGACCGAGGCGGGCGCGCGCGGCTGCGGCTTCGAGGCCTACGGTCTGGCGCCCGGCTGCCGCGCCGACCTGGTGCTGGTCGAGGCGCAGACCGTCGCGCAGGCCGTGGTCGCGCGGCCGCCGCGGCGGCTGGTGGTGTCGGGCGGGCGCATCGTGGCGCGCGAGGGTGCCTTGCTGCCCGGCGCGGTGGCGGCATGAGACATCCTGTGTCAACCCCCTACTGCGGCGAGGTGCAGCATGGCGCCCGCGCGCGCCAAGGTGCCGGCATCGGCTTCGCGCTGGTGATCGTGGCGGTCGCGCTCAATCTGCGCGCCTTCCTCACGGCAAGCAGTCCGCTGCTGGGCGAGATCCGCGCCGCCACCGGCCTCGATTTCCGCGATGCCGCGATGCTCACCGTGCTGCCGATGCTGGCCATGGGGCCGATGTCGCTGGCCGGCGTTGCGGTGGGCCGATGGCTCGGCGAGCGCGCCGCGCTGCTGCTGGGCCTGGCCGCCATCGCGCTGGCCTGCGCGAGCCGTGGTTTCTCTAGCGCGGCGGCGCTGCTCTTCGGCAGCGCCGCGCTCGCGGGCCTGGGCGTGGGGCTGGTGCAGGCGCTGATGCCCGCGATCATCAAGCGGGCCTACCCGGTCGGCATGGGCCTGGCCATGGGTCTTTATTCGGCCGCGCTCATGGGCGGCGGCGGGCTCGGCGCCCTGGGCGCGCCGTGGGTGGCGCGCCGGGCCGGCGACTGGCACGCGGGGCTGGCGATCTGGGCCTTGCCCGCGCTGGCGGCGTTGCTGGCCTGGATGCTGGCCGGCCGCGCCGCCTCGGCGCCGGCGAGCGCCGGACGCATGGGTGGCGGCTGGCTGCCGCAGTGCCTGCGCAGCCGGCGCGCCTGGCTGCTGGCCCTTTACTTCGGGCTTCTCAACGGCGGCTACACCAGCCTGGTCGCCTGGCTGCCGCCGGCCTTTGCGCAGCGGGGCTGGAGCAACCAGGAGGCGGGCGCGCTGCTCGCGCTGATGACCGCGGCGCAGGTGCTGGCGGCCCTCGTGATGCCGGCGCTGGCGCGCGGCCGGCGCGACCTGCGTCCCTGGCTCGCCGCACTGCTGCTGATGCAGATCGCCGGCTTCGGCGGCCTGCTTGCGGAACTGCCGGCGGCCGCGGGCGTGGTCGTGCTGCTGGGATTCGGCCTCGGCGGCGGCTTCTCGCTGTGCATGGTGCTTGCGCTCGATCACCGGCCCGACCCGGCGGAGGCCGGCGCGTTGGCCGCCTTCATGCAGTGCTTCGGCTTCATGATCGCTGCGCTGGCGCCTTTCGCCACCGGCTGGGTGCGCGCGATGAGCGGCGGGTTCGGCGCGGCCTGGGTGTACCTGGCGGTGGTGGCGTTGGCGCTGATTCCGATGACGGCTTGCTTTGCGCCTCGGCGCTATGGGCAGGCGACGCGAGGGCTCTTTGCTCGCGGTACGTCTTCGTGGACAGGCCCGGTGCCCTCACCCTAGCCCTCTCCCAGAGGGAGAGGGGACAAGACGGGGACACGCCCCGCTTGTTTCAACGCGCACTCCTGGTCTTACTCCCTCCCCCTCCGGGGGAGGGCAGGGGTGGGGGCACCGGGCCTCCGACGCGCACGCACCGCTTGCTAGCCGCCGTCGCTTCCGAACAGCCCCAGAACTTCCCCGAACAAGGAACTGCCCGGCGCTGAATGCGACTCCAGCAGGCTGAAGTGATCCGCCCCAGGCTCGATGTGCAGCGCAGAGCGATTGCCCGCGGCACTCCACGCCGCGTGGAAGTCCCGGCTCTGCGCCACGAAGGCCGGCGTTTCCTCGCCACCCACGGCCACCAGCGCCGGCGCCGCGCCAGCGCGCACGCGGTGCAGGGGCGAGCAGGCCTTGGCGCTGGCCGCGTCGAGCTGCAGCTTGTCGTTGAGCGTGGTCGCCACCAGCGGGGCCAGGTCGTAGATGCCGCTGAGCGCCGCCACACCTGCGATCGGCGTTGCGCCGGGCTGCTGCGCCAGCGCCAGCTCGACCGCGATGTGCGCACCCGCCGAATGGCCGGCGAGCACCAGTGCGCCGTCGCCACCGGCCCGCAAGCGGATCGCCGGCACGCACGCCCGTGCCGCCTCGACAAGGGCGGCCACCGAGACCTCCGGGCACAGCGGGTAGTTGACCAGCGCGACGTGAATGCCGGCCCGCGCATAGGCGGGCGCGATGAAGCGGAAGTCCGACTTGTCCCGCGACTGCCAATAGCCGGCGTGAAAGTAGGCCAGCGTGCCGCGCGGCCTGCCGCGCGCCGGGAAGAAGTCGAAGGTCTGGCGCGCGTGCGGGCCGTAGGGCAGGTCGAGCGCGCAGTCGACGGCGGCCGCGGCGGCGCGGCTGCGGGTCTCGTAGTCGGCGAGCAGGGCCGGGAAGCCGGGGCGCGCCTGCCCTTGCACGTACTGGTACTGGGGGTCGTCGTTCATGCTCTTGCTTTCGGCCGTTTGGAGCGGTGGTTCATTCTTCCAGATGGCAGCGCCCGCGCGCGCCGGCGCAGGAGGCCCCCTCCTACATGGCCGCGCGCCGGTGCGCACCCATACTTCGGAACCCCATTTCTCGCGGAAGCCACTCGATTGAAAGTGAAAGCCTCACCCGGAGCCAGCAGCTGGATCGTCGCCGGAGTGCGGCACGAGCTGCTCACGCGCGCCTTGCCGGCGCTGCGGCATGACATGGCCGCGCCGCTGTCGGTGATCCGCATGAGCCTGCTGCTGCTCAAGCACCGCGCGGCCGCGGCGTCGGCCGACGAGGGCCTCTCGGAGGAGCCGCTCGAATCGATCTCCGAGCAGGTCGATGCCCTGGCCGATGGCGTGCGCTCCCTGCGCGACTGGGAGCTGGCCGCGAGCGACGACGGCATCACCCGCAGCGCCCTGGTGCAGCGCTGTTCCTCGCTGATGCGCGCGGCCTTCGAGCTCCATGGCATCGGGCTGCACGTGGACGAGGACCTGGTCGCCGGCACGCCCGACGAGCCGCGCTTCCCCGAGGGCGCGGCCCTGCGCTACATGGTGCTGGGCGCGCTGGGCTACCTGCATGACACCACCGAACGGCTCGGCGCCCTGCGCATCGAGGCCGACGGCCCCGAGGGCCTGCGCTTCGTTGCGACCCATGGCGACGCCGCCCTGGCCGATTCGATGCCGCCGATGGCGGGCGCCCTGCGCGCCCCGCGCAAGCTGGCCATCGATGCCGTGGCGCTGCAGGCGCTCGCCGATGGGCTGGGCTATGCAGTGGCGGTCGAAGGCGAGGCGGTACGGCTCTCGCTGCGCTCCGCCTGATGAAGCGGGCCGGCCCGCCGGGCCGGTGAGGCATTTGGTTGTCTTGCGCTGCAGCAAAGGTTTGCGTAACTTCCAGTTACCAATCTTTGCAACATTCCCGATTTCGCCATGATCACCAAACGCCGCTTGCTCCAGAGCGTCGCCGCCTCGCTGTGCGGCACCGCCGCGTGGGCCCAGCAGACCCCCGCGCCCGCAACGCGCACCGCGCGTGCCGGTGCCGCGCCGGGCACCTGGCCGACCCAACCCGTACGCGTGCTGGTCGGCTTTCCGGCCGGCGCCTCGCCCGACCTGGCGGCGCGGGCCATCGCTGAGCCCCTCGCCAAACGCCTGGGCCAGCCGGTGGTGGTGGAGAACAAGCCCGGCGCCAGCGGCAACGTCGCGGCCGGCCTGGTGGCGAAGGCGCAGGACGAGCACACCATCGGCGCCCTGATCAACGGCAACCTCACGATCGCCAAGCTGCTCAACCCGGCCACGCCCTTCGACCCCGAGACGGACTTCGCGCCCGTGGGCCTGATCGGCACCGCGCCGCTGGTGCTGGCGACCTCCGGCGACGCCGTCGGCAAGACGCCGACCGAGCTGCTGCTGTGGGCGCGAAACCTCGGCGACAAGGGCAAGTACGGCACGCCCGGCGTGGGCACGGTTGGGCACCTGGGCATGGAACTGCTCAAGAGCCGCACCAGCATCGCGCCCCAGCACGTGCCCTTCAACGGCAACCCGCAGGTGATCGAGGCGATGCTCGCCGGCAAGGTCCAGCTCGCGCTGCTGCCGCCCGGCCTCGCCAAGCCGCACGTGGCCTCGGGCAAGTTCAAGGCCATCGGCGTCACCTCGCCGCTGCGCAGCCCGCTCTTCAGCGAACTGCCGACGCTGCGCGAGGCCAGCGTGCGCGGCGCCGACCTGGAGATCTGGACGGCCCTCGCGGCCCCGGCCAGCCTGCCCAAGGCTGCGGTGATGAAGCTCAATGCCGCGATGAGCGAGGTGCTGAACGCCCCCGAGGTCCAGGCCCAGCTGCTGAAGGCGGGCTGGCAAAGCCAGGCGGGCACGCCGCAGGCGCTCGCCTACCGCATGCGCACCGACACCTCGCAGCTCGGCGGGGTGATCCTGATGCGCGGCATCCGCTCCGAGACTTAGCGCTCCCAGCGTCCGGCGGCGGCGTGGCCATAAGCCGCGCTTATGCAAAATCAACGGGCAACGGCGTTCCGTCGGGAGCGATGCGTCTCGATACTTGGGCCAGCCCCCGTTCGAGGGGACCCATCAGACCCACCCCCGGAGACATCGCCGTGCATCTTTCCTCCAGCCTCGTGCTGCTCGCCGCCCTGGCCGGCGCGACCGCCACCGCATCTGCGCAGACCTGGCCCACCAAGCCGATCCGCCTGGTCGTGCCCTTCGCGGCCGGCGGCGCCAACGACCTGATGGCGCGTGCTGCCGCCGAGGGGGCCTCCAAGGCCCTCGGGCAGCCCATCGTGGTCGACAACAAGCCGGGTGCCGGCGCCACGCTGGGCGCTGACATCGTCGCCAAGAGCGCGCCCGACGGCTATACCTTCCTGGTGAGCGCGGCCGGCGTGATCTCCAACAGCATGATCAAGAAGAGCCTGCCCTACAAAGACAGCGACCTGGTGCCGGTGAACATGATCGGCCTTGCGCCCTCGGTGATCCTGGTGCCGGCCGATGCGCCGTACAAGGACCTGAAGGAATTCATCGCCGCGTCGAAGACCGGCGCCGGCTTCCACTGGGCCACCGCCGGCACCGGCAGCACCCCGCATTTCGTGGAGGGCATGCTGGAGACGAAGTACGGCGCCAAGCTCGACGTGGTGCCCTACAAGAGCGGCTCCGAATCGATCACCGCGGTGCTCGGCAAGCAGGTCGAGGCCACGTCCGAGGCCAGCATCGTCGCGCTGCCCTATCTCAAGAGCGGCAAGCTGAAGGCGCTGGCCAACACCTGGACCACGCGCATCTCGGCCTATCCCGAGCTGCCCACGGCGACGGAGCAGGGCTTCCCGGACGTGCGCATCGCCCACTGGGCCGGCGTGCATGCGCCGCACGGCACGCCCGAGCCGGTGCTCGACAAGATGAGCGCCGCCATCGACGCGGCCATCAAGACGCCGGCCGTCGCCGAGAAGCTCAAGGGGCTGGGCATCGAGCCGATCGGCGGCACGCGCGCCTCCTTTGTGCAGTTCGTCGATGCCGAGCGCGCGCGCCTGGGCGCGGTCGTCAAGGCCACCGGCATGAAGGACGAGTGAGCATGAACACCACAGCCTTCCATCCCGGCACGCTGCTGCGGCAGAAGGTCGAAGCCCGGCGCGGGCTGCTGGTGCCGGGCGCGGCCAATGCGCTGGCTGCGCGCGTGATCGAGCAACTGGGCTTCGAGGCCGTCTACCTGAGCGGCGCCGGCCTGACCAACACCTTCTACGGCATCCCCGACCTGGGCTTCGTCCACCTGGGCGATCTGGCCCAGCACACGGCGGCGCTGCGCGATGCCGTGAAGCTGCCCCTCATCGTCGACGCCGACACCGGCTTCGGCAATGCGCTCAACGTGCAGCACACGGTGCGCACCCTGGAGCGCGCCGGCGCCAACGCGATCCAGCTGGAAGACCAGGTGAGCCCCAAGAAGTGCGGGCACTTCGAAGGCAAAGGCGTGGTCGCGCAAAGCGAGATGGTGGGCAAGGTCAAGGCGGCCGTCGACGCCCGCGGGCATGCCGACTTCCTCGTGATCGCGCGCACCGACGCCGCCGCGGTCGAAGGCCTCGATGCCGCGCTCGCCCGCGCCGCGGCCTACGCCGAGGCCGGGGCCGACATCACCTTCGTCGAGGCGCCCGAGTCGCTGGAGGCGCTGCGCCGCATCCCGCGCGAGCTGGCTTGCCCGCAGCTGGTCAACGTGGTGATCGGCGGCAAGACGCCGACGGTGGACGCGGCCGAGCTCGGCGCCATGGGCTTCGGCCTCGTGCTCTATGCCAACGCCGCGCTGCAGGGCGCGGTGCGCGGCATGACGCTGGCGCTGCAGGCCCTGCGCGACGGCGGCCGGCTCGAGGAGGCGAGCGGCCTGGTCGCGACCTTCGCCGAGCGCCAGGCGCTGGTGCGCAAGAAGGAATTCGATGCACTGGAGCAGCGCTATGCCTGAGGCGATCACCGCGATCGACAGCCATGCCCACGTGTTCCGGCGCGGCCTGCCGCTGGCCCCGGTACACCGCCACGCGCCGGACTTCGACGCGCTGCTGCCCGACTACTTTGCACTGCTCGACGCGCATGCGGTCTCGCATGGGGTGCTGGTGCAGCCGAGCTTCCTGGGCACCGACAACAGCTTTCTCCTTGATGCGCTGCGCGCCAGCCCGCAGCGGCTGCGCGGGGTGGTGATCATCGAGCCGACGCTGGACGAGGCCGCGCTGGCGGACTTGGACCGCCAAGGCGTGCGCGGCATCCGGCTCAACCTCGTGGGCCTGCCCATCCCCGACTTCGCGCGCACCGAGTGGCAGCGCCTGTTCGAGCGCGTGCGCGCCCTCGACTGGCATGTGGAACTGCATCGCGAATCGCGCGACCTGCCGGTGGCCGGCCAGCCTCTGCTGGACGCCGGCTGCAAGCTGGTCGTGGATCACTTCGGCCGCCCCGGACCGGTGCCCGGCGACGACGAAGGCTTCGCCTGGCTGCTGCGAAGCGCCGCGACCGGGCGCGTGTGGGTCAAGCTCGCCGCCGCTTACCGCAGCTGGCCTGATTCACGCGGCAACGCAGCCTGCGCCGCGGCCCGGGCCCTGCTGCAGGCGCTGGGTGCGGACCGCCTCCTGTGGGGCAGCGACTGGCCGCACACGCAGCACCGGCATCTGGCCGATTTCGCTTCCACCCGGGCGGTGCTGGCCGACTGGGTGCCCGATGCCGGGGTGCGCCGCCGCATCCTGGTGGACACGCCGGCGGCGCTGTTCCGCTTCGACTGAGCTTTCAAGACAAGAGGCGCCTGCCTGGGCGCCCGAAGGAGACAACGATGTTCCATTCCACGCGCCTCGCGCGCGCCACCTCTCGCGTCCTTGCTGCCGCCGCCGGGCTGCTGCTCGCAGCCGCCGCCGCGCAGGCGCAGTCCTGGCCGGCCAAGCCGGTGCGGCTGGTCGTGACCTATCCGCCCGGCGGCACCGTCGACGCGGTGGCGCGCATCATCGGCCCCAAGCTCTCGGCGCGCCTGGGGCAGCCGGTCGTGATCGACAACCGCGGTGGCGCGGGCGGTGCGATCGGCGGCGAACTGGTCGCCAAGAGCCCGGCCGACGGCTACACCGTGATGCTGGACGCCTCCAACCATGCGCAGAACCCGGCGCTGCGCAGCAAGATGCCCTTCGACACGCTGCGCGACTTCGCGCCGGTGTCCCTGCTGGTCAAGGTGCCCAACATCCTGGTGGTGCATCCCGGCGCGCCGATCCAGAGCGTGAAGGACCTGATCGCGCAGGCAAAGGCGCGGCCGGGCGAGATCAACTACGCCTCCTCCGGCAACGGCTCCTCGCCGCACCTGGCCGCCGAGCTCTTCGATTCGATGGCGAAGACGCGCATGACGCACGTGGCCTACAAGGGCGGCGGCCCCGCGCTCACGGATGTGATGGCGGGGCAGGTGCCGGTGTTCTTCGCCAGCCTGGGCTCGGGCATGCCCTACATCCAGGGCGGCAAGCTGCGCCCGCTCGCGATCGGCGGCCGGACGCGCTCGCCGGCGCTGCCCGAGGTGCCGACCATCGCGGAGTCGGGCCTGCCGGGCTACGAGATGTACGAGTGGAACGCGATCTTCGTGCCGGCTGCCACGCCGCCCGCGGTGGTCGAGCGGCTGTCGAAGGAGATCGTCGCGACGCTGAAGGACGCGGAAGTGCGGCAGCGGCTGGAAGCGCTGGGTGCCGAAGTGATCGCCAGCGGCCCGGCCGAGCTCGACGCCTTCCGCCGCGCGGAGCTTGCGAAGTGGAGCCGGCTCGCGAAGGAGAACAAGCTTCAGCTCGACTGAAGCGACAGCTTGCCGGCGAAGGCGTCGGCAAAGGTCGGACGCGAGCGCGCCAGCCACATCGCCGCCAGCTCGAAGGCCGGCAGGTCGGCGCCGTCGCGCACCTCGGCATAGCGCACGCCTTCGTGGCGCAGCGCACGCACCGAGCGCGGCAGCAGCGACCAGCCCAGCCCGGCGGCCACGCAGGCCAGCACGGTGAGCGTGCGGTTCGCGTCCTGCACCACCTGCACCTGATGCCCCGCGCGCCGGATCGCGCCCAGCAGCTGGCTGCGCAGGGCGGGGATCTGCTGCTCCGGAAACCACACCAGCCCGTGCTGCGCGATCTCGGCCAGGGAGACGCAGCCGTCTTCCGCCACCTCGTGGGCGGCCGGCAGCGCCGCCACCATCGGCTCCTCGCCCAGCCGCAGCTCATGGACATGGACATCGATGGAGACCGGCGGGTGGAAGAGCGCGACATCGATGCGCCCGCCCGCCAGCGCGTCGACCTGCTCGGCATTGCTCATCTCGCGCAGCACCACCTCCAGCTGCGGATGCTCGGCGCGCAGCAGGCGCAGCGCGCGCGGCAGCACCTCGTAGATGGCATGGGTCACGAAGCCCACGGTCAGCCTGCCCGCGCGGCCCGCGGCGATGGCCCGCGCCCGATCGGCCGCGGCGTCGCCATGGGCCAGGCTGGCGCGCACGTCGTCCACGATCGCGAGGCCGGCCTCGGTCAGCGTGGCGCCGCGCCGCGTGCGGGTGAACAGGGGCGTGCCGATTTCGCGCTCCAGCCGGTTCAGCGTCTGCGTGAGGGCCGGCTGCGCGAGGCCCAGCCGCTCGGCCGCGCGCGTGAGGCTGCCGGCCTCGCTGATCGCGAGGATGCAGCGCATCTGGCGGGTGTCCATCAGGGCCTTTCGCGCCGGTCCGCCGGAACGTACCAGCGCGTGGCGGCCAGCTCGGGCTCGTCATGCGCCTGCAGCCGCGCCCAGTGGCGGTCGGCATCTTCCACGAACAGGTCGCGCGCGATCGCCTGGGCCAGGCGGGTGGCGCCGATCGCGAGGCCGGGGATGTCGCCCGCCAGCGCGCCGTGGCTCATGGTGGCGCCCCAGTTGAAGAGGCGCATGCGCGAGAGCGCGATGGCCGCTTCCGGCGCTCCGGGCGCATGCGCGCGCAGCTCGAAGCCCGCACCCAGATAGGGAAAGCGCGCCGGCTCGGGATAGCGCCGCACCTCCTCGGGGGGCACATGGCGGGCCCAGGTGTCGACCAGCGGCGTGTAGCGCGCGATTTCCGGCCGGTCGAGCAGGTCGACGTCGAAGCCGGTGCCGAAGATCACCGCATCGAAGCGCTCGCTGCCGCCGTCGGGCAGGGCGACCGTCACGCCGTCCTCGTCGGGCGCCACGTCCAGCCAGGGCGTGCCCAGGCGCAGCGTGAAGGCTTCGTGCGCGTCGCAGCGGCGCACGCTCTCCCAGGGCGGCGGCACCTGCTCGTCGAAGATGTAGGTGTAGACGCGCCACTTGCGCGGATCGTCCAGCCCCTCGAACCCGCGCAGGAAGCCATGGCTGGAGGCGGCCTTGCTCTTGTTGACCTGCGGCAGCTGCGGCCGGCGCGCGAACAGCTGCACCTGGGCGGCGCCGGCCTCCAGCGCGCAGCCGGCGTTGTCGAAGGCCGAGGCGCCGGCGCCCAGCACGCCGATGCGCTTGCCTTCGAGGGCGGAAAAGTCGATCGGATCGGCGGAATGGAACACCCGGCCGGTGGCCAGCGGGTCGTCGCGCCGCAGCGCCGGGAAGTCGGGCCAACGCGGCGCGCCGCTGCCGTCACGGCCCAGCGCCAGCACCAGCTGGCGGGCGCGCACGGTCTCGCGCCGGCCAGCCGGGCCCTCGAGCTCGATCGTGAGCAGGCGGCCGCCTTCGTCGTGCGCGACCGAGCGCAGGCTCACGCCGTTGTCCACCGCCAGGCCGGCGGTGTCGCGCACCCACAGCAGGTAGTCGCGCCAGTCGATGCGGCCGATCTTGTGCAGCGCCTGCCAGCCCTCGTCGCCATGCTGCGCTTCGTACCAGGCGCGGAAGGAGAGCGAAGGCACGCCCAGCTCCGGCCCGCCGACCTGCTTGGGGCTGCGCAGCGTCAGCATGCGCGCATAGGTGCCCCAGGGGCCTTCCTCGCCGCGCGCGGCGCGGTCGATCACGCGGATGTTGGTGAGGCCCTCGCGGCGCAGGGCGAAGGCGGCGGTCTGGCCGCACATGCCGGCGCCAGCCACCAGCACGTCGAGCACCGGTTGCGCGGCGGTGGCGGATTCGGCCGGGAGCATCCAGGCGGGCGGCGGGAGGTTGATGCGTTCGAGATCGGCGCGCGCCTGGATCGCGAGGGCATCGAGCGCCGCCGCGTCGCGCGGGCTGGTCGTGAACTGCGGGGGCACCGGCGGCAGCGCGGCCGAAGGGAGTTCGTCGTCAGGCATGGCCTGAAGATAATCCAGAAGATGATCGCCCTCGACTGCTACTACAGCCTCTCCTCGCCCTGGGCCTACCTCGGCGGCCCGCAATTGCAGGACATCGTGCGGCGCCACCACGTGCGCCTCACGCTCAAGCCCTACGACTTCCAGGCGGTGGTGCCGCAGACCGGCGGCATTCCGCTGAAGACCCGGCCGCAGGCGCGCCGGAGCTACCACGCGCTCGAGCTCGCCCGCTGGCGGGAGTACCTGGGCATGCCGCTGGTGCTGGAGCCGGCGCACTACCCCAAGGGCAAACCGTCCGATCCGGACTGGAACAAGTACGCCGGCTGGATGGTGATCGCCGCCCAGCTGCAGGGGCTGGACGCGCAGCCACTCTCGCACGCGCTGCTTCGTGCGCTGTGGGCCGAGGAGCGCGACACCTCGAAGGCCGAGGTGCGCATCGCTGTGGCTGACGAGAACGGCTACGACGGCGCGGCGCTGCAGGCGCTGGAGCAGGGCGCCGAGACGCAGGCCACCTACCGCGCCAATAGCGCCGAGGCGGTGGACATGGGCGTGTTCGGCGCGCCGACCTACATCCTCGACGGCGAGCGCTTCTGGGGGCAGGACCGGCTGGTCTTCCTGGATCGGGCGCTCGACCGGCTGCGCGGCTGATCGGAAGCCCGGCGCGGCTGATAATCCCCCGATGCGAATCCGCTTCACCAAGATGCAGGGCGCCGGCAACGACTTCGTCGTGCTGGACGAGACCCGCGGCGCGCTGGGCCTCGACGCGGCGCAGTATCGCTTCCTGGCCGACCGCCATTTCGGCGTCGGCGCCGACCAGATCCTCAGCGTGCGGCCCGCGCCGGCCGAGGGCGTCGACTTCCAGTACGTGATCCACAACGCCGACGGCGGCGAGGTCGAGCAATGCGGCAACGGCGCGCGCTGCTTCATGCGCTTCGTGCGCGAGCAGGGCCTGACCGACAAGGACCAGGTGCGGGTGCAGACGCTGTCGGGCGTGATCGAGCCGAGGATGGGCGACGACGGCCGCGTGACGGTGGACATGGGCGCCCCCATCTTCGAGCCGCAGCGCGTGCCCTTCGACACCGCCGGGCTCGACCCGCAGCACGACAACGGCTGGCACACCTGGCATCTCACCCTGGGCACGCACGCCGACAGCGCCAAGGTGTCGCTGGCGGTGCTCTCGATGGGCAATCCGCACGCGGTGCAGATCGTGCCCGATGTCGACACCGCGCCGGTGGCCAAGCAGGGCCCGGCGATCGAGCACCATCCGCGCTTTCCGCAGCGCGTCAATGCCGGCTTCATGCAGATCGTCGACCGCGGCCACGTGCGCCTGCGTGTGTTCGAGCGCGGTGCCGGCGAGACCCTGGCCTGTGGCACCGGCGCCTGCGCCGCGGTGGTGGCGGGCATCCGGCTCGGGCGGCTCGATGCGCGCGTCGACGTGCAGACTCACGGCGGGTTGCTGACCATCGAGTGGGCCGGCGACGGCGCCCCGGTGCTGATGACCGGCCCCGCCGTCACCGTGTTCGAAGGCGAGATCGAGGTCCCCGATGCCCGATGAAAGCGCCATGAAATCCAATCACAAAGACGCCATGAACCCCATCACCGAAGACGACATCGCCAACTACCTCTCGAACACGCCCGACTTCTTCGAACGCCATGCGCAGCTGCTGGCGCAGGTGCAGCTCACCAGCCCGCACGGCAACCGCGCCGTCAGCCTGCAGGAGCGCCAGGCCGAGATGCTGCGCGAGAAGATCAAGGCGCTGGAGCATCGGGTGATGGACATGGTGCGCCACGGCACCGAGAACGTGGTCACGGCCGACCGCCTGCAGCGCTGGACGCGAGGCCTCTTGACCATGCGCGATCCGCGGGCGCTGCCCACGCGCATCGCGGGCGACCTGCAGACGCTCTTCGTGGTGCCGCAGGTCACGATCAAGGTCTGGGACTGCGACAGCAGCTACCTCCACGAGCCCTACGCGCAGCAGGTGAGCGAGGACATGAAGGCGCTGGCCACCTCGCTGACCGCGCCTTACTGCGGCCTCAACGCCGGCTTCGAGGTCGCCAGCTGGCTGGCCGAGCCGCAGGCGGCGGTGTCGATCGCGCTGATCCCGCTGCGGCCCGAGCCCGAGGCGCCGGCCTTCGGCCTGCTGGTGCTGGCATCGCCCGATGCGCATCGCTTCAACGCGGAAATGGGCACCGACTTCCTGGAGCGCATCGCCGAGCTGGCCTCGGCGGCACTCTCACGGCTGCGCGCTTGATCGCGCGGCTGCGGCGCGCGCTGCCGGGTGCGCTGCTGGTGCTGCTGCTGGGCTATGCCGCGATTCACGGCACGATCTGGCTGCATGCGCGCGAGCGGCTCGCGCATCCGCCCGGGCAGGCGGCCGATGTCGCGCTGGTGCTCGGCAATCGCGCGTACCGCGACGGCCGGCCCAACCCCTGCCTCACTGGGCGCGTCGATGCCGCCGTCGCGCTGGCGCGTGCGGGGCTGGTGCGCCAGCTCGTGTTCTCGGGCGGGGTCGACAGGGAAGACGGACGCATCGAGGCCGAGGTGATGCAGCAGCACGCCCGTGCCGTGGGCTACGCGGGCCCGCTGCTGCTGGAGCCGGTGTCGCAGTCCACGCGGGAGAACCTGTCGATGTCGCGGCCGCTGCTCGAAGCCGCGGGCGTAAAGCGTGTGATCGTGATCTCCGAGCCGTATCACCTGTGGCGCGTCGAGCGGCTGGCGCGGGCCACAGGTTTCGACCGCCGTTTCGAGGTGCAGTACGCCGCAGCGCCCACCACCTGCTGGCAGCGCTGGGGCATGGCCTTCCGGGGCGCGTTGCGCGAGCCGCTGGCCATCGTGAACAATGCCGTCAATGGATACCTCCACTGAATCGCCGCTCGTCGAGCGATACCTCGAGCATGTGCGGGTCGAGCGCCGATTGGCGGAGCGCAGCGTCGAGCTCTATGCGATCCATCTGAAGACGCTGGTCGAGAAGGCGCAGGCCGCGGGGCTGGCGCTGGACCAGGTGCAGACCGCGCATGTGCGCCGCTGGATGGCGCAATTGCACAGCGCGGGCCGCGAGTCGCGCGGCATTGCGCTGGTGCTCTCCTGCTGGCGCGGCTTCTACCGCTGGCTGGGCCACGAGGGGCGGATCGGTTCGAACCCGGTGCAGGACGTCCACGCGCCCAAGGCCGGGCGGCCGCTGCCCAAGGCGCTGGCGGTCGACGAGGCGGTGCAGCTCGCCGAGCTGCACGACGACGAGGCCGACCCCTGGACCGAGGCGCGCGACCGCGCCATCGTGGAGCTGCTCTACGGCTGCGGCCTGCGGGTCAGCGAGCTGACGGGCCTGGACCTGCGCGCGAGCAACACGGCGCGCGGCTGGGTGGACCTCGATGCGCGGGAGGCCAGCGTGCTCGGCAAGGGCAGCAAGCGGCGCGCCGTGCCGGTAGGCACCAAGGCGGCCGAGGCGCTGGCAGCCTGGATCGCACGGCGCGAGGACTGCGCGGCGCTGCCGGCCGCGCAGCTGCGCGATCCGGCCGGCGCCGCGGCGCTGTTCATCGGCCGCACCGGCGTGCGCATGTCCTCCCAGGCGGTCTGGCGCCAGCTGCGCCAGCGCAGCCTGAAGGCCGGCCTGGCCGCGCCGGTGCATCCGCACATGCTGCGCCATTCCTTCGCCAGCCATGTGCTGCAGTCCAGCAGCGACCTGCGCGCCGTGCAGGAATTGCTGGGCCACGCCAGCATCTCGACCACGCAGATCTACACGCGCCTGGACTTCCAGCACCTGGCCAAGGCCTACGATGCGGCGCATCCCCGGGCCAAGGCTCGCGAGGAAGCCGCCTCCAAGATCGTCAGGAACAAGAGCAAATGAAAGTCCTGCGGCTTCGCCCCGGCAAGGAGCGCTCGCTCCTTCGCCGCCATCCCTGGGTCTTCGAATCGGCCATCGCCAAGGGCGGCGGCGACGCCGGCGAGACGGTGCGCATCGAGGCTGAAGACGGCCGCTTCTTGGCCTGGGCGGCTTTCAGCCCGCATTCGAAGATCCGCGCGCGGGCCTGGAGCTTCGACGAGCAGCAGCGCATCGACGCGGCCTTCATGGCATCGCGGGTGTCGAGCGCGGTGGCGGCGCGGGAGCGCTTCGAGCTGCCGAGCGACGGCGTACGCCTGGTCCATGGCGAGGCCGACGGCCTGCCGGGGCTGATCGTCGACCGTTACGGCGACACGCTCGTGGCGCAGTTCCTGTCGGCCGGCGCCGAGCGCTGGAAGCCCGCGCTGGCCGATGCGCTGCTGGCCGCGACCGGCCTCGCGAAACTCTACGAGCGCTCCGATGCGAGCGGCCGCGAGCGCGAGGGCCTGCCGCCCGTGGCCGGCTGGCTGCGCGGCAGCGGGCCGACCGAGCTCGCGATCCGCGAGCACGACTGGCAGCTCACGCTGGACATCGCCACCGGGCACAAGACCGGCTTCTACCTCGACCAGCGCAACAGCCGCCGCCGCTTCGCCGAGCTGGCGCGGCACCGGCGCTTCCGGCGCGTGCTCAACTGCTTCTGCTACACGGGCGGCTTCACGGTGGCGGCGCTGGCCGGGCTGAAGGCGGCGGATGCGTTGGAGGGGGCGGAGCTGCTGTCCATCGATTCCTCGTTGCCGGCGCTGGAGCGCGCGCGCGCCCATGTGGCCCTCAATGGCTTCGCAGGGGCCCGCACGGAGTTCCTCGATGCCGACGTCAACGCCAGTCTGCGCCGCTTTCTCGACGAAGGCCGCAGCTTCGACGCGATCGTGCTCGACCCGCCCAAGTTCGCGCCCACCGTCGCCCACGCCGAGCGCGCGGCGCGGGCCTACAAGGACCTCAACCGCCTGGCCCTGAAGCTGCTCGAGCCGGGCGGCGTGCTGCTGACCTTCTCCTGCTCGGGCGGCATCGGCGCCGACCTGTTCCACAAGATCGTGGCCTCGGCCGGCATCGACGCCGGCGTGGACGGCTACATCAGCGAGCGCCTGGGCGCGGCGCCGGACCACCCGATGACGATCGAGTTCCCGGAGGGCGAGTACTTGAAAGGCCTGGTGGTGGTGCGCAAATAGGCCGCTCAGGCTCTCGAGGCCTTTTGCCCCTGCCGGAACGTGGCCTGGGGCGCGTGGCTAAACTTCCCGCCTTCCCCCTGTCCCCATTCCCGGAGCATCCATGGCCCTGATTCCCGCCACCATCCTCACCGGCTTCCTCGGCTCCGGCAAGACCACCCTGCTCAAGCGCATCCTGAGCGAGGCGCACGGGCAGAAGATCGCCGTGATCGAGAACGAGTTCGGCGAGGAGAACATCGACAACGACATCCTGGTCACCGAGTCCAAGGAGCAGATCGTGCAGATGAGCAACGGCTGCATCTGCTGCACCATCCGCGAGGACCTGCGCGAGGCCCTCCAGTTGCTGGCCGCCAAGAAGCGCAAGGGGCTGCTCGACTTCGACCGCGTGGTGATCGAGACCACCGGCCTGGCCGACCCGGGCCCGGTGGCCCAGACCTTCTTCATGGACGACGAGATCGCCGAGAGCTACCTGCTCGACTCGATCCTCACGCTGGTGGACGCCAAGCATGCGCCGCAGCAGCTCGACGACCGCCAGGAGGCACGCCGCCAGGTGGGCTTTGCCGACCAGATCTTCATCAGCAAGAGCGACTTGGTGGCGGCCGAGGAGACCGAGGCGCTGATCCACCGCCTCAAGCACATGAACCCGCGCGCGCCGCAGCAGAAGGTGCATTTCGGCGACGTGCCGCTGAAGGACGTGTTCGACCTGCGCGGATTCAACCTCAACGCCAAGCTGGACATCGACCCGGACTTCCTGAAGGAGGAAGAGGAGCACGACCACGACCATGCGCACGGCGAGGATTGCGACCACCCCTCGCACAAGCACGAGGGCCAGGGTCACCACCATCGCCACGACGACGACGTCAAGAGCTTCGTCTTCCGCGCCGACCGGCCCTTCGACCCGGCCCGCCTGGAGGACTTCCTGGGCGCCATCGTCAACATCTACGGCCCGCGCATGCTGCGCTACAAGGGCGTGCTGCACATGCAGGGCACCGAGCGCAAGGTGATCTTCCAGGGCGTGCACCAGCTGATGGGCAGCGACCTCGGCCCGGCCTGGGGCCCCGACGAGAAGCGCAACAGCCGCATGGTGTTCATCGGCATCGACCTGCCGCGAGAGATCCTGGAGCAGGGCCTGGAGCAGTGCCTCCTCTGAGGCCCCGTTCGCCCTGAGCCCGCCCGGGCGCCGGCGGCCGGGGCAGGGAACACCCGGTACCGGCGCGCGCTCCCATCCCTTCGAGTTCTCTATACAATCGCGCGCCTGTTCCGGACGCCAGGCACCGTCCTTCCCGGGACGATGTGTGACTTTCGGCATAGAGCTGCGCACGTTTTCGGCCCGCTTTCGGGGGTATAACCCCTGGGCGCGTACCAGTTCGTCGAAGGAGCCAGTCACCGTGAAGAAACCAGTCGCCAAGGCAACGCCCGTGTCCCAACCCGCCCTCAAGAAGACGGCGGTTGCCAAGCAGGCTGCGCCCGCCGCGAAGAAGGTTTCCGCGTCCACGCCCGCGAGGCCTGCCGCGCCGCCGAAGCCCCCTGCTGAGAGCAAGGCCAAGGCGGCGGGTGCAGGCGCTTCTCCATCAACCAAGGCGGCCGGCACCCACGCCGCCGCACCTGCTACATCGATCCCCGTTAAAAAGGCGCCCACGGCCTCCACCACTGCGGCGAAAACTGCCATGACCACTCCGACCGACTCCACCAGCAACCCACCCTCCAGCGCACCCGCTCCCGCACGCGGGGGGCGCGTCACGCGGTTGTCGCAACTGACCGTGCCTTCCATGCCGCAATCGGTGGCCTCCACCGCGGCCAAGTCCAGCTTCGTGCAGGTCGCGGACACGGCGCTGGTGCCGCCGCCGCCCATCGCCGTCAAGAAAGACCCCAAGCTGGCGAACAACTGGAAGACCAAGTCGGCCGAGGAGCTCAGCGACGCCGAGGTGATCGCGATGCCCGACTCGGAGTACATGAACGACAAGCAGATGGCCTTCTTCCGCCTCAAGCTGCAGGCGTTGAAGCGCGGCATCCTCGATAACGCCGGCGAGACCACCGAGCATCTGCGCGAGGACACCGTGGTGGTGCCCGACCCGGCCGACCGCGCCACCATCGAGGAAGAGCACGCGCTGGAGCTGCGCACCCGCGACCGCGAGCGCAAGCTGCTCAAGAAGATCGAGCAGTCGATCCAGCGCATCGACAACGGTGACTACGGCTACTGCGACGAGACCGGCGAGCCCATCGGCGTCGGCCGCCTGCTGGCCCGCCCGACCGCCACGCTGTCGCTCGAAGCGCAGCAGCGCCGCGAGCTCAAGCAGAAGATGTACGGCGACTGAGCGCCGCACGGGATCGAAGGGAGTTGCCGCGCATGGCCAAGGAAGATACCGGGCGCCTGCTGTCCAAGGTGGCGAAGTTCGTTCGCAATCCCCTCAAGGATTGGTCCGAGCTCGACGCCGAGGAGTCCTCGCAGCTCGAGAACGGCTACAGCCGCGAGATGCTCAAGGAAATGATCGAGCGGCGGCAGCGCAACGACTTCGTGCGCCGCCGCGAGTTCGACATGCTGCGCAAGCTGCGCCAGCGCGAGGCAGCCGGCGGGCGCGACCCGGCGGCCACGCCGTCCTCCTTCAACATCAGCAGCACCTCCGGCAAGACCGAAGGCCGCGCGCTCACGCTCAAGAAGATCGCCGAGATCGAAGAGCAGATGTCGCAGCAGTGGTGGAAGAACCGCGGCGCCGGCGGCGAGGCCGCCGACGATGGCAAGGCGGGCCCCGGCGGCGACATGGCGGCCCAGCACGCGCGCGCCTATGCCGACACCGTGCCGGGCGTGCCGCCGCCTCAGGGCGCCGCCGGCCCGGCCGCCGTGCCCTCCGTCTCCGACGGCTGCATCGAGGAGGCCGCGATCCGCTTCGCCCACGGCGACGATGCCGGCACCGAGGCCATCCTGCTGCAGGCGCTGGCGCCTGAAGCTTCGGGCGCCGACCACGACGACACCTGGCGCGCCCTGTTCGACTTCTACCGTGCCATTGGCGACAACGAGAAATTCTCGGCCACCGCGGTGCGCTACGCGCAGCGCACCAAGCGGGCCTCGCCCGAATGGATCTCGCTGCGCGCGGTGGCGCGCCATGCCCAGGTCGTGGCGGCGGCCACCCCCGCGCCGGAACCGCCGCCGGCCGGCGGCGCCGACTGGGCCAGCCCGCCGGTGCTCAAGCGCGAAAACCTGCTCGCCCTGACGCGCGCCCTGGCCGCGGCCGGCCCCTCCTGGAAGCTGGACTGGAGCGCCATCGACGCCATCGAAGCCGATGCCGCCGGCCCGCTGCGCGCGCTGTTCAACCACTGGGCCGACTCGCCGGTGCAACTGCGATTCGCCGGCGCCGACCGGCTGCTGATCGTGCTCACCGAGGCCACCCCGGTCAACGAACGCCGGGTCGATGCCGCCTGGTGGCAGCTGCACATGGCGGCCCTGCGCGTCATGCACCGGGCCGACGAGTTCGAGCTGCTGGCGCTCAACTACTGCATCACCTACGAGGTCTCGCCGCCGCCCTGGGAAGACCCCAAAGGCGACTTCGGCGAGCTCGAGCCGCCGCCGGCGACGCCCCGGCCGTCGGTGTCGTCCGGATTCTCGGTCTCGGGCCACGACGACGAGCTGATAGGCGCCGACGCCGCACCGACGGCCGCCGCGGCGGGCCACGGCTCGCTGGCGGGGGAGCTCACGGGCGAGTCGCTCGCGACCTGGGAGCGCCTCGATGCCGAGCTGGCCGATGCGCAGGGCCTGAGCATTTCCTGCGCCGCGCTGGTGCGCATCGATTTCCAGGCGGCCGGCTCGCTGCTGAACTGGGTCACCGCCCGCGATGCGCGCGGCCAGCGCGTCGCCTTCGTCGATGCACACCGCCTCATTGCGGCCTTCTTCGGCGTGATCGGGATCGCGGACCACGCCGAAGTGGGCGTCCGGGCGAACTGAGCCTGCCGGCAGCGCGGGCCCGTCCCGCGCCGTGCGTTGGCATTCCAGCCGAAGAGGTCGCCACAACGCGCTATTCTGTCTGCGCCCTGCTTTCCGCTTTCCGGCTTGCATTCGTGCGGGCCATCGCCATATTGCTTCGATGGAACAATTTCACGGAACCACGATCATCAGCGTGCGCCGCAAGTCCCCGAACGGCGACCAGGTCGCGATCGGCGGCGACGGCCAGGTCACGCTGGGCAACATCGTCATCAAGGGCAGCGCGCGCAAGGTGCGCCGGCTCTACCAGGGCAAGGTGCTCGCCGGTTTCGCCGGCGCCACGGCCGACGCCTTCACCCTCTTCGAGCGCTTCGAGGGCAAGCTCGAGAAGCACCAGGGCCACCTGGCGCGCGCCGCCATCGAGTTGACCAAGGATTGGCGCACCGACCGCGTGCTGCGCCGCCTGGAGGCGATGCTGGCCGTGGCCGACGCCCACAGCTCGCTGATCATCACCGGCAACGGCGACGTGCTGGAGCCCGAGAACGGCATCATCGCGATCGGCTCCGGCGGCGCCTACGCCCAGGCCGCGGCCAAGGCCCTGCTCGACCACACCGAGCTGAGCGCCGCCGACATCGTGAAGAGGTCGCTCGAGATCGCGGGCGAGCTCTGCATCTACACCAACATGCATCACACCATCGAAACCCTGTGAGCCCAGTGAGTAGCCCCATGCCCATGACCCCACAGGAAATCGTCTCCGAACTCGACAACCACATCGTCGGCCAGCCCGACGCCAAGCGCGCCGTGGCCATTGCGCTGCGCAACCGCTGGCGCCGCCAGCAGGTCGACGAAAAGCTGCGCGCCGAGATCACGCCCAAGAACATCCTCATGATCGGCCCCACCGGCGTCGGCAAGACCGAGATCGCGCGCCGGCTCGCGCGCCTGGCCGACGCGCCCTTCATCAAGGTCGAGGCCACCAAGTTCACCGAGGTGGGCTACGTGGGCAAGGACGTGGACTCCATCGTCCGCGACCTGGCCGAGATCGCCGTCAAGCAGACGCGCGAGAGCGAGAGCGCCAAGGTGCGCATGCGCGCCGAGGACGGCGCCGAGGAGCGCATCCTCGACGTGCTGCTGCCCCCGGCCCGCACGGCCGACGGCGCGAGCGCCGACAGCAGCAATGCCACCCGCCAGGCCTTCCGCAAGAAGCTGCGCGAACACCAACTCGACGACAAGGAAATCGATATCGAGCTGGCCGAGCAGCGCGCGCCGCTCGAGATCATGGGCCCCGCCGGCATGGAGGACATGACCGAGCAGCTGCGCGGCATGTTCGGCCAGCTGACCCAGGGCCGGCGCAAGACGCGCAAGCTCAAGATCGGCGAGGCCATGCGCCTCCTGGTCGACGAGGAGGCCGCCAAGCTGCTCAACGAGGACGAGATCCGCACCCAGGCGATCAACAACGCCGAGCAGAACGGCATCGTCTTCATCGACGAGATCGACAAGGTCGCGACCCGCAGCGAGACCCAGGGCGCCGACGTCTCGCGCCAGGGCGTGCAGCGCGACCTGCTGCCGCTGGTCGAGGGCACGGCGGTGAGCACCAAGTACGGCGTGGTGCGCACCGACCACATCCTCTTCATCGCCAGCGGCGCCTTCCACCTGAGCAAGCCCAGCGACCTGATCCCGGAGTTGCAGGGCCGCTTTCCGATCCGCGTCGAGCTGCAATCGCTGTCGATCGCGGACTTCGAGAGCATCCTGACCCAGACCCGGGCCTCGCTGGTCAAGCAGTACCAGGCGCTGCTGGCGACCGAAGGCGTGACGCTGGAATTCGCGGCCGACGGCATCACCCGGCTGGCCAGCATCGCCTACGAGGTCAACGAGCGCACCGAGAACATCGGCGCCCGGCGCCTCTCGACCGTGATGGAGCGGCTGCTCGACGAGGTGAGCTTCGACGCCGCCAGACTGGAAGGCCAGACGGTGCACATCGACGCCGCCTACGTGGACGCACGCCTTTCGGCACTAAGTCACGACGAAGACCTTTCCCGATTCATCCTCTGATCGGGCTTTTGCACTGGGACGGTTCACGCAACACATTCATTGCGTGAGCTAAGTGCTTCATTTGCAACGGAATTCGGTGTTTTCGAGACTTCAAAAACACCGCTAAGTCGTTGATTCCATTACAAAAAATAGCCGCGGCGCCCGGTTGCGGGGTAGGTGTTTCCTGCTACAGTGCAAAAAAGTGCAGTTAAGTGGGAAAAAGTGTCCGTTCGTGCCTCGTCGAGGTGCGCGGCGCCTTCCAAACCAGGGGTTACGCGGTCGTGTTTCAAGGGGCTTCATCGCTCAGTCTGGATGCCAAGGGGCGGCTTTCCGTGCCGACCCGGCATCGTGACGTCCTGAGCGCGACCGCCGCCGGCCAGCTCACGATCACCAAGCACCCCCACGGCTGCCTGATGGTGTTCCCGCGTCCGGAGTGGGAGAAATTCCGCGAGCGCATCGCGGCGCTCCCGATGTCGGCACAGTGGTGGAAGCGCGTCTTCCTGGGCAATGCGATGGACGTGGACATGGACGGCACCGGTCGCGTGCTGATCTCCCCCGAGCTGCGTGCGGCCGCCGGCATCACGCGCGACGCGCTGTTGCTCGGCATGGGCAACCACTTCGAGCTCTGGGACAAGGCCACCTACGACGCCAAGGAGGCCGAGGCCACCCAGGGCGAGATGCCCGATGTGTTCCAGGACTTCTCGTTCTGAGGCCGCCCGTGCAAGCGCCATGGAGCCATACGACCGTGCTGTTGAAGGAGGCGGTGGACGCCCTCCTTCCCGGCACCGCGCCAGGACCCGGCACCTACGTCGATGCCACCTTCGGGCGCGGCGGTCACTCCCGGGCCATCCTGGAAAGACTGTCCGAGGCCGGCCGGCTGATCGCGTTCGACAAGGACGCGGAAGCGGTGGCCGAGGCAGCGCGCATCGAGGATGCGCGTTTTTCCATCCGGCACCAGAGCTTCGACCGTCTGGGGGAACTGCCGCCGCGCAGCGTCGCCGGCGTGCTGATGGATCTTGGCGTGAGCTCCCCACAGATCGACAACCCCGTACGGGGTTTTTCTTTTCGTTTCGACGGCCCGCTCGACATGCGCATGGACACCACGCGCGGCCAGAGCGTGGCCGAGTGGCTGGCAACGGCCGAAATACAGCAGATGGCGGAGGTGATTCGTGACTATGGCGAGGAACGGTTTGCTGTTCAGATTGCAAAGGCGATTGCAGCTCGCCGACAGGAACGGGGCCCAATTTCAACCACCGCCGAGCTGGCCGAGCTCGTGGCTGGCACGGTCAAAACCCGCGAGCCGGGCCAGAACCCTGCAACGCGCACATTTCAGGCTCTTCGGATTTTCATCAACGCCGAGCTTGAAGAGCTGCAACAGGCGCTAGAAGCGAGTCTTTCCGTGCTGCAACCCCAGGGCCGGCTCGCGGTGATCAGCTTCCATTCGCTGGAAGACCGCATCGTGAAGCAGTTCATCGCCAGGCATTCGCGCGAGGTCTACGACCGCCGCGCGCCCTTCGCCGCGCCGCGTGCGATGAAGCTGCGCGCCATCGGCCGCATCAAGCCGACGCGGGCCGAGGTGGATGCCAACCCCCGGGCGCGCAGCGCGATCCTGCGCGTGGCCGAACGCACCGGGGAGCTTTGACCGTGGTGCGCCTCAACCTCCTGTTGCTCCTCGCCGTGCTGGCCTCGGCGATCTACCTGGTGCACACGCAGTACCTGTCGCGCCAGCTCTTCACCGAGCTGCACCGCGTGCAGCAAGAGACGCGCAGGTTGGAGCTCGAGCGCGACCGGCTGGAGGTGGAGAAGCGCGCCCAGGCCACGCCGCTGCGGGTTGAGCGGCTGGCCAAGGAGCAGCTGAAGATGCGCACCACCACGCCGGCCATCACGCAGTACGTGCGCGCCGACGGCACGGTGATCCCGGCGATCGCGGCACCCGCGCCGGCGCCCGCAGCGCCTGGCGCCCGTCCTGCCGCGGCGCCGGCGCGGAGGAGTGCTCCATGAGCCGCAGGGCCGCTCCCAAGGCGAATAGCGCCGTAGCCGCAGGCGGAGGTATTCGATGAGCCGCAGCAGCCGCAGCGTCCAATACACCACCAGCCCGCTGCTGGCGAGCAAGACGCCCGTCTGGCGCAGCAAGTTCATCGTCGCCGGCATTGCGTTCGGCTTCCTGGTGCTGGCCGGCCGCGCGGCCTACGTGCAGGTGTTCGGCAACGCCTTCTTCCAGCGCCAGGGCGAGGTGCGCTTCGCCCGCACGCTGGAGCTGCCTGCCAATCGCGGCCGCATCCTGGACCGCAACGGCCTGCTGCTCGCCTCCAGCGTGGTGGCGCCCAGCATCTGGGCCATTCCCGAAGACATCGAGCGCGACGACCCCGAGGTCAAGGCCAAGCTGCGCCAGGTGGCAAAGCTGCTGGGCATGGCGCAGAAGGACTTCGACAAGAAGCTGGAGGACGAGGACAAGACCTTCGTCTGGATCCAGCGCCAGGTCGACGAGCCCATCGCCAAGCAGATCGCCGAGCTCAACATCAAGGGCCTCTACCAGCGCAAGGAATACAAGCGCCAATACCCCGAGGGCGAGGCGGCCGCGCACGTGGTGGGCTTCACCAACGTCGAGGACAAGGGCCAGGAAGGCATCGAGCTCGCCTTCAACAACGACCTGGCGGGCAAGGCCGGCTCCAAGCGCGTGATCAAGGACCGCCTCGGCCGCGTGGTCGAGGGCATCGGCGAGCAGGTGCCGCCGGTGGACGGCAAGGACATCCAGCTCTCCGTGGACAGCAAGGTGCAGTTCTTCGCCTACCAGAAGCTGCGCGACGCCGTCACCAGCAACAAGGCCAAGGCCGGCAGCGTGGTGGTGCTGGACGCCATCACCGGCGAGGTGCTGGCGCTGGCCAATTACCCGAGCTACGTGCCCGACAAGCGGCAGAACCTCACCGGCGAGCAGTTGCGCAACCGCGCGCTCACCGACACCTTCGAGCCGGGCTCGACCATGAAGCCCATCACGGTGGCGATGGCGCTGGAGGCCGGCCGCATCAAGCCGCAGACGCCGATCGACACCTCCCCGGGGCGCTTCAGCATCGGCGGCTTCACCATCAGCGACACCCACAACTACGGCCTGCTGACGGTGGAGGGCGTGATCCAGAAGTCCAGCAACGTGGGCGCGCTCAAGATCGCCCAGAAGATGACGCCGCACGAGATGTGGGACACCTACACCGCACTCGGCTACGGCCAGAAGCCGCAGCTCCAGTTCCCCGGCGCCGTGACCGGACGGCTGCGTCCGTGGAAGAGCTGGAAGCCGGTCGAGCAGGCCACCATGGCCTATGGCTACGGCCTGTCGGCCTCGCTGTTCCAGATGGCGCATTCCTACACCGCCTTCGCGCACGACGGCGCCATCATTCCCGCCACCATCCTCAAGAATCCCGACCCGGCGGTGGGCGTGAAGGTGTTCTCGTCACAGAACGCGCTGGCAGTGCGCAAGATGCTGCAGATGGCCGCGGGCCCCGGCGGCACCGGCCAGCGGGCGCAGACCATCGGCTATTCGGTGGGCGGCAAGTCGGGCACCGCGCACAAGCAGGTGGGCAGGGGCTACGCCAGCAACAAGTACCGCTCCTGGTTCACCGGCATGGCGCCGATCGAGAAGCCGCGCATCATCGTGGCCGTGATGATCGACGAGCCGAGCGCCGGCCAGTACTTCGGCGGCCTGGTGGCCGCGCCCGTGTTCAGCGAGGTGGTGCAGCAGACGCTGCGCATGATGAACGTGCCGCCGGACCTGGCAGTCAAACCGCTGGTCGTGACCAACGGCGTGGAGGAGAGCTTCTGATGCTGGCGCTCCACAACCCCCTCGAGGCCGCGGGCTGGCTGAAGTCCCGCGTGCGCGGCGTGCTGCATGCCGACAGCCGCCCGGTGAGTATTGGCGACGGCTTCGTCGCCTGGCCGGGCGCGGCCACCGACGGCCGGCGCCACGTCGCGGCTGCGCTGGCCCAGGGCGCGGCGGCCTGTCTTATCGAGGCGGAGGGCGCCGAGGCCTTCGGCTTCGACGAGGGTGATGAACGCATCGCCCGCTACGCCGGCCTGAAGGCCGCCACCGGACCGATCGCTGCGGCCTTCCACGAGGACCCGTCGGCGCGCCTGGACGTGCTCGCCGTCACCGGCACCAACGGCAAGACCTCCACCGCCTGGTGGCTGGCGCAGGCGCTGGCGGCGCACGACAGCACGCGGCCTTGCGCCGTGATGGGCACGCTCGGCGTCGGCGTGCCGCCCGATCTCACCTACACCGGCCTCACCACGCCTGACCCTGTGATGCTGCAGCGCGAGCTGCGCGCCTTCGCGCAGCGCGGCTTCGGCGCCTGCGCGATCGAGGCATCGTCGATCGGCATCGCCGAGCGCCGCCTCGACGGCACGCGCATCGCGGTCGCGGTGTTCACCAACTTCACCCAGGACCACCTGGACTACCACGGCAGCATGGATGCCTACTGGCAGGCCAAGGCCGAGCTGTTCCGCTGGCCGGGCCTGCGCGCCGCGGTGGTCAACATCGACGACGTGCACGGCGCCAGCCTGGTGGCCAATTTGGTCGAGCGCGGCGAGGGAGCTCCGGACATCTGGACCGTCTCCGCTGCCGGTGCGCCGGCCCGCCTCGCGGCGACGCAGATCGGCTACGACGCCCAGGGCCTGCAGTTCACCGTGGTGGAGCGGGGAGCCGCGCCCGAGCGGCTGTCGACGCAGTTGATCGGCCAGTACAACGTGGCCAACCTGCTCGGGGTGCTCGGCACCCTGCGCGCGCTGGGCCTCACGCTCACGCAGGCCGTGGCGGCCTGCGCGCGGCTGGACAGCGTGCCGGGCCGCATGGAGCGCGTGAGCCTGCCGGGCCGGCCGCTGGCCGTGGTCGACTACGCCCACACGCCCGATGCGCTGGACAAGGCGCTGGCCGGCCTGCGCCCGCTGGCGCGCCAGCGCGGCGGGCAGCTCTGGTGCATGTTCGGCTGCGGCGGCGACCGCGACCGCGCCAAGCGGCCGATGATGGCCGCGGTGGCCGAGAAGCAGGCCGACCGCGTGGTGCTGACCAGCGACAACCCGCGCAGCGAAAAGCCCGGCGCCATCATCAGCCAGATCCTGCTGGGGCTGGCGCGTCCCGAGGCGGCCCAGGTCGAGCCCGACCGCGCCGAGGCGATCCGCCAGACCCTGGCCCAGGCCGCGCCCGACGACGTCGTGCTGCTGGCGGGCCGCGGCCACGAGGCCTGGCAGGAGATTGCCGGCGAGCGCATCGCCTTCTCCGACCGGGCGCATGCCATCGATGCATTGACGCAAAGGAGGGGAGCAGCATGAGCGCCGAAGAAGCTCCCATGATGACGCTGCGCGAGGCACTGAGCTGGATTCCCGGCGCCCGCCTGGTCGGCGATCCTGACGTGGCCATCTCGCGCGTGCATACCGACACCCGCACCCTGGCGGCCGGCGACCTCTTCGTCGCGCTGAAGGGCGAGCGCTTCGACGCCAACGACTTCCTGGCCGACGCGCATTCGCGCGGCGCGGCCGCGGCCATCGCGCACCGCGGGCTGCAGGCCGCCGGCCTTCCGGGGCTGGAAGTGCCCGATACCCTCGCCGCGCTCGGCGCCCTGGCCGCGGGCTGGCGTTCCCAGTTCGACCTGCCGCTGGTCGCGGTCACCGGCAGCAACGGCAAGACGACCGTCACGCAGATGATCGCCTCCATCCTGCGGGCCGCAGGCGTGGACCGGGCGCTGGCCACCATCGGCAACCTCAACAACGAGATCGGCCTGCCGCTGACGCTGCTGCGCCTGCGCGAGCGCCACCAGCTGGCGGTGGTCGAGCTGGGCATGAACCATCCGGGCGAGATCGCGCGGCTGGCGGCGATCGCCCGCCCCACCATCGGTTTGGTCAACAACGCACAGCGCGAGCACCAGGAGTTCATGGCCACGGTCGAGGCAGTGGCACGCGAGAACGGCGCCGTGTTCGCCGCGCTGCCGGACAGCGGCACGGCCGTCTTCCCCTACGGCGACGCCTTTACCTCGCTGTGGAACGAGATGGCGCACGAGGGCGCGCCGCGGCGCTGCCTGAGCTTCGGCGAGCAGCCCAACGCCGACATTACGCTCGGTCGCGCCGAGTGGAAGCACGGCGCCTGGGAGTTCGAGGCGCGCACCCCGCTCGGCGAGATCCGCTCCACCGTGCGCATCGCCGGGCGCCACAACGTGGTGAACGCGCTGGCGGCCATCGCCTGCGCGCTGGCCTGCGGGGTGTCGGTCGAAAAGATCGCCGAAGGCCTCGCCGCTTTCGAGCCCGTCAAGGGGCGCTCGCGGGCGAGCGAGCTGCTGCTGGCGGACGGCCGCGCCATCACCGTGGTCGACGACAGCTACAACGCCAACCCCGATTCCGTGCGCGCCGCCGTCGACGTGCTCAGCGGCCTGCCGGGCCCGCGGCTGCTGGTGCTGGGCGACATGGGCGAGGTCGGCGACCGCGGCCCGCAATTCCATGCCGAGGTCGGCGCCTGGGCGGCCGAGCGCGGCATCGAATCGCTGTTCGCGCTGGGCGACGCATCGGTCCACGCTACCACCGCCTTCTCGCGCGCCGGCGGCGCAGAGGCGCGCCACTTCGGTGACATCGACGCGCTCGATGCCGCAGTGCTGGCGCAGCTGCCGCGCATCGCCAGCGTGCTGGTCAAGGGCTCGCGCTTCATGCGAATGGAGCGCGTGGTCCAGGCCATCGCCTCCGCTTCCGCGCAACAGGACAACAACAACAAAGAGGAGGGCCGGCCATGATCCATGCGCCGCGCACGTTCGCATCATGCTGATGAGTCTTGCCCAATGGCTGCAGACGCTCTCGCCGGAGCTGGGCTTCCTGCGCATCTTCCAGTACCTCACCTTCCGCGCGCTGATGGCGGCGCTGAGTGCGCTGCTGCTCGGCCTGGGCGCCGGACCCTACGTGATCCGCCGCCTGGCCGCGCTCAAGATCGGCCAGCCGGTGCGCGGCTACGCCATGGAGACGCACCTGAGCAAGAGCGGCACGCCCACCATGGGCGGCGTGCTGGTGCTGTTCTCGATCGCCTTCGCGACCTTGCTGTGGTTCGACCTGTCGAACCGCTTCGTCTGGATCGTGCTGTGGGTCACGCTGGGCTTCGGCGCCATCGGCTGGGTCGACGACTGGCGCAAAGTCGTGAGAAAAGACCCCGAGGGCATGCGCTCGCGCGAGAAGTACATCTGGCAGTCGGTCGTCGGCCTGGTCGCGGGTTTCTACCTGCTCTTCAGCATCTCCGAGAGCTCCAACTGGCGCGTGCTCGAGCTGTTCTACACCTGGGTGGGCTCGGGCTTCGACCTGGACTTTCCGCCCAAGATCAACCTGCTGGTGCCCTTCTTCAAGGAAGTGAGCTATCCGCTGGGCGGCATCGGCTTCGTGATCCTGACCTACCTGGTGATCGTGGGCGCCAGCAACGCGGTGAACCTGACCGACGGCCTCGACGGCCTGGCGATCATGCCGGTGGTAATGGTGGGTTCGGCGCTGGGCGTGTTCGCCTACGTCACCGGCAGCGCGGTCTATTCGCGCTACCTGCTGTTCCCGCACATCCCGGGCTCGGGCGAGCTGCTGGTGTTCTGCTCGGCGATGGCCGGCGCGGGCCTGGCCTTCCTCTGGTTCAACACCCATCCGGCGCAGGTCTTCATGGGCGACGTCGGCGCGCTCGCGCTGGGCGGCGCGCTCGGCACCATCGCGGTCATCGTGCGCCAGGAGATCGTGTTCTTCGTCATGGGCGGCATCTTCGTGGTCGAGGCGATCTCGGTGATGGCGCAGGTGACCTACTTCAAGTACACCAAGAAGCGCTTCGGCGAAGGGCGGCGCGTGCTCAAGATGGCGCCGCTGCACCACCACTTCGAGAAGAGCGGCTGGCGCGAGACGCAGGTCGTGGTGCGCTTCTGGATCATCACCATGCTGCTGTGCCTGGTGGGCCTGTCGACCTTGAAGCTGCGGTGACATCCATGCGGCATCTCCAAGACCAACACGTGCTGATCCTGGGCCTGGGCGCCTCGGGCCTGGCGATGGCGCGCTGGTGCGCTCGCCATGGAGCAAAGCTCACAGTGGCCGACACCCGCGAGGCGCCACCGCAGCTCGAAGCCCTGCGTGCCGAGCTGCCCGATGCGGTCTTCGTCGGCGGCCCGTTCTCCGCCGCGCTGGTCGAAGGCACGGCGGTGCGCGCGGTGTATCGCTCGCCGGGCTTGTCGCCGGCTTCGGTGGCGGTGGTGGTCGACGCCGCCAAGGCCGTGGGCTTGCCGGTGGGTGGCGAGCTGGACCTCTTCGCGCGCGCGCTGGCGGACCTTCGCGTGGTCGAGCGTGCAGAGGAAGCTGCACCGCCGTCCGAGCCGGAGGCGCAGCTGACGCCGGAGGCGCTGCAGCCTGCCGATGTGCCGGAAGTGCTGGAAGCCCAGCAGCCCGAGGAAACGCTGGCCGCCAACGAGCCGCAACTGGCCCCCCTGCCGGAATCCGCAGCGGTCGAAGACGACGACGACGCCGAGGCCCCGCCGCCTCCGCCCGTGCCCGTTCCGCCGGCGCCCAAGGGCTACCGGCCCGCCGTGCTGGCCGTGACCGGCACCAACGGCAAGACCACCGTCACCGCGCTGACCGGCCAGCTGGTCGCGCGCGCCGGCAAGACGGTGGCGGTGGCCGGCAACATCGGCCCAACACTGCTGGACACGCTCGCCGCGCACATCGATGCCGGCACGCTGCCCGAGGTGTGGGTGCTCGAGCTCTCCAGCTTCCAGCTCGACGGCGTGCAGGGCTTCGAGCCGACCGCCGCGACCGTGCTGAACGTGACGCAGGACCACCTCGACTGGCACGGCGACATGGCCGCCTATGCCGCTGCCAAGGCGCGCATCTTCGGCACGAAAAGCGTCATGGTGCTCAACCGCGAGGACGAGGCGGTCATGGCGATGAAGCCTTCGCCCGTCAAGCTGGCCAAGGGCCAGTCGCCCCGCTCGGTCCTGACCTTCGGCGCCGCCATGCCCCTGCGACCGGGCGACTACGGCATCGAGCGCGTCCACGGCATGGCCTGGCTGGTGCGCGCCCTGGAAGCCGACGAGACGCAAAAGCGCAAGCGCGGCGCCGCGGTCGAGGAGGAAGAGATCCACATCCAGCGCCTGATGCCCGCCGATGCCCTGCGCATCCGCGGCCGGCACAACGCGCTCAATGCACTGGCGGCGCTTGCGCTCGCCACCGCCGCGGGCTGCCAGCTCGGGCCCATGCTCTACGGCCTGCGCGAATACCGCGGCGAGTCGCACCGCGTGGAGCCGGTCACCATCGTGGACGAGGTCGAGTTCTTCGACGACAGCAAGGGCACGAACGTCGGCGCGACCGTCGCGGCCCTGAGCGGCCTCGGCGAGGAGCGCCGCGTGGTCGTGATCCTCGGCGGCGAAGGCAAGGGGCAGGACTTCGCGCCGCTGGCGGCACCCGTGCGCCAGTACGCGCGCGCCGTGGTGCTGATCGGCCGCGACGCACCGCTGATCGAGGCCGCGCTCGCCTCCACCGGCGTGCCGCTGCTGCACGCCGCCTCGATGGAAGAGGCGGTGAAGGCCGCGGCCGGCCGCGCCCGTCCCGGCGATGCGGTGCTGCTGTCGCCGGCCTGCGCCAGCTTCGACATGTTCAAGGACTACGCGCACCGCGCCGCCGTGTTCTGCGAGGCCGTGCAGGACTGGGCCGAGTCGCCGCGCGACGCGGGCATCGACGGTGGCGTGCCGTCGGGCGGGGAGAGCGACAGATGAGCCCCCGCACGGCCGCTCCGAAGGGGGCTCGCACCGCAGCGCGTAGCGCGGAGGTCGCCTTATGAGCGCGAACGCCGCCGCCGCCACGCCGAACAAGAGCCCCCGCTTCTGGGAGGGCTGGTTCAACAGCGCCAAGACCAGCATGGACGCCTTGCCCATGCACCTGCCGGTGCGCCTGGGCAATGCCGGCATGACGCAGACCAAGGCCGCGCCGGTGCGCGTGTTGGGCTTCGACCAGGCGCTTGCGTGGGTCACGGTCGCCCTGCTGGCCTGGGGGCTGGTGATGGTCTATTCGGCCTCGATCGCGCTGCCCGACAACCCGCGCTTCTCGCGCGCCGGCTACAGCGCCAGCTACTTCCTCACGCGGCACGTCGCCTCGATCGTGATCGCCTTCGTGGCCGCGCTGCTGGCCTTCCAGGTGCCGATGCGCACCTGGGAGCGCGCCGCGCCCTGGCTCTTCGTGGCCTCGCTGCTGCTGCTGGTCGCGGTGCTGATTCCGCACATCGGCATCAACGTCAACGGCGCGCGCCGCTGGCTGCCAATGGGCTTCATGCGCTTCCAGCCCTCGGAGCTGGCCAAGCTCGCGATGATCCTCTACGCCGCCAGCTACATGGTGCGCAAGATGGAGATCAAGGAGCGCTTCTTCCGCGCCGTGCTGCCGATGGGCGTGGCGGTGGTGGTGGTCGGCATGCTGGTGATGGCCGAGCCCGACATGGGCGCCTTCATGGTGATCGCGGTGATCGCGATGGGCATCCTGTTCCTGGGCGGCGTCAACGCGCGCATGTTCTTCCTGATCGCGGCGCTGGTGGTGGTGGCCTTCGGCACCATCGTGGCCTCCAGCCCGTGGCGGCGCGAGCGCATCTTCGCCTACCTCGACCCGTGGAGCGAGGAGCATGCGCTGGGCAAGGGCTACCAGCTCTCGCATTCGCTGATCGCCATCGGCCGCGGCGAGATCTTCGGCGTCGGCCTGGGCGGCAGCGTCGAAAAGCTGCACTGGCTGCCCGAAGCCCACACCGACTTCCTGATGGCGGTGATCGGCGAGGAGTTCGGCCTCGTCGGCGTGCTGCTGGCCATCGGCCTGTTCCTCTGGCTCACCCGCCGCATCATGCACATCGGCCGCCAGGCGATCGCGCTGGACCGCGTGTTCGCCGGCCTGGTGGCGCAGGGCGTGGGCATCTGGATCGGCTTCCAGGCCTTCATCAACATGGGCGTGAACCTGGGGGCGCTGCCGACCAAGGGGCTGACCCTGCCGCTGATGAGCTTCGGCGGCTCGGCCATCCTGATGAACGTGATCGCGCTGGCGATCGTGCTGCGCATCGACTACGAAAACAGAGTTCTCATGCGCGGAGGCCGCGTATGAGAACTCTGTTTCGCCAAAACCGGGTCAGCGCGAAGCGCTGCGGCGCGGCAGCGCCGCTCATGCGCGGAGGCCGCGTATGAGCAGCAGGACCGCACTCGTCATGGCCGGCGGCACGGGCGGCCACATCTTCCCGGGCCTCGCCGTGGCCGAAGCCCTGCGCGAGCGCGGCTGGCGCGTGCACTGGCTGGGCGCGCCCGGCAGCATGGAAGAAAAGCTGGTGCCGCCGCGCGGCTTCGCCTTCGAACCCGTGCAGTTCGGCGGCGTGCGCGGCAAGGGCCCGCTCACGCTGGCCCTGCTGCCCATGCGCCTCCTGCGCGCCTTCTGGCAGAGCCTGTCCGTGGTGCGCCGCGTGCGGCCCGACGTGGTGCTGGGCCTGGGCGGCTACATCACCTTCCCCGGCGGCATGATGAGCGTGCTGCTGAACAAGCCGCTGGTGCTGCACGAGCAGAACTCGGTGGCCGGGCTCGCCAACAAGATCCTGGCCGGCGTCGCCGACCGCGTCTTCACCGCCTTCCCGAACGTGATGAAGAAGGCGCAATGGGTCGGCAATCCGCTGCGCGCGGCCTTCGTGTCGCAGCCCGACCCGGCCACGCGCTTCGCCGGCCGCAGCGGCCCGCTCAAGCTGCTGGTGGTGGGCGGCAGCCTGGGCGCGAAGGCGCTCAACGCCGTGGTGCCGAAGGCGCTGGCCCGCATCGCGCCCGAGCAGCGTCCGAGCGTCTTGCACCAGAGCGGCGCCAAGCAGATCGACGAGCTGCGCTCCAACTACGCCGCTGCCGGCGTCGAGGGCGAGCTCACCCCTTTCATCGAAGACACCGCAAGTGCCTATGCCGACGCCGACCTGATCGTCGCGCGTGCCGGTGCGAGCACCGTCACCGAGATCGCGGCCGTCGGCGCGGCTGCGCTGTTCGTGCCTTTCCCTTCCGCCGTGGACGACCACCAGACCACCAACGCCCGCTTCCTCGTCGACGCGGGCGGGGGCTGGCTCGTTCAACAAACCGAATTGACTCCCGAATTGCTGGCCGATTTGCTACAGAAAACCGGGCGCCCCGCGCTCATGGAACGTGCCGTGAAGGCCAAGACGATGCAGAAGACAGAGGCGGTCGACGTCCTGGTCCGCGCGTGCGAGGAGCTTGCAAAATGAAGCACGCAATCCGCCATATTCACTTCGTCGGCGTGGGCGGCTCCGGCATGAGCGGCATCGCCGAGGTGCTGCTCAACCTGGGCTACAAGATCACCGGCTCCGACCTGGCCGACAGCGCCACGCTCAAGCGGCTCGCGGGCCTGGGCATCGGCACCTTCGTCGGCCACGACGCGGCCCACATCGCGGGCGCCGACGCGGTCGTCACCTCCACCGCCGTGCAGGGCGACAATCCCGAGGTGGTGGCGGCGCGCGAGAAGCGCATCCCCGTGGTGCCGCGCGCGCTGATGCTGGCCGAGTTGATGCGGCTCAAGCAGGGCGTCGCCATCGCCGGCACGCACGGCAAGACCACCACCACGAGCCTGGTGGCCAGCGTGCTCGCCGCCGCCGGGCTGGACCCGACCTTCGTCATCGGAGGCCGGCTCAACAGCGCCGGTGCCAATGCGCAGCTGGGCAGCGGCGACTACATCGTGGTGGAGGCCGACGAATCGGACGCCTCCTTCCTGAACCTGCTGCCGGTCATGGCCGTGGTCACGAACATCGACGCCGACCACATGGAGACCTACGGGCACGACTTCGCGAAGCTGAAGAAGGCCTTCGTCGATTTCCTGCACCGCATGCCCTTCTACGGCGTGGCGATCCTGTGCACCGACGATCCGGCGGTGCGCGAGATCGTGACCGAGGTCTCGTGCCCGGTCACCAGCTACGGCTTCGGCGAGGACGCGCAGGTGCGCGCCGTGAACGTGCGCGCGGTCGGCCAGCAGATGCACTTCACCGCGCAGCGGCGCAACGGCGTCACCTTGCCCGACCTGGACATCGTGCTCAACCTGCCGGGCGAGCACAACGTGCGCAACGCGCTGGCGGTGATCGCGGTGGCGGTCGAGCTCAACGTGCCCGACGAGGCGGTGCAGCGCGGCCTGGCCGACTTCAAGGGCGTGGGCCGGCGCTTCCAGCGCTACGGCGATGTCAAGCTGCGTGGCGCCCTCGGTCTGGGCAGCTTCACGCTGATCGACGACTACGGCCACCACCCGGTCGAGATGGCGGCCACCATCGCCGCCGCGCGCGGTGCCTTCCCGGGCCGGCGCCTGGTGCTGGCCTTTCAGCCGCACCGCTACACCCGCACGCGCGACTGCTTCGAGGACTTCGTCAAGGTCATCGGTGGCGCCGATGCGGTGCTGCTCGGCGAGGTCTACGCCGCGGGGGAGGCGCCCATCGTGGCGGCCGACGGCCGCTCGCTGGCGCGGGCGATCCGCGTTGCGGGCAAGGTCGAGCCGGTCTTCGTCGACGACATCGCCGGCATGCCGCAGGCGATCCTGGACAACGCGCACGACGGCGATGTCGTGATCTGCATGGGCGCGGGCTCCATCGGCGCCGTGCCGGCCAAGGTGGTCGAGCAGGGCGGTTCGGTTTCTTCTTCAGGGAGGTCCTTGTGAATCCGCAAGACTTCGGCAAGGTCGCGGTGCTGTTCGGCGGCACCTCGGCCGAGCGAGAGATTTCCATCATGTCGGGCACCGGCGTGCTCGAGGCGCTGCGCTCGCGCGGCGTCGATGCGCATGCCTTCGACCCGGCCGAGCGCGAGCTGGTCGAGCTCAAGCACGAGGGCTTCGCGCGCTGCTTCGTGGTGCTGCACGGCCGCCACGGCGAGGACGGCACGGTGCAGGGCGCGCTGGAGCTGCTGGGCATCCCCTACACCGGCTCCGGCGTCATGGCCTCGGCCGTGGCCATGGACAAGGTCATGACCAAGCGCATCTGGCAGGCCGACGGTCTGCCGACGCCGCGCTATGCGCGCCTGGCCTTCGACCAGCAGAGCCGCGAGCAGATCATGGCTGTGCCCGACGTGCTGGGCCTGCCGCTGATCGTCAAGCCGCCGCGCGAGGGCTCCTCCATCGGCGTGACCAAGGTCATGGGCTATTCCGAGATGCAGGATGCCGTGACGCTGGCCGTCGGCTACGACACCGACGTGCTGTGCGAGGAGTTCATCGAGGGCGAGGAAGTCACCTGCGCCGTGCTGGGCAACGGCCTGAACGCGCAGGCGCTGCCGGTGGTGCGCATCGCCGCGCCAGAGGGCGCCTACGACTACCAGAACAAGTACTTCACCGACGACGTGAAGTACCACTGCCCGAGTGGCCTGCCCGAGGCCGAGGAGCAGGAGATCCGGCGTATCTCGCTGGCGGCCTACCACCAGCTCGGCTGCCGCGGCTGGGGCCGTGCCGACCTGATGATCCGCGCCAGCGACCGCAGGCCTTTCCTGCTGGAGATGAACACCTCGCCGGGCATGACCAGCCATTCGCTGGTTCCGATGTCGGCGCGCGCTGCAGGCATCTCCTACGAGGATTTGTGCCTGCGGGTGCTGGCCTCCGCCACGCTCGATTCAAGGGCGGAGGTCTGATGAGCACCGCCCGGCCGCCCGAAGGTGCTCGCCCCCTCGCTTGCGAGGGGGGTGGCGGAGCCGCGCAGCGGCGCAGCCTGGGGGAGATCTGATGTCCCACAGCATCCCCGTGCCCTTCGACGTCAAGCTCATGAACGTGACCGCGACCCTGGTGTACGCGTTGTTCGCGCTCGTGCTGCTGGCGGCGGGTGCCTGGTGGGTGCTGCGCCAGCCCTTCTTCCCGCTCGCCGGCATCAAGGTGGACGGCGAGGTCACGCACAACAACGCGGTCACGCTGCGCGCCAACGTCGCGCCGCAGCTGGCCGGCAACTTCTTCACCGTCGACCTGGCGAAGGCGCGCGCGGCCTTCGAATCCGTGCCCTGGGTGCGCAAGGCGGTGGTGCGGCGCGAATTCCCCAACAAGCTGCGCGCGACGCTGACCGAGCATGTGCCGGTGGCGCACTGGGGTGAGGAGGCCGATTCGCGGCTGATCAACGGCTTCGGCGAGGTCTTCGACGCCAACGTCGCGGAGGTGGACGACGATCTGCCGCGCCTTGGCGGCCCGCCCGAGCAGGCCGGCCAGGTGCTGGGCATGTACCGCGTGCTGCAGCCGCTGTTCTCGCCCTACGAACTGGCGATCGATCAACTGAAGCTGTCGAGCCGCGGCAGCTGGAGCGTGGTGCTGGACAGCGGGGCGGTGCTCGAGCTGGGCCGCGGGCGCAGCGAGGAAGTGGCGGCCCGCACGCAGCGCTTCCTGGTCACGGTGGCGCCGGTCGCCAAACAGTACGGGCGCAGCGTCTCCGCCGTCGAAGGCGCCGACCTGCGGCACAACGAAGGCTATGCACTGCGGTTGCGCGGCGTCACCACGGTCACGACAGAGCCGCCACCGCCCAGGAAGAAATAGAGAGCAGAGGAAATTCATGTCCAAGGAATACAAAGACCTGGTCGTCGGACTCGACATCGGCACCGCCAAGGTGATGGCGGTGGTGGCCGAGGTCCTGCCCACCGGCGAGCTCAAGCTGGCGGGGCTGGGCATCGCGCCCAGCAACGGGCTCAAGCGCGGCGTGGTGGTGAACATCGACGCCACGGTGCAGAGCATCCAGCAGGCGCTCAAGGAAGCGGAGCTGATGGCCGACTGCAAGATCAGCCGCGTCTACACCGGCATCACGGGCAGCCACATCCGCGGCATCAATTCGAGCGGCATGGTGGCGGTCAAGGACAAGGAAGTCACGCAGGCCGACGTGGCGCGCGTGGTGGAGACCGCGCGCGCGATCAACATCTCCAGCGACCAGCGCCTGCTGCTGGTGGAGCCGCAGGAGTTCGTGATCGACGGCCAGGACGTGAAGGAGCCGATCGGCATGAGCGGCATGCGGCTCGAGGCCAAGGTGCACATCGTCACCGGCGCCCAGAGCGCGGCCGAGAACATCATCAAGTGCGTGCGCCGCTGCGGGCTGGAAGTCGACCAGCTGATGCTCAACCCGCTGGCCTCCAGCCAGGCGGTGCTGACCGAGGACGAGCGCGAGCTGGGCGTGGTGCTGGTGGACATCGGCGCCGGCACCACCGACGTGGCCATCTTCACCAACGGCGCGATCCGCCACACCGCGGTGATCCCGATCGCCGGCGACCTGATCACCAGCGACATCGCGATGGCGCTGCGCACGCCCACCAAGGACGCCGAGGACATCAAGGTCGAGAACGGCTATGCCAAGCAGCTGCTGGCCGATCCCGAGACGCAGGTCGAGGTGCCCGGGCTCGGCGACCGCGGGCCGCGCATGCTCAGCAAGCAGGCCCTGGCCGGCGTGATCGAGCCGCGGGTGGAAGAGATCTTCTCGCTGGTGCAGCAGGTGGTGCGCGAGTCGGGCTACGAGGAGGTGCTGTCTTCCGGCGTGGTGCTGACCGGCGGCAGCGCGGTGATGCCGGGCATGGTCGAACTGGGCGAGGACATCTTCCTCAAGCCGGTGCGCCGCGGCATCCCCAAGTATTCGAGCGCGCTGTCGGATATGGTCGCGCAGCCGCGCGCCGCCACCGTGATGGGCCTGCTGGAGGAGGCGCGCTATGCACGGCTGCGCGGCTTCAAGGTCGCCCAGAAGAACGGCTCTGTAAAGACCGCCTTCGGCCGCTTCAAGGACTTCATCGTGGGGAACTTCTGACGATGGACAGCACACCACTTTGGCTCGTGCGGGGAAGTCCCCCTCGGCATTTCAACGAGCGATGGCGGCGCACCGGACCGCCGCAGGAGGGCAGACGGTGACCCTCAAAACAACACATTCGTACAAACAAGGCAACTGCAAATTCAAGGAGTCAGAAATGGCCATCGAAATGATCGAAATCGAAGAGTTCAACCAAGGCACCCAGATCAAGGTGATCGGCGTGGGCGGCGGCGGCGGCAACGCGGTCTCGCACATGATCGAGCGTCGCGTGCAGGGCGTCGAGTTCATCTGCGCGAACACCGATGCGCAGGCGCTCCAGCGCAGCAACGCGCACAAGACCATCCAGCTCGGCACCAACGGCCTGGGCGCCGGAAGCAAGCCCGAGAAGGGCCGTGACGCGGCGGAAGCGGCGGTCGACGACATCCGCGGCGCGATCAACGGCGCCCACATGCTGTTCATCACGGCCGGCATGGGCGGCGGCACCGGCACCGGCGCGGCGCCGGTGATCGCGCGCGTGGCCAAGGAGATGGGCATCCTCACGGTGGGTGTGGTGACCAAGCCCTTCGACTGGGAAGGCGGCCGCCGCATGACCAATGCCGACGCCGGCCTGACCGAGCTGGAGGCGAACGTCGACTCGCTGATCGTGGTGCTCAACGAGAAGCTGCTCGACGTGCTGGGCGAGGACGTCACCCAGGACGAGGCCTTCGCGCATGCCAACGACGTGCTGAAGAACGCCGTGGGCGGGATCTCGGAGATCATCAACGAGTACGGCGGCGTGAACGTCGACTTCGAGGACGTGCGCACCGTGATGGGCGAGCCGGGCAAAGCCATGATGGGCACCGCCGCGGCCTCGGGCCCCGACCGCGCGCGCATCGCAGCGGAGCAGGCGGTTGCCTGCCCGCTGCTCGAAGGCATCGACCTCTCGGGTGCCAAGGGCGTGCTGGTGCTGGTGACGGCATCGAAGAACTCGCTGAAGCTGAGCGAATCGAAGCTGGCCATGACCACCATCCGCGCCTTCGCGGCGGAAGACGCGCACGTGATCTACGGTGCCGCCTACGACGACAGCCTGGGCGACGAGATGCGCGTGACCGTGGTCGCCACCGGCCTGTCGCGCCAGGACGCGCGCCGCCAGGCGCCGACGCTGGAGGTGATCCGCACCGGCACCGACAACATCCCGTTCGGCGTGCCGACGCTCGGCGGCACCGTGCAGGGCCACCCCAGCCAGCCCAACTACGACGGCATGGCCGTGCCCAGCGTCTGGCGCACCAACCGCACCATGGCCGCGGCCAAGGTGGACGCGCTGTCGACGGGCGGGATGGACGACATCGAGATCCCGGCCTTCCTGCGCAGGCAGGCAGACTGATCGGCCCGACATGGTGGCTATTGCGGAGATAGCGAGGCGCACGGCGCGCCGGATGCCTCGCGCTCCTAAAATCGCTGCCGTGCTCCAACAACGAACCCTGAAATCCATCACCCGCGCCGTCGGCGTGGGGCTGCACAGCGGCCAGCGCGTCGAGCTGACGCTCCGGCCGGCGCCCATCGATGCCGGCATCGTGTTCCGCCGGGTCGACCTGCCCGAGCCGGTGGAAATCCCCATGCGTGCCGAGGCCGTGACCGACACGCGGCTGGCCTCCACCGTGTCCACCAACGGCGCCAAGGTGCAGACCGTCGAGCACCTGATGTCGGCCTGCGCGGGCCTGGGCATCGACAACCTGCAGATCGACATCACGGCCGACGAGGTGCCGATCCTCGACGGTTCCGCCTCGTCCTTCGTGTTTCTGCTGCAGAGCGCGGGCATCGTGCTGCAGGATGCGCCGCGCCGCTTCATCCGCGTCACCCGGCCGGTCGAGGTGCGCGAAGGCGAGGGCCACGACCTCAAGTGGGCGCGCCTCGTGCCCTACCACGGCTACAAGCTGAGCTTCGAGATCGACTTCGACCACCGCGTGGTCAACGCCAGCGGCCAGCGCTTCGAGTTCGACCTGGGCTCGGGCTCCTACAGCCGCGACATCGCGCGCGCGCGCACCTTCGGCTTCACCAAGGAGGTCGAGTACATGCGCTCCAAGGGCCTGGCGCTGGGCGGCGGCCTCGACAACGCGATCGTGATGGACGACACCAAGGTGCTCAATGCCGGCGGGCTGCGCTACGACGACGAGTTCGTCAAGCACAAGATCCTCGATGCCATGGGCGACCTGTACGTCATCGGGCGCCCGCTGCTCGCGGCCTACAGCGCCTTCCGCTCGGGCCATGGGCTCAACAACAGGCTGTTGCGCGAGCTGCTGGCCCAGAAGGACGCCTACGAGATCGTCAGCTTCGATGATCAGCGGCAGGCACCGGCCGGCTTCGCCGAAGTCGCGCGGGCCTGGTAGGCAAACGCCTGATGCTGCTGTTCCGCTGGGCCATCCTGCTGCTTCTGCTGGTGGCCGGCGTTTCCTTCGCGTTCTATGCCGGGACCGGGCAGCCCAAGTACAAGCGCTTCGGCTGGATCGTGCTCAAGTGGACGCTGCTGGCGGCCTTCGGGTTCTTTGCGGTGCTGATCGCCGAGCGGGCGCTCTAGCGCGTCCGCCCCTTCCGATACATCCCGCTGGTGCTGCGCGCCAGCACCGCCGCCTGCCCGAGCCGCGCCATCGAACTGCCCACATGCGCATGGGTGATCGCGATGCCCAGTGCGTCGGCCGCATCGCTGCCGGGCATGCCGGGCAGCTGCAGCAGGCGCCGCACCATCTCCTGCACCTGCGCCTTGGCGGCGCGGCCGTGGCCGGCGACGGCCTGCTTCATCTGCAGGGCGGTGTACTCGGCGACGGGCAGGGCGTTCGTCACCAGCGCCGCGAGGCAGGCGCCGCGCGCCTGGCCAAGCAGCAGGGTGGATTGCGGGTTGACGTTCACGAACACGATCTCCACCGCCGCTGCGTCGGGCTTGTAACGGGCCACGATCTCGCCGATGCCGTCGAAAAGCACCTTGAGCCGCGCCGGCAGCTCGCCCTGCGACACGCTGCGGGTGCTGATGGTGCCGCTGGCGACGTAGCGCAGCGCATGGCCGTCCATGTCCACCAGGCCGAAGCCGGTGGTCTGCAGGCCGGGGTCGATGCCGAGGATGCGCATGCCGGGCCGCGCCTCAGGCACCGAAGTACCAGCGCACCGAATGGAAGAACACCGGGGCCGCGAAGCACAGTGCGTCGACGCGGTCCAGCAAGCCGTTGGCCCCGGTCACGCCCACGCCGCGCCGGCCCCAGTTGGGAATGCCGCGGTCGCGCTTGAGCGCCTTCATCACCAGGTGACCCATCGAGCCGGCCACGCAGGCGAGCAGGGAGACGGCCAGCGCCTGGCTGAAGCGGAAGGGCGTGATGAAGGAGAACAGCGCGCCCACCACGCTGGCGATCGCCATGCCGATGGCCCAGCTGCGCCAGTTGAAGCTGCGGCTCACGTGCGGCGCGGCAGGCGCGTCCCTGAAGAGCCAGTCGCCGACGCGCTTCAGGCGGCCGCCGGATGCTTCGGCGTCTTCCGCGGCCGCTTCTTCGCCGGGCAAGGTGCTGCGTCGCGCAATCAGGTGCTGCACCAGCACGCAGGTCTGCACGACGAAGACCAGGAAGAACACGAGAAAGGCGCTCTTGCCCTCGTAGCCGGGGAAGGTGAGCAGCAGCAGCGCCGGCACATGGCTCATGCCGTAGACGCAGACCATGATGCCCCACTGCAGCTTGGCGTTGCGTTCGAGGAAATGGCTGGGATCGTCGGCCAGCGCGCTCACCACCGGGATGGCGAGGAAGACGTAGACCGGGATGAACACGGTGAAGAGGTCGAAGCGCGCCGTCGCCACCAGCCAGAACTGGATCGGCAGCACCACGAAGAAGGCCAGGATCAGGCTGCGGTGGTCGCCGCGCCGCGTCGGCGACAGCGTGATGAACTCGCGCAGCGTGAAGAAGGAGATCAGCGCGAACAGCACGGTGGCCACCGTCTCGCCCAGCGCCCAGCCGATCCAGAAGATCACCGCCATGAACCAGGTGGTGCCCAGCAGCCGGCGGAAATGCGCCAGCTCGCGCTGCCAGCGCTCGTCGTGCCGTGGGTTGCGGCGCTCGCGAAAGCTCAGCAGGAAGGCCACGATGCTCACGACGACGAGCAGGCCGAAGACGATGAAGAACAGGGCCGCGACCTGGTGCGTGGGAGAGAGCTGGCGGAGGTATTCGTTCATTCAGGGCCTGCCAACACATGAATCACCCCCGCGCCGGGGCGGCAAGGGGCGCAGGGCTAGGCGTGGGCCGCAGCCCAGGCTGGCCGCCGCCTGGGCAAGGACCGCAACGACGCCCTGCGCCCCTTGCCGCCCCGGCCCTTCGGGTGAGGCCCCAGAGAGGGCCCACTCGTCGTTGCCAATGCTCGCTGGGCCACCAGCCCAGCTGCGCTTGGCGCCTAGATTGGGCCCTCTCTGGGGCCCCACGCGGGGGTGATTCATGTGTGGCAGGCCCTACACATACCGCAATGCGATGACGCACTCGCGCGCGCGGTCGAGGAAGGGGCGCCGCTCCTCGCTCTCCTCGAGGCGGATCGGCTCGCCGAACGTGACCGAGCAGAGGATCGGCACCGGCACGACCTCGCCCTTGGGCATCACCCGCTGCACGTTGTCGATCCAGGCCGGCACCAGCACGGCCTCGGGGAACATCTGCGCCAGCGTGTAGAGGCCCGACTTGAATTTCTGCGGCTCGCCGGTGTTCCCGCGCGTGCCCTCGGGAAAGATGATGATCGAGTCGCCGCTCTGCAGCGCCTCGATCAGCGGCTGCAGCGGCAGCAGCGCTTCGGCGCTGCCCGGCTGTGGCGTGGGTGGCGCATCGGCCGGTGGCGATGCCGGCAGCGGCTCGCCCTGCATGGCGTCGACCGGCTCAGGCGCCAAGACCGGCATCGCTTCCTCGAACACGGGCTCGATGCGCTCGCGGGGCGCGGCCGGCGCAGATACAGGCGCAGGCGCGCTGCCGCTGCGCTCCACGTAGATCGCATTGAACACCTCGGTGGTGATCCAGCGCTTGAACGGCGTCGTGGCCCAGTAGTCGCGCGCCGCGATCGGCCGCGTGATGCTGCGCAGCTCCTCGGGCAGCGCGGCCCAGATCATCACCAGGTCCAGGTGGCTCTGGTGGTTGGCGAAGTAGATGCGCTGCTCGGCCTTGGGCGGGCAGCCCCACCAGCGCGCCTGGGCACCGGTGAGGAGCCGGATCAGGCCCAGCAGCACCCACCCCGTGAACTTTGCAAGCATGGCGGCGATGATACGGGCGGCGCATGCAGGTTTTTCTCCTGCGGCGGCCGAAGAGGGCTCGCGAATCCGTTATGATTCGGACCCTTCAAACGCGGGAATAGCTCAGTTGGTAGAGCGCAACCTTGCCAAGGTTGAGGTCGAGAGTTCGAGACTCTTTTCCCGCTCCAAATCCCTCTCTCTTCGATGCGCGCGCTGCCCCTGCAGATCAGGGCAGCTCGGCCGATGGCATGCGCGCCACGATCGTGGCCGTGCGGCCCGCGAGGTAGGCCGACCCGGACCTCCGCTCGAAGAACTTCGGGCTCGGCAGCATCACCGCCAGCCGAGCCGCTTCGTGCGCGCCGAGCCGCGAAGCCGGCTTCTTGAAGTAGTGCTGCGCGGCCGCCTCTGCGCCGAAGATGCCTTCCCCCCACTCCACGCTGTTGAGGTAGATCTCGAGGATGCGCCCCTTGTCCAGCAGCAGCTCCAATGCGACCGAAAGCAGCAGCTCCTGACCCTTGCGCAGCAGCGTGCGCTCGCCCGACAGCAGCAGGTTCTTCGCCAGCTGCTGGGTGATGGTCGAGCCGCCGCGTAACTGGATCGGGCGCGGCTCCTTGCCGCGCGCGCGCATCTGCGCTGCGCGCCGGGCCGCGATCTGCTCCGCCCTCGCATTGCGCTGGCGCGCGCGCTCGACGGCCTCCCACTCGACGCCGTTGTGATAGATGAATTCGCTGTCCTCGCTCGCGATCACCGCGCGCTTCAGGCTGTCCGCGATCTGCGAATAAGGCACCCATTCCTGCTTCCAGGCGCGCTCGCCGTTGCTGCGCCCCTCGGTCGCGAGCTGCCAGGCTTCGGAACGCTGGAAGGCGGTGGACTGCGGATCGATCACCGCCATCGCGGCGATGCGGCCGATGAAGAAGACTTCGAGCGCCACTGCCGCGAACAGCAGGCACAGCACCCAGCGCAGGATGGCCTTCACTTGCCGTCGACCACCGCGCGCAGCTCGGCCAGAACCTGCCCCGAAGGCGGCCGTACGCCGCGCCAGAGCGCGAAGGATTCGGCCGCCTGTTCGACCAGCATGCCCAGTCCGTCGCGCGGCATGGCGCCGTGTTCGCGGGCCCAGTGCATGAAGCCCGCGGCGGCCGGTCCGTACATCATGTCGACGGCCAGCGCGCCGCGCTTGAGCACGCGGACCGCCACCGGCACCTCGCCGCCGGCGAGGCTGGAGGCAGTGCCGTTCACCACCACATCGAACTCGCCGGGCACCGACTGCAGTTCGTGCGCCTCCAGCGCAATGCCATGCTGCAGCGCCAGCGCCGCATGGCGCCGCACCAGGTCGATGGCCTTGGCCAGCGTGCGGTTGGCCACCACCACGCGGCGCGGGCCGGCTTCCAGCAGCGGGCCCAGCACGCCGGCCGCGGCGCCGCCGGCACCCAGCAAGAGGAGCTCGCTGCCCGCCAGCGGCACGCCGGCGTGCTGCGTGATGTCGGCGACGAGGCCGGCGCCGTCGGTGTTGTCGCCGTGGATGCCGTCCTCGTCGAAGCGCAGCGTGTTGACCGCGCGCGCCAGCATGGCTCGTGGGCTCAGGTGCTGGGCCAGCGCCGCGGCCTCGAACTTGAAGGGCACGGTGACGTTGCAGCCGCGCGCCGTGCCGCTCGTCTCGGCACGAAAGGCGGCCACCGCGGCCTCGAAGCCGTCCAGCGGCACCAGGCGGCGGCCGTAGTCCAGCACCTGGCCGGTGAGCTCGCCGAAGCGCGCATGAATCCAGGGCGAGCGGCTGTGCTCGACCGGATTGCCCATCACGCAATAGAGGTCCATGGCGTCCGGCTTACTGTTTGGACGACGACGAGGAAACCTGCGTCTCGAGCGTCTCGTCGCGGGTGAACTTGAAGCGCGAGGGCAGCACGATCTGGTCGGTCTGCCGCCGCATCGCGTCGGTGAACTTGCCGAAGTTGCCGATGCTGCGCACGATGGCCTGCGCACGCCGGTCCAGGGTCGCGTTGCCCGAGCCCTCGACGACCTCGGTGCCGAGGATCGAGCCGTCGAAGTTGACGGTCACCAGCATCGTGAGCTCGCCGTAGAGCTTCTTGCCCGAGAGCTCGGGGAAGTTCTCGGTGCCTCGCGCCTCGATCTTGCGGCGCAGCGTATCGACGTAGACGGCGTAGGTGGCCTCGCGCGTGGCCGGGCTGAGGTAGCGCTTCTTGGGCCGCGCGTTCTCTTCGTTCACCCGGCGCTCGATCTCGGCCAGCATCTCGATCAGCTGGCGGCGTCTTTCCTCGCGCGCCGCGGCCTCGCTGGGGTTGCCCTGGTGGCGCGGATCGGGCCGCGGCATCGCGGCGAGCTGCTGCTTGATCTGCGCCAGCAGCAGCATCTGCTGGGCCTGCATGGCCTCGACCTGGCGCTGGGCGTCTTCCATCGAGTCGCCGATGGTGGTGAAGGTGGAGGGCGGCAGCGGGCTGGTGGCGCGGCCGCGCTCGAGGTCGCCGCCGCCGGCCAGCGAGCTCTGGGCGATGGCCTGGGCCTTCTCGGGCCGCTCGTTGGTCTTGGCGTTGACCAGGATGACTTCGAGCGGCGTCTCGGTGAAGACCCGGTTGAAGGATTCGGGGTCGGCAAAGCGGAACGCGAGCAGCAGGGCATGCGCGGCGACCGAGATGCCGAGCGCGATTTGCAGGCTGCTCAGGTCGCGCAGGTTCACGGGGTGACCTCCCCCAGGCTCGTCACTTCGTGTACTTCGCGCACCCCCTCCTGAAGGAGGGGGCGAGCACCTTCGGGCGGCCGTGCGGTGCTCATGCTGGGATCTTCTCCGGTGGCGCCGCCTCGTCGCTGTCGGCCAGGTCCACCGCAATGGCGATCGGCCCGGCGACTTCCTCTTCCTCGCCTTCGTCTTCCACAGCCGCCTCGGCCGGCGCCGTGTCGAGGCGCTCGATGACGGTGCCGTGCACGTCGAGCGCGATCTCGTCGACCTCGCCGAGCTTGACGCGCACACGTGCCCCGCGCGCGAGGCCTTGCGTGCCCGTGACCTGGAATACCAGCGGCAGCGTGTCGGCGCGCGCGAGGGCGCCGTTGGGCACGTCCTTGATCAGCGTCGCCTCGAGCTCGGTGATGTTTTCCTGCTCCAGGTACTTGAGCGTCCAGAAGCGCTCCATGCCGCCCTGGTGGGCGTTGTAGGCGGCATAGGCGGCATCGAAGCCCGAGAGGATGGAGAACAGGTCGGCGTCCTTCGGCTTGAAGGGCGCCGCCAGCGCGGCGGTCTTGCCGTGGCGCGCGGCCGCGATGATCTGCCACTGGTTCACCAGGTCGGTGTAGCGGCGCAGCGGCGAAGTGCTCCAGGCATAGCTCTTCACGCCCAGGCCGGCATGCGGCAGGGCGCGGGTCCCCATGCGCACCTTGATGCCCGGCGCCAGGCTGGCCTGGCTGCGGTAGAGCGCGGGCACGCCGAGCTCGCCGAGCCAGCCGCCCCAGCTGCTGTTGGCCAGGATCATCGCCTCCGACACGATCAGGTCCAGCGGCGCACCGCGCTGGCGGGTCGTGATCTGCACCCGCTCGCCGCCGGTGGGTTCGCCCTGGGCGTCGGGCAGGCGGAAGTTGTAGTCGGGCCGGTTGAAGCTCTCGGGCTTGCCGCGCACCACTTCGCGTTGCGCCTTCAGCTGCTTGGCGAGGCGGAACAGGAAGGACAGCGGCTCGCGCAGCCGCTTGGCGACCTCGGGCGTGCCGGCGTTGTCGACCGTGGCGTCCTCGAGCCAGGCCTGCGTGATGAAGCCGTCGAGCTGGTCGTGGCGCAGGTTGGCGACGATGGGCACGCGCTCGAGGCGGGTCTCGGTGGTCTTCAGCGCCAGCGTCGCCTCGTCGAAGTCGGCGTAGAGCGAGACGGCCGGGCAGTCGCGCCCTTCCTGCAAGGTGTAGGTCTCGACCACCTCGTCGGGCAGCATGGTGATCTTGTGGCCCGGCATGTAGACGGTGGACATGCGCGCGCGCGCGACCTGGTCGATCGGGCCGCCCGGCGCCAGCGCCAGGCCCGGCGCGGCGATGTGGATGCCGACGCGCACCGTGCCGCTGCGAAGGCCGGTGACCGAGAGCGCGTCGTCGATCTCGGTGGTTTGCGAATCGTCGACCGAAAAGGCCTGCACCTCGGCCAGCGGCAGTTCGTCGGCGATGGGCGGGGCCTTGAGCGCCGGGAAGCCGGTGCCCTTGGGGAAATTCTCGAACAGGAAACGCCGCCAGTGGAACTGGTAGGGCGAGTCGATCGCGCCCGCCTGCTGCAGCAAGTCGAGGGGCGGGCGCTGCGTGGCGCGCGCGGCCTCGACCACGGCCTTGTACTCGGGCGCGTTCTTGTCGGGCTTGAAGAGGATCTTGTAGAGCTGCTCGCGCACCGGCGCCGGGCACTCGCCGGCGCCGAGTTGCGCGGCCCATTCGGTGATCTGGGCCTGCACCTGCTTCTTCTTCTCGATGGCGGCCAGCGCCTGCTGCACGATCTCGGCCGGCGCCTTCTTGAAGCGGCCCTTGCCGGCGCGGCGGAAGTAGTGCGGTGCCTCGAACAGCGCCAGCAGCGAGGCGGCCTGCTGGGCCAGCGTGGGCTGGGCCTGGAAGTAGTCCGCGGCCAGCTCGATAAAGGCGAATTCCCCCTCGGGCGCGAATTCCCAGGCCAGGTCGAGGTCCATGCCGGCGGCGAGGGCGCGCGCCTCGTCCAGCAACTGGGCCGGCGCCGGCTTCTCGAAGCGCAGCACGATGTTGGCGGCCTTGACCTTGACCCGCTTGCCGGAATCGAGCTCGACCTGCGCCGAGGCCTCCGCCTCCGACAGCACGCGTCCGCCCAGGTACTTGCCGGCTTCTTCGAACAAAACAAACATGGGGCGGATTGTCCCATGCGCCGCCGCGTGGGCAGGGCGCATTGGAGTGCCTTCGCCTTCAGCTGTGGTGCGAGCGCCTTCGGGCGGCCGGGCGGCGCTCACGCGGGGTCGATGAAGGCCATCACCTCGTCCAGGTGGTGGCGCTCGAAATCGGACAGGGCGTGGTCGCTGCCTTCCAGCAGCTTGATGCGGCTTTGGGGGTAGCGGGCCGACATCTCGCGCCAGTCCAGCAGCTCGTCGCCCTTGGCGATGACGGCGAAGACGCGTTCCGGCCGCGCCAGCGGGCCCACGTCGAGGGCGCGCAACTCGTCGATGTACTCGGGCCGGAAATGGAAGTGCTCGGCCGGATCGTGCCAGGAGGTCTGCTCGCCGATGTACTTCGCGAGGTCGCGCGCCGGGTGGACGGCCGGGTTCAGCAGCACGGCGCGGCAACGGGTCATGCCGGCGACGTAGGTGGCATAGAAGCCGCCCAGCGAGGAGCCGACCACCGCCATCGTGTCGCGCGGCCACTGCGCGATGCCGCGCATGACGAGCTCGATCGCTTCGTGCGGCGAGGGCGGCAGTTGCGGGCACCACCAATGCAGCTGCGGATGCCGCTCCCGGACGCGCTGTGCCACCTGCCGGGCCTTGGTCGATTGCGGCGAAGAACGGAAGCCGTGGAGGTACAGCAGGTGGGTGGTGGGCGCGGAAGTCATGCCTTTGTCTTAAATCGAGGACGGACCGATGCTCGGCGATTGTCCGTGAAGCTGGAGGATTGCGGCCGCGGGCGGATAATCCGCGCCCATGTCCGCCGCCGTGTTCCACCAGCCGTCCCTCGCGCGTCGCATCGCGCCCGTGTTCCAGGGCTTCGACGGCTTTCTCGCCTTCGCCGTGCTGCTGCTGGCCTGCGCCGGGCTGCTGACCATGTACTCGTCGGGCTACGACCACGGCACGCGCTTCATGGACCACGGCCGCAACATGCTGCTGGCCGGCTTCATCATGTTCGTGGTGGCGCAGGTGCCGCCGCAGCGGCTGATGTTCTTCGCCGTGCCGGTCTATGTGCTGGGCGTGTCGCTGCTGGTGGCAGTGATGCTGTTCGGCATCACGAAGAAGGGCGCGACGCGCTGGATCAACGTGGGCGTGGTGATCCAGCCGAGCGAGATCCTGAAGATCGCCATGCCGCTGATGCTGGCCTGGTGGTTCCAGCGCCGGGAAGGCCAGCTGCGCACCCTCGACTACGTGGTGGCGACGGTGCTGCTGGCGGTGCCGGTCGGGCTGATCATGAAGCAGCCCGACCTGGGCACCGCACTGCTGGTGCTGGCGGCCGGTCTGTCGGTGATCTTCTTCGCCGGCCTGTCGTGGAAGCTGATCGTGCCGCCCGTCATCATCGGGCTGATCGCGGTGTCGCTGATCGTGGGCTTCGAGTCGCAGCTCTGCGCCGACGGCCTCGACTGGCGAATCCTGCACGACTACCAGAAGCAGCGCATCTGCACGCTGCTCGACCCGACCAAGGACCCGCTGGGCAAGGGCTTCCACATCATCCAGGGCATGATCGCCATTGGCTCCGGCGGGGTCGGCGGCAAGGGCTTCATGCAGGGTACGCAGACGCACCTGGAGTTCATTCCCGAGCGCACCACCGACTTCATCTTCGCCGCCTACTCCGAGGAGTTCGGCCTGGCCGGGAATCTGGCGCTGATCGCCGGCTTCATCTTCCTGATCTTCCGCGGCCTGGCGATCGCGCTGGACGCGCCCACGCTGTTCTCGCGCCTGCTGGCCGGTGCGGTGACCATGATCTTCTTCACCTATGCCTTCGTGAACATGGGCATGGTCAGCGGCATCCTGCCGGTGGTGGGGGTGCCCTTGCCCTTCATCAGCTATGGGGGCACCGCGATGGTGACGCTGGGGCTGGGGCTGGGCATCCTGATGTCGATTGCTCGCGCCAAGCGACTGATGCAAAGCTGAGCGCCATCCGGGGGGCGAGCCTAGAATCCTCCGATGATTTCCCGCGAACCCACCCTCGAGCGCCTCGCCACGGCGCAGCAGCTCCTGCTCACGCCCTTCGGCCTGGACGAATCGCACCTGCTGCGCGCCCTGGCGGAGATCACCGCCCACAAGGTGGACGACGCCGACCTCTACTTCCAGTACACCCGCAGCGAGGGCTGGAGCCTGGAGGAGGGCATCGTCAAGACCGGCAGCTTCAGCATCGACCAGGGCGTGGGCGTGCGCGCGGTCAGCGGCGAGAAGACGGCCTTCGCCTATTCGGACGACATTTCCGAGGCATCGCTCCTCGATGCGGCGCGCACCGTCCGCACCATTTCCGCCGCGGGACGCAACGGCCGGGTCAAGGCGCCGACGCGCAAGGTCGCGACCAGCCGCACGCTCTACGGTGGTGTGGACCCGATCTCGACGCTCGACAGCGCCGCCAAGGTCGAGCTGCTGGGCAAGGTCGAGAAGCTCGCGCGCTCGCGCGATCCGCGGGTCGCCCAGGTGATGGCCGGGCTGGCGAGCGAATACGACGTGGTGCTGGTGGCGCGCGCCGACGGCACCCTGGCCGCCGACGTGCGGCCGCTGGTGCGCTTGTCGGTCACGGTGATCGCGGAGCAGAACGGACGGCGCGAGGTGGGCTCGGGCGGCGGCGGCGGGCGCTTCGGCCTCGCCTACTTCGACGAGGCGCGCATTGCCGAATTCGTCGACCAGGCGGTCAAGCAGGCGCTCGTCAACCTCGATTCGCGGCCGGCGCCCGCGGGCGAGATGACTGTGGTGCTGGGCCCGGGCTGGCCCGGCATCCTGCTGCACGAGGCCATCGGCCACGGGCTGGAGGGCGACTTCAACCGCAAGGGGTCGAGCGCCTTCTCGGGCCGCATCGGCGAACGCGTGGCCGCCAAGGGCGTGACGGTGCTGGACGATGGCACCATCGCCGACCGCCGCGGCTCGCTCAATGTCGACGACGAGGGCAACGCCACCCAGCGCAACGTGCTCATCGAGGACGGCATCCTCAAGGGCTACATCCAGGACTCGCTCAATGCGCGGCTGATGAAGGTCAAGCCCACCGGCAACGGCCGCCGCGAGAGCTATGCGCACGTGCCGATGCCGCGCATGACCAACACCTACATGCTGGGCGGCGACAAGGTGCCCGCGGAGATCGTGGCCAGCATCAAGAAGGGCCTCTACGCCACCAACTTCGGCGGCGGCCAGGTCGACATCACCAGCGGCAAGTTCGTGTTCTCGGCCAGCGAGGCCTACTGGGTGGAAAACGGCAAGATCCAGTACCCCGTGAAGGGCGCGACCCTGGTCGGCAACGGCCCCGATGCGCTGACGCGTGTCACCATGATCGGCAACGACATGGCGCTCGATTCGGGCGTGGGCACCTGCGGCAAGGAGGGCCAGAGCGTGCCGGTCGGCGTGGGCCAGCCCACGTTGCGTATCGATGGCTTGACTGTCGGCGGCACGGCCTGAGGCCTTCGCGCAGCGGCTGCCTCGTTTTCCTGTGCTACATTCGGCCCCTATGTCTTCGCGCGTCGCGTTTTTCTTTTCGTACTTTTGGTTCCCGGACTCCGGCGGACGAGAGGCGAGCGCGTAAAGCACACTGAACCCCTCCCAAAACCGCCGGCGCCTCGAGCCCCGGCGGTTTTTTTATGCCCCGATGATTCACATCCCTTGAAGGAACGACCCATGAGCACGAGCAATCTCCCCGCCACCGAGAACTGGTATGCGAGCGTCGAAAAAACCAGCCGAACCGACGACGAACGCATCAAGGACATCACCGTGCTCCCGCCTCCCGAACATCTGATCCGCTTCTTCCCGATTCGCGGCACGCCGGTCGAGACGCTCATCACCGGCACCCGCCAGGCCATCCACAACATCATGAGCGGCAAGGACGATCGCCTGCTGGTGGTGATGGGCCCCTGCTCGATCCACGACCCGGTCGCCGCGCTCGAGTACGCCCGGCGCCTGAAGGCCGAGCGCGAGAAGTACGCCGGTACGCTGGAGATCGTGATGCGCGTCTACTTCGAGAAGCCGCGCACCACGGTGGGCTGGAAGGGGCTGATCAACGACCCCTACCTCGACGAGAGCTTCCGCATCGACGAAGGGCTGCGCATCGCGCGCCAGCTGCTGATCGAGATCAACCGCCTCGGGCTGCCGGCCGGCAGCGAATTCCTCGACGTGATCTCGCCGCAGTACATCGGCGACCTGATCTCCTGGGGCGCGATTGGTGCGCGCACCACCGAGAGCCAGGTGCATCGCGAGCTGGCCTCGGGCCTGTCGGCGCCGATCGGCTTCAAGAACGGCACCGACGGCAACATCCGCATCGCCACCGATGCGATCCAGGCGGCCGCGCGCGGCCATCACTTCCTTTCGGTGCACAAGAACGGCCAGGTCGCCATCGTGCAGACCAACGGCAACAAGGACTGCCACGTGATCCTGCGCGGCGGCAAGGCTCCCAACTACGACGCCGCCAGCGTGGCCGCCGCCTGCAAGGACCTGGAGGCCGCCAAGCTGCCGCCGACGCTGATGGTGGACTGCAGCCATGCCAACAGCAGCAAGCAGCACCAGAAACAGGTCGACGTGGCGAAGGACATCGCCGCTCAGATCGCGCACGGCAGCCGCAGCATCTTCGGCTTGATGGTCGAGAGCCACCTCACTGCCGGTGCCCAGAAATTCAGCGCCGGCAAGGACAGCGTCGCCAACCTCGAATACGGCAAGAGCATCACCGATGCCTGCCTGGGCTGGGACGATTCGACGCACGTGCTGGAGCTGCTGTCGCAGGCGGTCAAGGCGCGCCGGGGCTGAGGCCCGGTCAGATCAGATCAGCTCGACCAGCGCAGGCCAGTGGTGGCGCAGCAGCGCCGCTTCTTCGCCGTCAGGCTGCATGAAGGCGAAATCATTGAAGTCAAAGCCGGGGCCGACGGTGCAATGCACCAGCGTGTAGTCGGCGCTGTCGGGCGTCAGCAGCGGTTTCGCTGCCTGCCAGCGACCAGCTGTCACGGTGTGCTGCGGATGCGTGCCATGCACGTCGACCGGTCCCAGCCGGATATGTGCAGGCGGCGTGCGCAGCGCAGCATCGCTGGTCCAGAGCGAGAGCGGGGCACCTTCGAGGTAAACCCAGACTTCGTCGGAGAGCACCCGGTGCCAGCGTGAATACTGGCCGGCCTGCAGCAGGAAATAGATGGTCGTGAGCGCCTGGCGCACCGGCCGGCCATCGTCCGGCGACACCTGCGCCTCGGAGCGGAACAGCTCGCGGTACCAGCCGCCCTCGGGATGGGGCGCCAGCTTCAGCGTGTCGATGAGCTGCTGTGCGCGCATCCGCTCATTCTGCCGCGCCTGTCGCGCGCAGGGCTGAAAGAAGCTTCTCGTGCACGCCGCCGAAGCCGCCGTTGCTCATGCAGACGATGTGGTCGCCGGGCTGCGCGGCGGCCACGATCTGCGCCACCAGCGGCTCGATCGCGCCGGCCACTCGTGCGCGTTCGCCCATCGGCGCGAGCGCTGCCGCCGCGTCCCAGTCCAGCCCGCCGCTGTGGCAGAAGGCGAGGTCGGCCTGCTCCAGGCTCCAGGGCAACTGGGCCGCCATGGTGCCCAGCTTCATGGTGTTGCTGCGCGGCTCGAAGGTGGCCAGGATGCGCTCGCCCCGATGGCCGCCGGCGTCGAGCTTGTTGCGCAGGCCATCGAGCGTGGTGCGGATGGCGGTCGGGTGGTGTGCGAAATCGTCGTAGACGGTGATCGGCCTGCCGGCCCGCTCGACCGTGCCGCGCACTTCCATGCGCCGGCGCACGTTGCGAAAGCCTGCCAGCGCCGCCGCCGCCTCGGCCGGCGCCACGCCCACATGCTCGGCCGCGGCGATGGCGGCCAGGGCATTCATCTGATTGTGCAGCCCGGACAGCGGCCATTCGACCCGGCCGACGGCCTCGCCTTGCCGCAGCACGTCGAAGGCGTCGTGCGTCCCCTGCGCCTGCCATTCGCCGCCGGTACCGAAGCGGGCCAGCTCGCTCCAGCAGCCCTGGCTCAGCACGCGTCGCAGGCTGTCCTCGGTCGCATTGACGACCACCCGGCCGCTGGCCGGGACCGTGCGCACCAGGTGGTGGAACTGCCGCTCGATCGCCGCCAGGTCGTCGAAGATGTCGGCGTGGTCGTATTCCAGGTTGTTGAGGATCGCGGTGCGCGGACGGTAGTGGACGAACTTGCTGCGTTTGTCGAAGAAGGCGGTGTCGTACTCGTCGGCCTCGATCACGAAGAGCTTCTGCGCGCCGCTTCCCAGCCGGGCCGAGACGCCGAAGTCCAGCGGCACCCCGCCCACCAGGAAGCCCGGCGAGCGGCCGGCGCGCTCGAGGATCCAGGCCAGCATGGAGGTGGTGGTGGTCTTGCCGTGGGTGCCGGCCACGGCCAGCACATGCCGGCCCTGCAGCACCTGCTCGGCCAGCCACTGGGGGCCGCTGGTGTAGGGGACGCCGGCGTCGAGGATCGCTTCCATCAGCGGGAACTTGGGCGCGCCATCGGCGAGCCGGACCCGCGACACCACGTTGCCGATGACGAAGACGTCGGGCTGCAGTGCCATCTGGTCGGCGCCGAAGCCTTCGATCAGTTCGATGCCGAGGGCGCGCAACTGGTCGCTCATCGGCGGGTAGACGCCGGCATCGCAGCCGGTGACCCGGTGCCCGGCCTCGCGCGCCAGTGCGGCCAGCCCGCCCATGAAGGTGCCGCAGATGCCGAGGATGTGAATGTGCATCGGTCGATTCTAGGGATGCCCGAGATCGCTCTTCTGCGCACGCCTTCCTTTGGGCAAAATGGGCCGATGGATGTGCCCAAACAGGAAATCGCCGCCGCCGCCGCGCGCCTCATCGTCGAGGAGGGGCTGGAGTACGGCCCGGCCAAGCGCCGCGCGCTGCGCGACCTGGGCCTCCCCGCGCGCACGCCGCTTCCCCACAACGACGAAGTCGAAAACGAGGTGCGGGACTACATCCAGCTCTATTGCGCCGACACCCAGCCGAAGGAACTGCATGCCCTGCGCGTGCTGGCGCTCGAATGGATGGAGCACATGGCCGAGTACCGCCCCCATATCGGCGGCGCCGTCTGGCACGGCACGGCGACCCGGCTGTCGGACATCTATATCCAGCTGTTCTGCGACGACCCGAAGTCGGCCGAAATCACGCTCATCGACCACCATGTCGACTACGAGCCGCGCATGGTGACCGGCTTCCATGGCGAGCAGGTCGAGGCGCTCAGCATTCATGTGGCGAGCCGTGCCCTTGGCGAAGAGATCGGGGTGCACCTCCTGATCTACGACCTCGACGACCTGCGTGGCGCCCTCAAGCCCGACACCCAGGGCCGTGTGCCGCGGGGCAATCTGGCCGCGCTGAGGCGGCTGATCGAAAAGGAAAACGGATGACAGCCAAGCCTACGCGCCGTGGCTGGCTCTATGGAGGCGTGGCCGCGGTGGCGGCGATCGCCGGACTCGGTGGCGCGGTCTGGCACCGGCGCGCCAATGGAGGCGGCGAGCGGCTCGATGCCGCTTTCTGGGCCCAGCGCTTCGAGCGGCCGGAGGGCGGGGAGCTGCTCTTCGAGCAACTTCGCGGCAAGCGCGTGCTGATCAACTTCTGGGCCACCTGGTGTCCGCCCTGCATCGAGGAGATGCCGATGATCGATGCCTTCTTCCGCGAAAATGCCGCCAACGGATGGCAAGTCGTGGGATTGGCCATCGATCAACCCAGCGCCGTGCGCAAATTCCTGGCCAAGACGCCGGTGAGCTATCCCATCGGGCTGGCAGGCTTGCAAGGGACCGAACTGGTCAAAAACCTCGGGAACACGGCCGGCGGGCTGCCGTTCAGCATCGTGTTGGACGCCGGTGGCACGATCGCGACGCGTAAAATGGGCAAGATCGAACCGGCCGACCTCCAAGCGTGGCGGCGGGCATAGTTCACGGCTAGAATTCGGTCCCTTTGTCGGGTAGTTGACGGCTGAACGCCGAAGTACACCGAAGTACACAGAAATACACCGATTTTCAGGCCAAATAAATCCTCATAGCCGGCAACCCGGCGTTGGAGTCCCATGGATCTGCGCAAGCTCAAGACACTGATCGATCTGGTGTCCGAATCGAATATTTCCGAACTGGAAATCACCGAAACCGAAGGCAAGGTCCGCATCGTAAAAGGCGGGATCGCAGCGCCCGTCCAGTACGTGCAGGCCATGCCGGCCCCGGCTCCTGGTGTCGGTGTCGCGGCACCCGCGGGCGCCATCGCCGCGGCGCCGGCTACGGCCGCAGCTCCCGCGCAGGCCGCGCCAACCGGCCACGTAGTGAAGTCGCCCATGGTCGGCACCTTCTACCGCTCTTCCAGCCCCGGCGCTCCGGCCTTCGTCGAAGTGGGCAGCCAGGTCAAGGAGGGCGACACGATCTGCATCATCGAGGCAATGAAGATCCTCAACGAAATCGAGGCCGACAAGTCCGGCACCGTCACACAAATCCTCGGCGAAAACGGTCAGGCGGTCGAATATGGCCAGCCGCTGTTCATCATCGAGTGACCATGTTCAAGAAGATTCTCGCTGCCCAGCGCGGGGTTCGCGCCTGGGCGCGGACGGGCGAAGCCCGGCAAATTGCACTGGTGCGCGCCAGCGCACGGGCGATGAGCCGCGGAGGGCGCAATGTTTAAGAAGATTCTGGTCGCCAACCGCGGCGAAATCGCACTTCGTATCCAGCGGGCCTGCAGCGAACTGGGCATCAAGGCCGTCATGGTCTATTCCGAGGCCGATCGGGAAGCCAAGTACGTGAAGCTGGCCGAAGAGGCGGTGTGCATCGGCCCGGCGCCGTCGTCCCAGAGCTACCTGAACATGCCGGCGATCATCTCGGCCGCCGAAGTGACGGACTCCGAGGCCATCCATCCCGGCTACGGCTTCCTGAGCGAAAACGCCAACTTCGCCGAGCGCGTCGAGCAGAGCGGCTTCCAGTTCATCGGCCCCAGCCCCGAGTCGATCCGCATCATGGGCGACAAGGTGTCGGCCAAGCAGGCCATGATCAAGGCCGGCGTGCCCTGCGTGCCCGGCTCGGAGGGCGAGCTGTCCGACGACGCCGCCATCAACAAGCGCATCGCGCGCGCCATCGGCTACCCGGTCATCATCAAGGCGGCAGGCGGTGGCGGCGGCCGCGGCATGCGCGTGGTGCACACCGAGGCAGCGCTGGTCAACGCGATCCAGATGACCAAGGCGGAGGCCGCGGCAGCCTTCAACAATCCCTCGGTCTACATGGAGAAGTTTCTCCAGAACCCGCGCCACATCGAGATCCAGGTGCTGGCCGACAAGCACAAGAACGCGGTCTACCTGGGCGAGCGCGACTGCTCCATGCAGCGGCGCCACCAGAAGGTGATCGAGGAATCGCCCGCGCCGGGCATTCCGCGCAAGCTGATCGAGAAGATCGGCGAGCGCTGCGCCATGGCCTGCAAGAAGATCGGCTACCGCGGCGCCGGCACCTTCGAGTTTCTCTACGAGAACGGCGAGTTCTACTTCATCGAGATGAACACGCGCGTGCAGGTGGAGCACCCGGTCACCGAGTTCACCACCGGCATCGACATCGTGAAGACGCAGATCATGGTGGCGGCCGGCGAGCGGCTGCCGTTCACGCAGCGCCAGATCGAGATGCGCGGCCATGCGATCGAGTGCCGCATCAACGCCGAGGATCCGTACAAGTTCACGCCGTCGCCGGGCCGCATCACGATGTGGCATCCGCCGGGCGGGCCGGGCGTGCGGGTGGATTCCCACATCTACACCAACTACTTCGTGCCGCCCAACTACGACTCGATGGTCGGCAAGATCATCGTGCACGGCGACACCCGCGAGCAAGCGCTCGCGCGCATGCGCACGGCGCTGAGCGAGACGGTGGTGGAGGGCATCCAGACCAACATCCCGCTGCATCGCGAGCTGATGGTCGACGCCAAGTTCATGAGCGGCGGCACCAACATCCACTACCTCGAAGAGTGGCTCGCGGCCCACAAGCGCTGAACGGGGCCGCCCCATGTTCGAACTCCGCCTGCTCGTTCCGGAGGACCGCGTCGAGACCGTCAGCGACGCGCTCGAGGCTCTCGATGCGCTGAGCGTCTCGGTCGAGGACGCCGACGCCCAGACCGACGCCGAGCAGGCGCTCTTCGGCGAGCCGGGCATGCCGCCGCCGAAAGAGGGCTGGCAGCGCTCCCGCGTAATTGCCCTGTTCGCCGACGAGGCGCAGGCGCGCGAGGCAGCGACGGTTTTGGCGGCGCAGGACTTCTTCGACGGCTGCCAACTGCTGGGCCTGGTCGACGTGCCCGAGCAGGACTGGGTGCGCCTCACCCAATCGCAGTTCGCGCCGGTCGAGATCACGCCGGAGTTCTGGATCGTGCCCACCTGGCATGAGCCCCCGGCCGGGGCGCGACAGGTGATTCGGCTGGATCCGGGCCTGGCCTTCGGCACCGGCACGCATCCGACCACGCGCATGTGCCTGCGCTGGATCGCGTCGCGCGCGGAGACGGCCGGCAAGCGTGTGCTGGACTACGGCTGCGGCTCCGGCATCCTGGCGATCGGCGCGGCCAAGTTCGGCGCCGCGGAGATCGATGCCGTCGACATCGACGAAGCCGCGGTCGACGCGACCCGCCTCAACGCCGAGGCCAATCGTGTGCAGCTGAAGGCCGGGCTGAGCGAACTCGCCCAGGGCCGCTACGACATCGTGCTGGCGAACATCCTCGCCACCCCGCTCAAGGTGCTGGCACCCCTGTTGTGCGAGCACGTGGCGCCCGGCGGCTCGCTGGTGCTCGCCGGCATCCTCGAGCGCCAGGCCGATGAGCTGAAGCTGGCCTATGCGCCCTATGCGGCGCTCGAAGTCAGCGACAGCGAGGATGGCTGGATCCTCATGACCGCGCGGGTCTAGACCCTCCTCCTGCCGGAGGTCGCAACCCTACAATCGGCGCCTCATGAGCCTGGTCACCCGCTGCCCCGCCTGCGGCACCACCTTCAAGGTGGTGAGGGACCAGCTTCGCATCTCCGATGGCTGGGTGCGCTGCGGGCGCTGCAGCGAAGTCTTCGACGCGACCCTTGCGCTGCAGGAGACGTCCGATCCGGCGCCGGAGTCCAGGGCTCCCGCACCGCCCATCGAGACGCCAGCGAGCGCGCCGTCGCCCACCATGCCCGAGCAGGAAGAGGTCGCACCGCCTTCGGAAGACTCGGGGCACGACGTGGATGAGACGGACTTCCTCGACGACGAGCACGAGACCGAGCCGCCGCCAGCCGAACCGCAGATCGCCGAGCCACCGGTCGCCGAGCCGCTGCCACCCGAAGCGCCCAGGAAACCCGAAGCGCGGGCGAAGTCCGATCCGCTGCCCTTCGCCGGCGTCGTCACCGACGAGCCCTGGCCCGAGGCTCCGGCATCGATGGTCGAGGCGGATCCGCATGTGGTGCCGCCGTACCCTTCCTTGCCGCCCTTCCCGAACATCGACCTGAGTCTGCCGGCCTCGCCGCCCATTGGTCGCGAGGCCCGGCGAGCGGAGCCGGCACGGCTCGAAGCGAAGTCCGCACCGGCGACCATGGCCGAAGACGACGCTGCCAACGTGCAGCTGCAGAAAGCCCTGCGGCGCGCGCGTGCCAAGTCCGCCAAGATCGCCCGAGCCAAGGCCCGCGGCGAAGAGCGTGCCGCGCGCGAATCGGCTCCCGTCGTGCTCGCGCCCAGCGAGCACGAACCCGCGCCCGACATCCCGCGGCGCCTGCCCCGCTTCGTTGCTCCCGCCGAGGGCGCCGCATTCTGGGAGCGCATCGGCGTGCGGCGTGCGCTGGTCGGGGTGGCCGCGCTGGCTGCGGTCCTCCTGGTCATGCAGGTGCTGCACCAGGAGCGCGACCTGATCGCGGCGCGCCAGCCCTCGATGCGCCCGGTGCTCGCGGCCGTGTGCGGGCTGACGGGCTGCGAGCTCTCGGCCCTGCGGCAGATCGGCGACATCACGATCGACGGCGCCTCCTTCGCACGCGAGAAGGTCGGCGACGCCTACAGGCTGAACTTCACCTTGCGCAATGCCGCGCCCGTGCCGCTCGCCATGCCTGCCGTCGAGCTGTCCCTGCTGGACACGCAGGAGCGCGCCGTGGTGCGGCGCGTGCTCATGCCGTCGGAGTTTGGCGCGCCCTCCGTGCTGCCGGCCCGTGCCGAGCGCACGGCATCGCTGCCGTTGGCGCTCGGCGGTCCCGAGGCCGCGGCGCTGCCGCCGGTCGCGGGCTTTCATCTGCTGGCCTTCTATCCCTGAAGCCGGCGCCTCATTTTCTTTCTCAACCCAACCAGTGGTTCATTCATGGCAGCAGTGATTTGCGGTTCTCTCGCGTTCGACACGATCATGACTTTCGAGGGCCGGTTCGCCGATCAGATCCTCCCTGATCAGCTGCACATCCTCAACGTGTCCTTTCTGGTCCCCGGCCTGCGGCGCGATTTCGGGGGCTGTGCCGGCAACATCGCCTACAGCCTCAACGCGCTGGGCGGCCGGGCGCTGCCGATGGCCACGGTCGGCAGCGACGGCGGCGACTACCTGGAGCGGCTGCGCTCGCTCGGCATCAGCACGGAATTCGTGCAGCAGGTCGACGACAGCTTCACCGCGCAGGCGATGATCATGAACGACCGCGACAACAACCAGATCACGGCCTTCCACCCCGGCGCGATGCAGCAGGCGCACATCACGCGCGTGGCGGCGCGCGACGACATCCGGCTCGGCATCGTGGCGCCCGACGGGCGCGAGGCGATGCTGCAGCACGCCGAGCAGTTCAAGGCGGCGAACATCCCCTTCGTCTTCGATCCCGGCCAGGGCCTGCCGATGTTCGACGGCGAGGAGCTGCGGCATTTCGTGGAGCTGGCGAGCTGGGTCGTCGTCAACGACTACGAGGGCAAGATGCTCTCGCAGCGCACGGGCTGGAGCTTCGCCGAGATCTCCGAGCGCGTGCAGGGCCTGGTCATCACCCTCGCGGCCGAGGGCTGCGAGGTGTGGACCCGGGGCGAGCGCGAGCATGTGCTGGCCGTCAAGCCCACCGCGGTGATCGAGCCCACGGGCTGCGGCGACGCCTGGCGCGGTGCGCTGCTGTACGGGCTGGAGCAGGGCTGGACGCTCGCGCGCTGTGCCGCCCTGGGCAACCGCCTCGGTGCGCTCAAGATCGCACAGCGGGGCCCGCAGAACTACCAGGTGGATCGCCAGGCGCTCGGCCTCTGAACCCCGGTCTGCAATAAAAAAAGCCCGGCACCGAAGTGCCGGGCTTTTGCCTTCAAGGCTGCTGAGCGACTCAGGGCTTGCTGGCCGTCGGGAACGGCCAGGCTGCCTGGGGGTTCAGCGTCGTTTGCGCTGCAGGCGCAGGCGCAGCAGCGGCGGGCGCTTTCGCGGCCTTCTTGGCAGCAGGCTTCTTCGCTGCTTTCTTGGCGGCAGGCTTCTTGGCCGCGGCCTTTTTCGCCGGCGCCTTTTTCGCAGGAGCCTTCTTGGCAGCGGCCTTCTTCGCCGGCGCCTTCTTGGCCGCTGCCTTCTTGGCAGGAGCCTTCTTCGCTGCGGCCTTCTTCGCCGGCGCCTTCTTGGCCGCTACCTTCTTGGCAGGAGCCTTCTTCGCTGCGGCCTTCTTCGCCGGCGCCTTCTTGGCCGCTACCTTCTTGGCAGGAGCCTTCTTCGCTGCGACCTTCTTGGCCGGTGCCTTCTTGGCAGCAGCGACCTTCTTGGCCGGAGCCTTCTTTGCTGCGGCTTTCTTAGCCGGCGCTTTCTTTGCAGTTGCCATTTCTCTTTTCTCCTTGATCAAGTTGAAAAAATCAACCTTTTGAAGCACTCCACGCATGTTGGTAGCGTGAAGCGATTCATGGCGTTGGATCGAGCTCCAGCGCCATGAACACCTGCGCCTTCACCGCCGCCGCACTCTCCGGTGCCTGGTCGTGATGAGGGCTATTCTTGAATTCACTTTTCTTGTCGGAACAATTCAATCCCAGGAGAGCGCACCACCCGACTGATACTCGATCACGCGGGTCTCGAAGAAGTTGCGCTCCTTCTTCAGGTCAATCATTTCGCTCATCCAGGGGAAGGGATTTTCTTCGTTCGGGAAGAGCGTTTCCAGGCCGATCTGCTGCGCGCGCCGGTTGGCGATGTAGCGCAGGTAGCCCTTGAACATGGAGGCGTTCATGCCGAGCACGCCGCGGGGCATGGTGTCTTCGGCATAGCGGTACTCGAGCTCGACGGCCTTCAGGAAGAGGGCCTTGATCTCCGCCTTGAACTCCGCGGTCCAGAGGTGGGGATTCTCGAGCTTCAGCTGGTTGATCAGGTCGATGCCGAAGTTGCAGTGCATCGACTCGTCGCGCAGGATGTATTGGTACTGCTCGGCAGCACCGGTCATCTTGTTCTGGCGGCCGAGCGCGAGGATCTGCGTGAAGCCGACGTAGAAGAACAGGCCCTCCATCAGGCAGGCGAAGACGATCAGCGACTTGAGCAGCGTCTGGTCGTTCTCGTGCGTGCCGGTGTGGAAGTTCGGGTCGCTGATGGCGTCGATGAAGGGGATCAGGAACTGGTCCTTCTCGCGGATCGACGGCACCTCGTTGTAGGCGTTGAAGATCTCGCTCTCGTCCAGGCCCAGCGACTCGACGATGTACTGGTAGGCGTGCGTGTGGATCGCTTCCTCGAAAGCCTGGCGCAGCAGGAACTGGCGGCATTCGGGCGCCGTGATGTGGCGGTAGGTGCCCAGCACGATGTTGTTGGCGGCCAGCGAATCGGCCGTCACGAAGAAGCCGAGGTTGCGCTTGACGATGCGGCGCTCGTCCTCGGTCAGGCCGTTCGGGTCTTTCCAGAGCGCGATGTCGCGCGTCATGTTCACTTCCTGCGGCATCCAGTGGTTGGCGCAGGTGGCGAGGTACTTTTCCCAGGCCCACTTGTACTTGAACGGCACCAGCTGGTTGACGTCGGTCTGGCCGTTGATGATGCGCTTGTCGGCGGCCTTGACGCGGCGTGCGGCCGGCATTGCGGGCGCGGCCTGCTGTGCAGCGCGCGGCACAGCGCCGTCATCGAGCGTGCGGGGAACCGAAGCGAGGGCGGGCGCTGTTTGCGAAGTCGGATGCTCCAGCGAGCGGCTGGCTTGCGCGTCGCTGATCGATGGTTGCCGCATGCCTTGTTGCAGATCCTTTGGCAAGGAGGGCTTGACTTCTTCGTCCCAGGTCAACATAGAAAAATCCAATGCTCAAATTATGTGAGCAACGATGTGAGTTGCAAAGTGCTCTTCACATCGTGGCTCCATTTATGTTGTCGTTATGTTGTTCGCGTGCATCGCCATTTGTCGGGCGATGCCGCGAATCGATGCGTCTTCACGCCGACATCACTGGCACGCTTCGCACGTCGGATCGTCGACGCCGCAGAAGGCGATGTCGGTCGCGGGCATCGCGCCGAGCTGCGCCCGCGCAGCCGCCGCAGCTGCTTCGAGCGCGCTCATGCCCGACGAAGGCGCATCGTTCGAACCCGAGGACACCGCGTTGAGGCGGCCCGATTGCACCGTCGACTTCTCGGCGTGCGTGGCGCTCTGCGTGCGCAGGTAGTAGGTGGTCTTCAGGCCGCGCAGCCATGCGAGCTTGTAGGTGTCGTCGAGCTTCTTGCCAGACGCGCCGGCCATGTAGATGTTCAGCGACTGCGCCTGGTCGATCCACTTCTGGCGACGCGCGGCGGCCTCGACCAGCCAGGTGGTCTCGATCTCGAAGGCGGTCGCGTAGAGCGCCTTCACGTCCTGCGGCACGCGGTCGATCGGGCGCAGCGAGCCGTCGAAGTGCTTGAGGTCCATCACCATCACGTCGTCCCACAGGCCCAGGCGCTTGAGGTCGCGCACCAGGTAGTGGTTGATGACGGTGAACTCGCCGGAGAGGTTCGACTTGACCGAGAGGTTGCCGAAGCAGGGCTCGATCGAGGCGTCCACGCCGATGATGTTCGAGATGGTGGCGGTCGGCGCGATGGCCACGCAGTTGGAATTGCGCATGCCGTCGGCCTTGATCTTCTGGCGCAGCGCGTCCCAGTCCAGCGTGGCCGAGCGGTCCAGCTCGACGTAGCCGCCGCGCGCCTTCTCGAGCAGCTCCAGCGTGTCGGGCGGCAGCACGCCCTTGTCCCACAGCGAGCCCTTGTAGCTCGAGTAGCGGCCGCGCTCGCGGGCCAGTTCGGTCGAGGCCCAGTAGGCGTGGTAGCAGATCGCTTCCATCGACTCGTCGGCGAACTGCACGGCCTCTTGCGAGGCGTAGGGGATGCGCAGCTCGTACAGGGCGTCCTGAAAGCCCATCAGGCCCAGGCCGACCGGGCGGTGGCGCAGGTTGGAGTCGCGCGCCTTCTTGACCGCGTAGTAGTTGATGTCGATCACGTTGTCGAGCATGCGCATCGCGGTCGACACGGTGCGTTGCAGCTTCTCCTGGTCGACCTTGCCGTCCTTCAGGTGCTGCAGCAGGTTGACCGAGCCCAGGTTGCAGACGGCGGTCTCGGTGTCGCTGGTGTTGAGCGTGATCTCGGTGCAGAGGTTGGACGAGTGGACCACGCCGACGTGCTGCTGGGGCGAGCGCACGTTGCAGGCATCCTTGAAGGTGATCCAGGGATGGCCGGTCTCGAACAGCATCGTGAGCATCTTGCGCCAGAGATCGGTGGCCTGGAGCGTGCGGCTGGGCTTGATCTCGCCGCGCGCGGCTTTCTCTTCATAGGCGACGTAGGCGGTTTCGAAGTCGGCGCCGAACTTGTCGTGCAGGTCCGGCACGCTGGAAGGCGAGAACAGCGTCCAGCTGCCCTTTTCCATCACGCGGCGCATGAACAGGTCGGGAATCCAGTTGGCCGTGTTCATGTCGTGCGTGCGGCGGCGGTCGTCGCCGGTGTTCTTGCGCAGCTCCAGGAACTCCTCGATGTCGAGGTGCCAGCTTTCCAGGTAGGTGCAGACCGCGCCCTTGCGCTTGCCGCCCTGGTTGACCGCGACCGCGGTGTCGTTCACCACCTTGAGGAAGGGCACCACGCCCTGCGACTCGCCGTTGGTGCCCTTGATGTGGCTGCCCAGCGCGCGCACGCGGGTCCAGTCGTTGCCCAGGCCGCCGGCGAACTTGGAGAGCAGGGCGTTTTCCTTGATCGACTCGTAGATGCCGTCCAGGTCGTCGGGCACGGTGGTCAGGTAGCAGCTGGAGAGCTGCGAGCGCAGCGTGCCGCTGTTGAACAGCGTGGGCGTGCTGGACATGAAGTCGAAGGAGGACAGCACCTCGTAGAACTCGATGGCGCGCGCCTCGCGGTCGATCTCGTTCAGCGCCAGGCCCATGGCCACGCGCATGAAGAAGGCCTGCGGCAGCTCGATGCGGGTCTTGCGCACGTGCAGGAAGTAGCGGTCGTACAGGGTCTGCAGGCCGAGGTAGTCGAACTGCAGGTCGCGCTCGGGCTTGAGCGCGGCGCCCAGGCGGGCCAGGTCGTACTGCTGCAGCTTCTCGTCGAGCAGTTCGTTGTCCACGCCCTTCTTGATGAACAGCGGGAAGCTGTCGGCGTAGGCCTGGGCGCGCTCAGCGGCCGGCACTTCGCGGCCGATGACTTCCTTGAAGATCGTGTGCAGCAGCAGGCGCGCCGTGGCGAAGGTGTAGTCCGGGTCCTTCTCGATCAGCGTGCGGGCGGCCAGGATCGAGGCCTTGTAGACCTCGTCAAGCGGCACGCCGTCGTAGAGGTTGCGCATGGTCTCGGCCTCGATCGGGCCGGCCGTGATGCTCTCGCCCAGGCCGGCGCAGGCGGATTCGATCAGGCCCTTGAGCTCGTTGAGGTCCAGAGCGACGCGCTCGCCGCGGTCGAGCACGTGCAGCGTGGAGACGGCGACCGGGGCTTCAAGCTCGCCCTGCTTGGAGCGCTCCTGCGAGCGGCGCTCGCGGTACAGCACGTAGGCGCGCGCGATCTCGTGGTGGCCGCCGCGCATCAGGCCCAGCTCGACCTGGTCCTGCACGTCCTCGATGTGGAAGGTGCCGCCGCCCGGACGCGAGCGCAGCATGGCGCGCACCACGCCCTGGGTCAGCGTGTCGACCGTCTCGCGCACGCTGGCGGAGGCCGCGCCCTGGGTGCCATGCACCGCGAGGAAGGCCTTCATCATCGCGATCGCGATCTTGTTGGGCTCGAAGGGAACGACGGCGCCGTTGCGGCGGATGATCTGGTAGTTGGCAAGCGCGTTGCCGGCGTGCGAGCCGGCCTTGTCGCTGGGGTGTTGCGGCGTCGAGGTTACGGCGCGGGAGGTGGCGGGATGGTTCAGGGCAGTTTGCATTCGATCCTCTGTTGGCAATTCTTGTTGGGGCGGCGGTGCCGCGTCTGGCCGGTTGCTTGGCATGAAGCACAGGGCCAGGGCACACTATATCTGGGGTCCAAGGGGGGTTCAACCCACTAGATATAGTGTTTTCCTTGTAGTTCAACGGTATCCATCCTCTGTGGACACCTTGCCATCGGCGGGTTTGCGGCGTCGTTACTGAGCCACCTTAGCGGGCGCCGCTGTTCATGCGCCTTGCGCGCGTTTTTGGGCCTGAAAGGCGCATGGTTGCTGCGCGGACCGAAAGCAAAAGCGGCGATGGCTCGGCCGTGGCGCCGGCGCATCAGTGCCGCAGCGACCATTGAAAAAAATCAGCGGGCAACAGTTGTGTCCGGGAACATCGCGGGCGCCCATGCCAGCTGCCGCTGCAGCAGAGGCCAGTCGAAGCCGCTGCCGGGATCGGCCTTGCGGCCCGGTGCGATGTGCTCGTGGCCGGCGACGAAGGCGATCGCATAGCGCTGCGCGATGGCTGGGCAGAGACTGGCCAGGGTTTCGTATTGCGCAAGCTCGAAATGCGCACCCTCCAGGCCTTCGAGCTCGATGCCGATCGAATCGTCGTTGCAGTTGGTGCGGCCGCGCCAGGACGATGGCCCGGCATGCCAGGCGCGGTCGTCGCAGCTCACGAACTGCCAGAGCTCGCCGTTGCGGCGCACATAGAAATGGGCCGAGACCTCGAGGCCGCGGATGCTGCCGAAGTAGGGATGCGCGTCCCAGTCCAGCTGGTTCATGAAGAGCTGCTGCACCTCGTCGCCGCCATAGCGGCCCGGCGGCAGGCTGATGGAGTGCAGCACGATCAGGTCGATCTGCGCACCGGCAGGCCGCGGTCCGAAGTTCGGCGAGCGCAGCGGCCGGGCGAAGCGGTACCAGCCGTCCTGCCAGAGGCCCGTGCTCATGGGGCAACCTTCGCGCTACGCGCTGCGGTGCGAGCGCCTTCGGGCGGCCGGGCGGTGCTCATGGAAGCACCTGCGGGCGCCCGGGCGGCGCTCGTGTCCTCAGTCGTCGGGTCCGTTGCCATGGCTGTCGTCGCCGCCCGGCGTCGCGATGCCCAGGCGCGCGATGCGATAGCGGATCTGCCGCAGGCTCAGGCCCAGCCGCGCCGCGGCGGCGGTGCGGTTGAAGCCGCTTTCCTGCAGCGCGCGAACGAGGATCTCGCGCTCCTGCTGGTCCAGGTAGCTTTGCAGATCGCTCGGCACCGCGGCGGCGGGCCTGGCCGCGGGAGGCGCGGGCTGCTGCGGCTCGGCCGGCGCCGGCGTTGCGGTGGCAGGCGGCGCGCCCGCCGGCTCGAGTTGAGCCGCGGGGCTCGAGACATCGATGTGCAGCACGTCGCCATCGCTCAAGGCGACGGCGCGGTGCAGCAGGTTCTCGAGCTCGCGCACGTTGCCGTGCAGCGGATGCTGCGACAGGCGCTGCAGCACCTCGGCCGACAGCGCGGGGATCGGCATGCCGGCGTCGCGCGCAATGCGCGCCAGCAGCGCCTCGCAGAGTGCCGGCAGATCCTCGCGGCGCTCGCGCAGCGCCGGCACCGCGATCTCGATCACGTTCAGTCGATAGAACAGGTCCTGCCGGAAGCGGCCGGCCTGCACCTCGGCCTGCAGGTCCTTGTGCGTGGCGCTCACGATGCGCACGTCGACGGCGTCTTCCTGGGTCGAGCCGATCGGCCGCACGCTGCGCTCCTGGATCGCGCGCAGCAGCTTGGACTGCATCGCCAGCGGCAGGTCGCCGATCTCGTCGAGGAAGAGCGTGCCGCCGCGCGCGGCCTGGAAGTAGCCGTCGCGGTCTTGCGAGGAGCCGGTGTACGAGCCCTTTCTGGCGCCGAAGAACTCGGCCTCGAGCAGGTTCTCGGGAATGGCGCCGCAGTTGACGGCGACGAAGGGGCCGTCGCTGCGCTGGCTGCACGCATGCACCGCACGCGCCGCCAGTTCCTTGCCGGTGCCGGACTCGCCGCGCACCAGCACCGGCGCCATGCCGCGCGCCACCTTGGCGATGCGGGACTTGACCAGGCGCATCGGCTCGGAGCCGCCGACCAGCCGTTCGAGCGCCGCGATACCGGCGTTGCTGGTGGTTGCGGCCAGCTTGCCGCCGCTGTCCTCCGCCTGGCGCACCGGCCGCGCGGGCGCGGCCTGCGCCTGCACCGCCGAGGCCACGACGGTGCGGAACTGCTTCAGGTCCACCGGCTTGGTGAGGTAGTCGAAGGCGCCCGCCTTCAGGGCCTCGACCGCGTTCTCGGCCGAGCCGTAGGCGGTCATCACCACGCAGCGCTCGCTGCGCTGCTCCTGCTGGATGCGCTGCAGGATTTCCATGCCCAGCCCGTCGGGCAGGCGCATGTCGGTGATCACGGCATCGAAGCGGCCCGCGTCCAGATGCTCGCGCGCCTCCGACACGCTGCCGGCCGCCTCGACGCGGTAGCCCTCGCGCAGCAGCGTGAGCTCGTAGAGCGTGCGCAGGTCGGGCTCGTCGTCGACGACCAGGATCTGTGCAGGGCGCTGTGCGGACGGATTGGAGCTGCTCACGGCGCTATTGTGTCAGCCCGCCTTCGCCCGGCATGAAGACGACGGCGAATTCGTTGCCCTCCGGCCCGCCTGCGGCGAGGGTGCGGCGCTCGTAGCCGATGGTCGCGCCGTGGCGTTCGCACAGCTCGCGGCACAGGTAGAGGCCGAGGCCGCTGGAGCGGCTCTCGGAGGAGAAGAAGGGTTCGAACAGATGGCGCTGCACCGCGGGCTCGAGCGGCGCGCCGTCGCTCCACACCTGCAGGCTTGCGCGGCCGGCCGCATTCAGCCGCGTCATCACCTGGATAGAGCCTTCGCGCTCGCCCGCGTAGCGCGCGGCGTTGTCGAGCAGATTCACGAGGATGCGCCGCAGGTGCTCAATGTCGAAGCGCACCACGCGGCCGGGGGCTTCCAGCACCAGCAGCACGCCCTGGCGCTGGGTTTGCCGCACCCATTCCTCGGCCAGCGTGCGCACGGTCGGATCGAGCACCAGCTGCTCGCCCAGCGGCAGCACGCGCTGCTGGCGGGCGCGGGCGACGTCGAGCACGTCGTCGACGATGCGCGCCAGGCGCTGGGCGTTTTGCTGGACCATGTTCGTCAGTCGGCGGTGGGCCGGATCGACCAGGTCCTCGCTCAACAGCGCACTGGCCTGTGTGATCGCGGTCAAGGGGTTGCGGATCTCGTGCGCGACCGCCGCAGACATACGGCCCATGGCCGCCAGCTTCTCGGTGCGGATGCGCGCCTCCAGTTCGCGCAGGTCCTGCAGGAACATCACGCACAGGCTGTCGATGCCGCGCTCGGCGGCGCGCGTGAGGCGCGTGCGCACGCGCACCTCGCGTGGCGCGCCCTGGGCCTGCGCGATCGGGATCTCGCGCGCCTGCGATGTGCGGCGCGCGAAGGTGCTGCGCGCGATCGCTGCCAGCGGCGCCCAGGCGGGGTTCGCGCCCAGCGCGAAGGGCAGCGCGAGCTGCGCCAGGCCCTGCCCGAGGATCGCGTCGGCCGCCGGGTTGGCCGCGTGCACCTGGCCCTGGGCGTCGACCACCAGCACGCCCTCGCTGAGCGTTTCGATCACCAGGTCGTTCACCAGGGCATGCATCTGCGCCGCGCCGCGGTTGCTCTGCGCCAGCGCCTCCTCGCGCATCAGCCGCCGCGCCAGCTCGTGCGCCAGCAGCGCCACCACGAACAGGCCGGTGCCGGTCAGCGCCGCCTGCACGAAGCGCGCCGAGGGCTCGGCCTGCTGCTGCAGCCAGTACCAGCCGGCATGCGCCAGCAGCAGCAGCGTGACGATGGCGGTGGTGCCCAGCCCGACGGTGCCGGTGCCCAGTACCGCCCCCATCAACACCGGCAAGGCGAACAGCGGCGTGTAGTTGATGCTGCCCACCTGCAGCAGCTGAAGCGTGCTGAAGACCACCAGGTCGACGCCGATGGTGGATAGCCAGGCCGTGCCGAAGCGCCGCACCGGCGGCTGAAAGCGCGAGTAGCGCGCGGTCAGCACGGTGACGACCAGGTAGCTGCCCGTCAGCGCCACCACGATAGGCTGCGGGGCTTGCCCGAGCGCGAAGACGATGGCCTGCAGCAGCAGCAGCACAACGGCGATGAAGCAGCGCGCGGTCATGAAGCCGCGCCACAGGCGCAGCAGGGCCGAGCTTTCGCGGCCGGCCGCCCGGTCGAGCGGCGTCCAGTCGGTCCCGGGCTCGGCACGCGACCAGAGGAAGGTGCTCATCGGCGACGGCTCACTCAGTGTGTGGCGGCCTGGCGGTGCGCCGTACTGCAGTAGGCCGCACCGTCCGTGCCGCGCACCGCGTCCGCGGCTGGCAAGTGCAGTCCGCAATGCGCACAGCGCAGCATGGCTTGCGGCGGCGCGATGGCGCCCGGTGCGGGCGGGGGTGACGGCGGCGGCGTGCGCGACTGCAGCTCTTCGCGCCGGGCCTTGCGCCAGAGCCAGACCGCCACCAGGATGACCGCGAGGACCAGCAGGTATTTCATGTCACGCGCCCCAGCACCACCTCCAGCACGAAGCGCGAGCCCACATAGGCCAGCAGCAACAGGGCCGCGCCGGCATAGAGCACGCGCCGTGCGGTGCGGCCGCGCCAGCCGAAGCGCGCGCGCCCGATGAGCAGCACCGCGAAGCTGATCCACGCCAGCACCGAGAACACCGTCTTGTGGTCCCATTTCCAGCTGCGTGCGCTGGCACCGTACAACTGCTCGCTGAACAGCAGGCCCGCAAGAAGGGTGGCCGACAGCAGCACGAAGCCGGCGGTCACGAAGCGGAAGGTCAGGCGCTCCATGGTGAGCAGAGGCACGCCGGCCTGCGGCTCGGCCGCCAGCCGGATCTGCTTCTCGGCGCGGGTCATGATCCAGGCGTGGATCACCGCCGCGCCGAACAGGCCGTAGGAGGCAATGCCGAGCGCCAGGTGCAGCGGCAGCCAGGGTGATGCCGATACATGCAGCGGCGTGCCCGGAAAGACCAGCGCCAGCAGCACGGCCGCCGCGCCCAGGCCCGCGAGCATGCGTCGCACCTTGAGCTGCGGATACAGGCGGCTCTCGATGGCGTAGACCGTCATCACCAGCCACGCGGTGACGGACAGGGCGGGCGCGAAGCCGAAGCGCGGATCGCCCCCGGCCAGCGACCAGGCGAGTACGCACGCGTGCAGCACCCAGGCCAGACCCAGCATCCATTGCGTGGAAGGCCTCCCGAGCCAGGAGGCCGCCGCAGCGGTCGCGGCGTAAGCGGCGGCGGTGGCGATGCCCAGCGCCACGCCGAGTGGGGAGGGGATCGCTAAAATCATCGGTCGGAGTTTAGCGTCTCGCTCTTGCGTGATCCTTCGCGAAGGCGCCCCTACTCCCCACCTACCGGTCCCGCCCGCGGGAAGCACCATGGCCAGCGCCCTCACCGAAAAATTCTCACGCCTCGTCAAGCAGGTCAGCGGCCAGGCCCGCATTACCGAAAGCAATGTGCAGGACATGCTGCGCGAGGTCCGCATGGCGCTGCTCGAGGCCGACGTCGCCCTGCCCGTCGTGCGCGACTTCGTCGCCCGCGTCAAGGACAAGGCCATGGGCCAGGAAGTGCTGGGCTCGCTCAAGCCCGGCCAGGCGCTGGTGGGCATCGTCAACCGCGAGCTCGCCACCACCATGGGCGAGGGCGTGGCTGACATCAACCTGGTGGCCCAGCCGCCCGCCGTGATCCTGATGGCTGGCCTTCAGGGCGCCGGCAAGACCACCACCACCGCCAAGCTCGCCAAGCATCTCATCGAGAAGCGCAAGAAAAAAGTGCTCACCGTCTCGGGCGACGTCTACCGGCCGGCGGCCATCGAGCAGCTCAAGACCGTCACGAAGCAGGCCGGCGCCGAGTGGTTCCCAAGCACGCCGGAGCAGAAGCCGCTGGACATCGCCCGCGCCGCGCTCGATCACGCCAAGCGCCATTTCTTCGACGTGCTGCTGGTCGACACCGCCGGCCGCCTCGCGATCGACGAGGTGCTGATGAACGAGATCCAGCAGCTGCACGCGGCGCTGAACCCGGTCGAGACCCTGTTTGTGGTCGACGCGATGCAGGGCCAGGACGCGATCAACACCGCCAAGGCCTTCAAGGAAGCGCTGCCGCTCACCGGCATCATCCTCACCAAGACCGACGGAGATTCGCGCGGCGGCGCGGCGCTGTCCGTGCGGCAAGTCACGGGCGTGCCGATCAAGTTCGCCGGCGTCAGCGAGAAGATCGATGGCCTGGAGGTGTTCGATGCCGAGCGCCATGCCGGCCGCATCCTCGGCATGGGCGACATCGTCGCGCTGGTCGAGCAGGTCACGGCCGGTGTCGATGTGGCGGCGGCGCAGAAGCTGGCGGCCAAGGTCAAGAGCGGCGCCGGCTTCGACCTCAACGACTTCCTCGGTCAGCTGCAGCAGATGAAGCAGATGGGCGGGCTCTCCAGCATCATGGACAAGCTGCCGACGCACCTGGCCGCCAAGGCCACCGACGCCGACATGACCCGCGCCGAGCGCGACATCCGGCGCAAGGAGGGCATCATCAACAGCATGACGCCACTGGAGCGGCGCAAGCCGGAGCTGCTCAAGGCGACGCGCAAGCGGCGCATCGCGGCCGGCGCTGGCGTGCAGGTTCAGGAGGTGAACCGGCTGCTCAATGAGTTCGAGCAGATGCAGCAGATGATGAAGAAGATGAAGGGCGGCGGCCTGATGAAGATGATGAAGCGCATGGGCGGCATGAAGGGCCTGCCAGGCATGGGTGGAGGCGGCGGCATGCCGCGCTTCTGACTTCTGTCTCTCCCCCGGAAGGGGAGGGAGCAAAGAAAAAGCCCGCTCATCGAGCGGGCTTTTTCATGGGTGGCGAACCGTCAGGCGCGTGCCAGGCGCACCGCGTGCATCCAGGCCCGACGCAGCACCGCCGGCGAACGCGATTCCTCCGGAATCACCAGGAAACCACGATCGCGCATCGCATTGCCCAGCGCGATCTGGCTGGTCAGCACGGTCAGCGGGATCGCCAGCAGCAGCGGCAGACCCACCGGCATCAGCCAGGCCAGCGCACCGGCATCGATCAGCGCGATGCCCACCGCCAGCGCGGCGATCACCAGCGTCATCGGCGCCAGCTGGGTGAAGGCGATGCGCCACGGCACGGCAGCGGCTTCCCGCGGCGGCGACTTCCAGTCCAGCTTGATGCCGGTGAGCGCCACCACCACGAACAGCGAGTGGGCCAGCATGCGCACCGGGGCCTGCACGATGGCCAGCGCGCTTTCCAGCGCGGCGCTCTTGAGCAGGCCGCCGACACCGCCGTACTGGCGCTGCTCGCGGCGCATCACCACGGCTGCGATGCCCAGGATGCGCGGCAGGAACAGGAGGCACAGCGTCCACAGCCACAGGCCGGCCAGCTCCATCGGCATCACCAGCCAGTGCGCCATCACGCTCGAGCCGGTAAGCCACAGGGCGGTGCCCAGCGTCAGGAAGGCCAGCCACAGCGGCGCAGAGGCGTAGGCCATGGTGCCGGTCATGAACATCGCGCGGTGCACCGGGTGCAGGCCGGGCTCGGCCATCAGGCGGGCGTTCTGCAGGTTGCCCTGGCACCAGCGGCGGTCGCGCTGCAGCTCGGCCAGCAGGTCCGGCGGCTGTTGCTCGTAGCTGCCCACCAGGTCGGCGACCAGCCACACCTGGTAGCCGGCGCGGCGCATCAGTGCGGCCTCGACGAAGTCGTGCGACATGATGCCGCCCGACATGCCGCCGGTGCCCTTGATCGGCGCCAGCGCGCAGTGCTCCATGAAGGGCTCGACGCGGATGATCGCGTTGTGGCCCCAGTAGTGCGACTCGCCGAGCTGCCAGAACTGCATGCCCAGCGTGAACAGGCGGCCCGTCACGCGCGAGGCGAACTGCTGGGCGCGGGCGTGCAGCGTGACGTGGCCGATGGCCTGCGTCGCAGTCTGGATGATGCCGGCCGACGGGTTGGCTTCCATCAGCTTGACCATCGAGGTCAGGCAGTCGCCGCTCATCACGCTGTCGGCGTCGAGCACCACCATGTAGCGGTAGTCCTTGCCCCAGCGGCGGCAGAAGTCGGCCACGTTGCCGGCCTTACGGTGGGTGCGGCGCTTGCGCAGGCGGTAGTAGACCTCGACCTGCGGCTGGTTCGGGCTGTCGGCCAGCGCGACGCGCAGGTCTTCCCAGGCGGCGCGTTCGGCGGCGGCGACCTCGGGCGTGTAGCTGTCGGACAGCACGAAGACGTCGAACTGCCTCGCATGGCCGGTCGCCGCCACCGATTCGCAGGTGGCGCGCAGGCCGGCGAACACCGTGGCCACGTCCTCGTTGCAGATCGGCATGATGATCGCCGTGCGCGCTTCCGGGTTCATCGGATGGTCGGCCACTTGCTTGGCCGACAGCGCGTGCTTGTCGCCGCGCACCGAGACATAGAAGCCCATCAGCGCGGTCACGAAGCCGGTCACCACCCAGCCTGAGAGCAGGCCGTAGAGGGCGATCTGGCTGTATTCGAGCCAGAGGCTCTCGTAGTCGGGCTGCACCCCCGCGAACAGCGCGGATGCGATCACCGTGCTGACCACGGTGAGCGCCAGAAAGGCCATGCGCCGCTGCTGGGCCGCGCGCTGCCAGGCCTGGGTGGCCTGCGGTGCGCGCGACGCGCGGGCCGCTGCCTTGCCGCCGGCGCCGAGCTTGACGAGCAGCGCCGTGCCTATGCTGTTCCAGAAGCCGCGCCAGGGGCGGGGCGTCATCGAGCCGCGGTTGATGGGCGGCGCGGTGACCGAGTTGGGGTGGCGTTCTTCACGCAGCATGCTGCGGCGGGAAAAATCCGCTTCGGTGAGAACGTTGAGCTGGGAGAAATCGTTGGGCTTCATATGCGACTCACCCCCGTTGCTTGTCGACGGAAGGCGTGTCGCCGATTGCCGGAAAGCGCTTGAAGACGCAGTCCGGTGCCGCACCGCCGGATTGGCCCAGGCCGGCGGGCGGATGACCCGCGGCACGGGACCGCGAGAGGGAAAACTGCTTTTGACGCAGGCCGTCGCGCTGCGGACGCAGTGCGAAAGATGGGCTGGTAAGTGCTGTCATGCCCTTCTAAGGGCAAACCCCGTGCCAGCCTGGAAAAACTCTTTCAGATCAACCGCTTAGCGCGATTCGGCAGCGCTGGGACCGGCTTTTGAGGTCTAAAGACCTCCAAAACCCCCGAATTTGTCGCCGAATCCCGACAAGGCTAGTGAAGGGGAAGTGAATTCCCAATGAAATCAAGCACTTAGGGTCGTCGCTCTTCGGCGACAGCATCGCCGCCCGGCGACACGGCATCGGATTTGAAGTGCCCGGCGGTGAGCCCGTTCTTCTGCAGCAGGCGATAGAACTCGGTGCGGTTGCGGTCTGCCAGGCGTGCCGCGTCGGCCACGTTGCCGTCGGTCAGCTTGAGCAGGCCGACCAGGTATTCGCGCTCGAAGCGCTGCTTGGCCTCGGCATAGGTCTGGACCTCGACGCTGGGCGAGCGCAGCGCCCGCTGCACCAGCGCCAGCGGGATCAGCGGCGAGCTCGACAGGGCGCAGACCTGCTCGACCACGTTGAACAGCTGGCGCACGTTGCCCGGCCAGGGCGCCATGGTCAGCGCCTTCAGCGCCTCCGGGGCGAAGCCCGACAGCCGCTTGCCGTACTTGCTCGAGAGCCGGTTCAGGAAATGGTTGGCCAGGAGCGGAATGTCCTCGCGCCGCGCCGACAGGGGCGGCAGCTGGAGTGTCACGACGTTGAGACGGTAGTAGAGGTCCTCGCGGAACTGCCCGGCCTCCATCGCGGCATCGAGGTCGCGGTGGGTGGCGGAGATGATCCGCACATCGACCTCGATCGATTGCGTCGAGCCGACCGGCCGCACGGCGTGCTCCTGCAGCACCCGCAGCAGCTTGACCTGCAGGGCCGGGGGCATGTCGCCGATCTCGTCGAGCAGCAGGGTGCCGCCGTCGGCCTGCTGGAACAGGCCCTTGTGATTGGCGACCGCGTCGGTGAAGGCGCCCTTCATATGCCCGAACAGCTCGGACTCCAGCAGCGCCTCCGGAATGGCCCCGCAGTTGACTGCCACGAAGGGCTTGTCGGCGCGTGCGCTGGCGCGATGGATGGCGCGGGCCAGCAGTTCCTTGCCGGCGCCGCTGTCGCCGCGCAGCAGCACGCTGGCGTCCGACTTGGCCACCATCCGGGCCTCGGCCAGCAGCTCGGCCATGCGGTTGCTGCGGCTCACGATCTCCGAGCGCCAGCTCTCGTCGCCGACCTTGCCGCCGCTGGGCGCGGGCGCGCCCAGCGCCAGGGCCTGCGCGATCTTGTCGAGCAGCTCGCGTGCGTCGTAGGGCTTGGTGAGGTAGGTGAAGACACCGCGCGCGGTGGCCTCGACCGCGTCGGGAATGGTGCCGTGCGCCGTCAGCAGGATCACCGGCAGCGTGGGATGGCGCTTGCGAACCTCGTCGAAGAGCTGCAGGCCGTCGCGCCCGGGCAGGCGCACGTCGCTCAGCACCAGCTGGGGATGCTCGATCTCGAGCTGCGTCAGCGCCGATTCGGCCGAGGTCACGGCCGTCACCTGGTAGCCGGCCGCCGTGAGCCGCATCGACAGCAGCCGCAGCATGTCGGCGTCGTCGTCCACCACCAGCAGGCGGGCGCCGGGCGGGTCTTTCGCGGAGCCAGGGGTGGTGTTCATGGTGCAGCCTTGGGTGCCGCCGGCGCGACGGGCGGCGGGTTGTTGGGACGCGAGAAGCTGCGCTCGATCGCCCGCAGCGCCTCGATCCGGTCGGTCAGCTGGTCGATGCGGCGCTGGCTGTCGCGCAGCTGCTGCGCCTGGCGGTCGCGATCGTCCTCGACGCGGCGCTGCTCCTGGTAGCGTGCGGCCAGCAGCCGGGCCAGTGGATGCAGGGCCTGGGCCTCGTTCGCCGGGTTGGCGATCACACGCTGCAGCAGGCCGAGCGCGCGCGCGAGATCGGCCGGCGAGCGGGTCTGCGCCAGCAGCATCGCCAGCTGCATCTGCACCAAGGGCTGCTCGCCCGGCTCGCCCAGGCGCGAAATCTCGTTGGCGAGCTCGTTGCCGCCCAATGGCCGCACCTTGTCGGCGTACACGAGCAGGGCGGCCACCGGGCCTTGCGTGAGCTGCGTGAAGATCAGCGCCGGCTGCGTGGCCGGCGCCATCGGCTCGGCTTCGACGGGCTGCACCGGCGGCGGGGGCGGCGGTGGGGGTGGTGGCGGCTGCACGGCGACGGCTTCGGCCGGCGGCTTGGACGGCGCGGCGCATGCGGCGAGCAGCAGCGGCATGACGACCACGGTCATGGCGAATGCGGATCTGCGAGCGATCGAACTGAAGAACATGAGGTCGGAGAAAAACGCTAGAAGCGGGGGCGGTGGTCAGGCGGAGCGCGGCAGCTCGATGCGGAAGCGCGCCCCGGGTCCCTCGGGCAGCAGCGTGATGCGGCCGCCATGAGCTGCAATGTACTCCTGCACGATCGACAGTCCGATGCCGGTGCCCTTGACGGCATGCTGGGGTTGGCGCTCGCCGCGGTAGAAAGGCTCGAAGATGCGGTCGCGGTCGGCCTCGGCGATGCCCGGGCCCGCGTCCTGGATCTCGATGCCAACGGTGTCCGGCGTGCTCGACACGGTGATCACGATGGTGCCCCCCCGCGCCGAATAACGGATCGCGTTCGACAGCAGGTTGGCCAGCGCCGTGCCCAGCTTCACCGGGTCCACCACCACCGCGAGCGGCTCGCCCTCGGCCCGCACCGTCAGCCCGTTGGCCTGCCATTGCAGGCGCTGGGCCTCGATCTGCTCCTCGATCAGCGGCAACAGCGGCGTGCGCTGGCGGCGCAGCTCGCGCGCCTCGAAAGCCGCCGCGTTGAAGCGCAGCAACGCCTCGATCTGGCCCTGCAGCGCGACGGTGTTCTGCTGCAGGATCTGCGCCACCTCGCGCTGCGCCGGGTTCAGGGCGCCGGTCACGCCGTCCTCCAGCAGCGACACGCCTTCGCGCAGCGCCGCCAGCGGGGTCTTGAGCTCATGCGAGACGTGGCGCAGGAAGCGTGCCTTGTCGGCGTCCAGCTCGGTCAGCCGCAGCCGCAGCCACTCGAGCTGCTGCGAGATGCGGCGCACGTCGGCCGCGCCGCGGATGTCGATCGGCTCGTCCAGCCGGTTCTCGCCCAGTCCGACGATGGCGCGCTGCAGCCGCTTGAAGGGCCGCGCCAGCCAGACGCCGAAGGCCAGCGCGAGCGCCACCGCCACTGCGCTGGCGGCCAGCACCTCGCGCATCAGCCGCCGGCGCGCGTTCTCGATGCGCTGCGCCAGCGCGTTGTTCTGCGTCTCGATCAGGATCTGGGCCTGCTGCGCGATGTTGGTGTTGAGCGCGTCGAGGTCGCGGAACTGCATCGCCATCGAGCTCTCGCGCGCGAGCGCGGTTTCCGGCGCACCGCTCATCAGCCCCTCGATCACGGCCAGCTGGCCGCGCCACAGGTCGAGGCCGGTGGAGGGCAGGCCGTTCGCGCCCAGGCGGTCGAGCGCGTGATTGGCGTCGCGCGCCGCATCGTCGAAGCGGCGTCGCAGCACCGCGTCGTTGAGCACCAGCGACTGGCGTCCGGCGCGCTCCATCGCGGCGCTGCGCTCGGCCAGGGACTGCGCCGCGCCGGAGAGCGTGAGCGCGCGGCCTGCGGCGTTGCGGCTCTGCGTCATCAGCACGTCGTACTGGAAGACCGAGCGCAGCGCCACGCCCACCAGCAGCGCGGTGATCAGCAGGAACGCGAACAGCAGCAGTTGTTGGAACGAGCCGCGCGCCGACTTCAGGCCTGCCATCAGGCCGAGGCCAGCGCGGCCTGGGCGGCCGGCGACGAGGCCGATTCGGCGGTCGGCACCTCGCCGCGCAGCGAGTAGGCGAGCGAACGGGTGATGCGCACGTCGATCATCTGGCCGACCAGTCGCGGATCGCCTTCGAAGTTGACCGCACGGTTGCACTCGGTGCGGCCCATCAGCTCGCTCGCGTCCTTGCGCGAGCGGCCTTCGACCAGCACGCGCTGGGCTGTACCCACGAGGGCCTGGCCGAAGCGCTTGACGTTGGCGTCGATCGCCGCCTGCAGCCTTTGCAGCCGCGCGAGCTTGACCGCATGCGGCGTGTCGTCGTGCAACTGCGCCGCCGGCGTGCCGGGGCGCGGGCTGAAGATGAAGCTGAAGCTGTTGTCGAATTCCAGCTCGTCGATCAGCTTCATCATCTTCTCGAAGTCGGCGTCGGTCTCGCCCGGAAAGCCGACGATGAAGTCGCTGGAGAGCGAGAGGCCGGGGCGGATGGCGCGCAGCTTGCGCACCGTGCTCTTGTATTCCATTGCCGTGTAGCCGCGCTTCATCGCCATCAGGATGCGGTCGCTGCCGTGCTGCACCGGCAGGTGCAGGTGGCTCACCAGCTTGGGCACGCGGGCGTAGGCCTCGATCAGCCGCGGCGTGAACTCGTTCGGATGGCTGGTGGTGTAGCGGATGCGCTCGATGCCGGGGATCTCGGCGATGTACTCGATGAGCAGCGCAAAGTCGGCGATCTCGGCCGTGCTGCCCATGTGGCCGCGGTAGGCATTGACGTTCTGGCCCAGCAGCGTGACCTCGCGCACGCCCTGGTCGGCCAGGCCGGCGATCTCGACCAGCACGTCGTCCAGCGGCCGGTTCACCTCCTCGCCGCGGGTGTAGGGCACCACGCAGTAGCTGCAGTACTTGGAGCAGCCTTCCATGATCGAGACGAAGGCGGTCGCGCCCTCGACCCGTGCCGGCGGCAGGTGGTCGAACTTCTCGATCTCGGGGAAGCTGATGTCCACCTGCGGCTGGCCCGCGCGCTCGCGCTCGTGCAGCAGCTCGGGCAGGCGGTGCAGGGTCTGGGGGCCGAAGACCACGTCGACGTAGGGCGCGCGCGCGATGATGGCCGCGCCTTCCTGGCTGGCCACGCAGCCGCCGACGCCGATCTTCACGCCGCGCGCCTTGAGGTGCTTCACGCGGCCGAGGTCGGAGAACACCTTTTCCTGCGCCTTCTCGCGCACCGAGCAGGTGTTGAAGAGGATCAGGTCGGCCTCTTCCACGTTGGGGGTGGGCTCGTAGCCCTCGGCGGCGCGCAGCACGTCGGCCATCTTGTCCGAGTCGTACTCGTTCATCTGGCAGCCGAAGGTCTTGATGAAAACTTTGCGGGTCATGGGGTGGGCTCCGTGGAGGTGCCGTCGGAAAGCGGAACGCCGGACGTGAAGAGCGGGCGCCCTCCGCGTCCGGTCACCGAGTTCGAGGATTACTGGCCGTAGCGGGGCAGTTGGTCGAACGGCGTCTTGCCGTCGTCGCGCGGGCCGGTGTCGGCCACGAAGGGCCAGAAGTTCAGGAACGGCTTTCCTGCCGACTCGCGCTTGGCCTGGGCTTCCTCGGGCGTGAGGATCCAGACCTCGCTCACCTTGCCTTCGGGGTCGAGCTTGTAGTTGACGAGCAGGTTCTGGCCGGTGAGGTACGCCGGCATCACCAGCATCTGCTGGGCGCTGCGGATGCGGGCACCGGGCGAGAGCTGCTTGGGCTCGCCGTCGAGCTCGATGTCGGGCGAATTCACGACCATGAAGCGCCCGCGCAGGGTGCCGATGGGAAAGTTGCGGCCGCCGAGCGCGGCCTCGTTCTGGGTCTGGACCGGCTCCTGCGCAGCAGCGGGCGCCAGAACGGCGCACAGTGCTACCAAAATGAGAGCAGACCAGGGAGGGTTGCAGCGGTTCATGGTGTTCATCCAGAGGCTGTGGGACAGCGGCGATTCTAGCGGCCGCCTCCCACACGCCGCGGCGAACGGACGGGCTTCCGTGCGGTGCTTCATATTCGCTTTACTTATCTTTACGGCACCGATGGACGGCAGTCCCACACCCCTGATCCAATAGCTGTTGTCAGGCAAAAGTGCGCCTCGGTCAACCGTGGCCGGCTTTCTACCCATCCAAAAGCGCTCATGAACAAGAAACTCGTCCTCGCCCTCGCGGGTGTGCTGATCCTGACCGCGGCCGGCGCCTGGCGCTGGGCCGGGAACAGGACCCAGGGCGTGGCACAGACGGGCGCACCGGCCGCCGGCAACACCGCCGGCAAGGGCGCCGGGCCGGGCGCCGGAGCAGCCGCCCTGGTCACGCTCGCGGCGGCGCAGAAGCAGGACGTGCCGGTCACCGTGCAGGTCAACGGCAGCGTGGTCTCGCTCAACAGCGTGGAGCTGCGCCCGCAGGTGACGAACACCGTGCGCGAGGTGCATGTGAAGGAAGGCCAGTTCGTCAAGCAAGGCCAGTTGCTCTTCACGCTCGACGACCGCCCCGACCAAGCCAACCTCGCCAAGGCCCGCGCCCAGCAGCAGAAGGACGAGGCCACGATGGCCGACCTGGAGCGCCAGTACCGCCGCAGCCAGGAGCTGGTGGCGCAGAACTTCATCGCCAAGGCCGCCGCCGACGCGACGCTGTCGCAGCTCGAGGCCCAGCGCGCCGCGGTCGCCGCCGACAAGGCGGCGGTGCAGTCGGCGCAAGTGGCGCTGGGCTACGCCACGCTGCGCGCGCCCATCGCCGGGCGCATCGGCGCCGTCAACATCTACCCGGGCACCCTGGTCCAGCCCACCCTGACGCTGGTGACCATCACCCAGCTCGACCCGATCGCGGTGAGCTTCCCGGTCCCCGAAGGCAAGCTCCAGGACCTGCTGGCCGCCGCGCGCTCGCACACGCCGGTCGAGGCGCTGGTGAGCGGACGCAAGACGCCGATGAAGGGCACGCTGAACTTCGTCGACAACACGGTCGACCCGATGATCGGCACCGTGCGCGCCAAGGCGGTGTTCGACAACGCCGACCAGGGCCTGTGGCCCGGCCAGTTCGTCGAGACCCGCGTGACCGTGCGCAGCCTCGAGGGCGCGACCGTCATCCCCGCGGCCGCCCTCATGATGCTGGCCGAGGGCAGCTCGGTCTACGTGGTCGACGCCGAGCACAAGGCCACGCGCCGCAAGGTCGAGACCTTGCACACCTTCGGCACGCAGGTCGCGGTGCGCGGCGTCGAGCCCGGCGAGCAGGTGGTGATCGAGGGCAAGCAGAACGTGCGTCCGGGCGGCAAGGTGCGGCTCGACAGCGCCGCCCAGCCGCAGCAGCGCCCCAACGGCAACGCGCCGGAGGCGACGCCGGGCAGCGCGGCCTCTGCCAAGCCCGGCAACGCCAGCGTGGTCGCGGAGCGGGAGCGCACATGAGCCGCACGGCCGTCCCGAAGGCTCATAGCACCGCAGCCCGCAGGGCGGAGGTTATCCAGTGAACATCTCCGAGCTCTGCATCCGTCGTCCCGCGATGACGGTGCTGCTCTCGGCCGCCGCGGTGGTGGCGGGCATCTTCGCCTACTTCCAGATCCCGGTCGCGGCACTGCCCAGCTACAACACGCCGGTCATCAACGTCAATGCGCAGCTGCCGGGCGCCAGTCCCGACACCATGGCCTCCTCGGTCGCGCTGCCGCTGGAAAAGCAGTTCTCCACCATCCCCGGGCTGCAGACCATCAGCTCGGTCAACACCCAGGGCGTGAGCTCGATCACGCTGGAATTCGTCAGCAGCCGCGACATCGATGCCGCCGCGGTCGACGTGCAGGCGGCGCTGCTGCGCGCGCAGCGCCAGCTGCCGGTCGAGCTGACGCAGATGCCCTCGTACCGCAAGGTCAACCCGGCCGATGCGCCGGTGCTCTTCATCTCGCTGGTCTCGCCCTCGATGACGCCGTCGGAGCTCAACGACTATGCCGAGAACCTGATCTCGCCCACGCTCTCCACCATCGACGGCGTGGCCCAGGTCGCGGTCTACGGCCGCAAGGCCTTCGCCGTGCGCGTGAAGGCCGATGCCGACCTGCTCAACGCCCGCAACATCACCCTCGACGAGCTGGCCAACGCGGTGCGCCTGGCCAATGCGAACACGCCGGTGGGCGTGCTCGACGGCCCGCGCCAGACGCTCACCATCCAGGCCAACGAGCAGATGCTCAAGGCGGCCGATTTCGCCAAGGTGATCGTCGGCCAGCGCAACGGCGCCCCGGTGCGGCTGGACGAGGTGGCCACCATCGAGGACAGCTTCGAGTCCGTCAAGACCGCCAGCAGCTTCAACGGCGAGAGCTCGATCTCGCTGGCCGTGCTGCGCCAGCCCAATGCCAACACGGTGCAGGTGGTGGACGCCGTGCGCGCGCTGATGCCGCGCTTCCGCGACGAGCTGCCGCAGTCGGTCGAGATCAACATGGTCAACGACCGCTCCATCTCCATCCGCGAGGCGGTGCACGACGTGCAGCTCACGCTGCTGGGCACCGTGCTGCTGGTGGTGCTGGTGATCTTCCTGTTCCTGCACCGCGTGGTCGCCACGCTGATTCCCGCGGCCACCATCCCCATCTCGCTGATCGGCGCCGTGGCGCTGCTCTACGCCTTCGGCTACAGCCTGGACAACGTCTCGCTGCTGGGCATCACGCTGGCGGTGGGCCTGGTGGTGGACGACGCCATCGTGGTGCTGGAAAACATCATGCGCTACGTCGAGAAGGGCATGGAGCCGATGGCGGCCGCGCTGCGCGGTTCGCGCGAGGTGGGCTTCACCATCATCTCGATCTCGATCTCGCTGGTGGCGGTGTTCATCCCGATCTTCTTCATGCCCGGCGTGATTGGCCTGCTGTTCCACGAATTCGCGGTGGTGGTGGGCCTGGCGGTCATGGTGTCGGCCGTGGTCTCGCTCACCCTTGTGCCGATGCTGGCGAGCCGGCTCCTGCGGCACCAGCCGCGCGAAGGCGGCGTGGCCGAGGACCACGAAGAAACGCATCCCGAGCCCGGCACCGCGATTGGCCGCGGCTTCGAGCGCGGCTACCGCTGGGTTCACGGCAACTACATGCGCACGCTCGACTGGACGCTGCACCACCGCAATCTGATGCTGGGGTTGGCGGCCGCGACCTTCGCGCTCACGGCCTGGATGTTCATCAGCATTCCGAAGGGCTTCTTCCCCGAGGAGGACATCGGCCAGATCCAGATCACGACCGAGGCCGCCGAGGACATCTCTTTCCCGGCGATGAAGGTGCTGCAGGACCGCGTCGCCGATGCGCTGATGGCCGACCCGAGCGTGGCCTACGTCAACTCCTTCATCGGCGTCGGCGGCCCCACCGCCACGCAGAACGCCGGCCGCCTGTTCGCGGTGCTCAAGCCGCGCGGCGAGCGGCCGCGCATGCCGCAGGTGCTGGAGCAGCTGCGCAAGCGCTTCCGCGAGATCCCCGGCGTCGCCGTCTACATGCAGCCGGTGCAGAACCTGCGCCTGGGTGGCCGGCAGAGCAAGGCGCGCTTCCAGTACACCCTGCAGAGCGTGAACGCCGGCGCGATCAACGAGTGGGCCGAGAAGCTGATGGAGCGCATGCGCGCCGAGCCGGAGTTCCGCGACGTCACCAGCGACTCGCAGAACCGCGGCCTGCAGGCCACGCTGGAGATCGACCGCGACAAGGCCGGCGTGCTCGGCGTCGCCGTCGGCGACCTGCGCACCGCGCTCTACAACGCCTACGGCGACCGCCAGATCGGCAGCATCTACGCGCCCAGCAACACCTACCAGGTGATCCTCTCGGCGGCCGACGACGACCGCCGCTTCGAGGAGGACATGTCGCGCCTGTCGGTGCGCAACAAGGCCGGGCAGCTCGTGCCGCTGTCGGCCTTCTCGACGGTCAAGCGCACTGTGGGCCCGACCTCGGTCAACCACCAGGGCCAGTTGCAGGCCGTGACGGTGTCCTTCAACCTGGCGCCCGAGGTGCCCTTGGGCAACGCGACCGCCAAGATCGATCGCTTCAAGGCCGAGCTCAAGGTCCCGCCCTCGATCATCACCAGCTACGGCGGCGACGCGGCCGTGTTCCAGAGCTCGCAGGCCAGCCAGGCGGTGCTGCTCGTGCTGGCGGTGCTGGTCATCTACGTGCTGCTGGGCGTGCTCTACGAGAGCTACATCCACCCGCTCACCATCCTCGCGGGCCTGCCCTCGGCGGCGGTGGGAGCGCTGCTCTCGCTCAAGCTCTTCGGCTTCGACCTGACGCTGATCGCGACCATCGGCATCCTGCTCTTGATCGGCATCGTCAAGAAGAACGCGATCATGATGATCGACTTCGCGCTCGACGCGCAGCGCACCCAGGGCATGCAGCCGGTGGAGGCGATCCGCGAGGCCTGCCGGCTGCGCTTCCGCCCGATCCTGATGACCACCTTGGCTGCCCTGATGGGCGCGCTGCCGCTCGCGCTGGGTCTGGGCGCCGGTGCCGAGCTGCGCCAGCCGTTGGGCGTCGCGGTGGTCGGCGGGTTGCTGTTCTCGCAGGTGATCACGCTGTACATCACGCCGGCCATCTACCTGGCGCTGGACCGCTACAGCGGGAGCGGGCCGATGCAGGAGCTGCCGGGCGAGAAGCTCCGGGCCGCCACGCCCGCCTGAACCCGCTTTGCTCCCTCTCCCTCCGGCAGAGGGCAGGGGTGAGGGCACCGGCCCTTCGACCGAGCGCAGCTTCGGTTTCGCTACTTCGCGAACAGGCGGCCGATATCGGCGAAGGCTTTCAACTCCAGCGCATTCCCCGACGGGTCGAGGAAGAACATCGTCGCCTGCTCGCCCGGCTCGCCCTTGAAGCGGATGTACGGCTCGATCACGAATTCGACGCCGTGCGCCTTCAGCCGAGCCGCCATCGCCTCCCAGTCGGGCATCGGCAGCACGATGCCGAAATGCCGTACCGGCACGCCGTGCCCGTCGACCGCATTGCGCTGCGACGCGCCGGTCTCGCCCGGCGCGAGGTGGGCCACGATCTGGTGGCCGTAGAAGTTGAAGTCCACCCAGTCGTCCGCACTGCGGCCCTCGGGGCAGCCCAGCAGCTCGCCGTAGAACCGGCGGGCCAGCACCAGGTCATGCACCGGGAAGGCGAGGTGGAACGGGGACAGCAGGGCGGGGTTGGTGGTCGGGGTGAGCATCGCGGCGGGGCTGGTGTGGAGGAGGATGCGTGATCCTAGGGGCGCAGGAGAAGAAAGAAAATCAATATATATTTGCCCGAAGCATCAACAGAATTTGTGAATGATCCGCGAGCTGAAGACCTTCATCGCCGTCGCCCGCGAAGGCACCTTCGCCGCCGCCGGCCAGAAGATCGGCCTGACGCAAGCGGCGGTCAGCGCCCAGATGCAGCGGCTGGAGACGGAGCTCGGCTTCGTGCTCTTCGACCGCACCGGCCGCTCTGCGCGCCTGAATGCGATGGGCCAGGAGACGCTGGCGCAGGCCACGGAGCTGATCGGGCTCTACGGCCAGCTGGGCTCGCGCCACGCCGCATCGCGCGCGGCAGAGGTGCTCCACATCGGCGCGATCGCGTCCGCGCAGCGCCTGCTACTGGCCGAAGCGCTGGCAGCCTTCCACCGGCAGGCCCCGGGCTGCCGCACCCGCGTGCTGCCCGGGGTGTCGATGGAGCTGCTCAACCGCGTGGATGCCGGCGATATCGACATGGCGGTCATCATCCGCCCGCCCTTCGCGCTGCAAAGCGACCTGCGCTGGACCACGCTGGCCCACGAGCCCTTCCGACTGCTGGTTCCGCGGCGGGTCGAAGGCGACGACTGGGCGGCGCTGCTGTCCCGCCATCCATTCGTGCGCTACGACCGCTCGTCCTTCGGCGGCCGGCAGGTCGACCGCTTCCTGCGCGCGGCGCACGTGGACGTGCAGGACATCTGCGAGCTCGACGAACTGGACGCCATCGTGGCCCTGGTGGCCAAGGGCGTTGGCATGGCCCTGGTGCCGCAGACCGCCACGCACCGGCGCTGGCCCGCATCGGTCCGCGCGATCGACCTGGGCCGCCACACTTTTTATCGCGACATCGGGCTGGTGAATCGCGGCAGCCGGCCGCTGACCGGACCGGCCGGCTTGCTCCAGAAGCAGATCTGCGCCGCCTACGAATTCAGGGGCACGGCTGCCGGCACCTCGGCCGAGGGCAAGCGCCGCAAAGGGCCGTCGGGCCCGGGCGCCTAGATCACCGGATCCCGCTGCAAGGCCACCGCCGGCCTGCTGCCCGCGAACTGCCCGCCGCCGGTGCGTGCCGCCGCCGCGGCATGCGTCGACGACGAGGTGGCCGCTGCACCCTGCACCACCCGCAGCGCCCAGTCGCACACCACCTCCATGAAGATCCGCTGCGATTCCATCGAGGTCAGGCTGTGGTCGATCTCGCCGATGAAGCGGTACTCGAAGCGCTGCGTGAAGGCCTCGTTCGCGAAGGGGCCGAGCTGGTCGCGCTTGCGGTCGGTCACGTGCATGGTGCCGGTGTAGAACAGGAGCACCGCCACGTTGCGCTCCGCGACCTGCGTCATCGAACGGCGGAACACCGCGGCCGTGACCTCCGGCGGGTCGGGCTCGAAAATGTGCGGCGCAGCCGCCGCGGCCGCCTTGGCGGAGAACTTGCGCTGCAGCCAGCGCGCCGTCTTGCCGATCACCGCCGGGTTGGTGGGCGCCGCCAGCGCGCGGCGGAACTGGCGCTCCAGCTGCGCGCGCCGGCCGGGGAAGGCATAGCCGTCGAACATCAGCAGGCCCACCACGCGGGAGTCGGCCACCGCCAGCGACAGGCCGTTGGTCGCGCCGGAGCACAGGCCGATCACGATGAAGCGGCGCACGCCCAGCATGGTCTGGATCAGGTTCATCGCCGCTTGCAGGTCCAGCACCGCCTGCGTGAGGAAGTGCTCGGAGCCGCTGGCCGGGCCGCTGTCGCCCAAGCCCGCGAGGTCCATGCGGATGCAGCTGATGCCGCGCCCCGCCATCTCGCGCGCGAGCTTGACGTTGATGCGCCGCGGGCCGATGTGATGGTTCGCGCCCATATTGAGCATCAGGCAAGCTACCGGCGCCAGCGGCCCCTCGGCCGGCGTGGTGATGATGCCGATCAGCGAGCCGTCGGGCCCGAACTGGACAGGTGTCTCTTTGTAGTCACTCATGTATTGCCGCCAGCAGTCTCTGCAGCGCCTCCGTGGGAACCATTGCATTATTGGGGTGCGGATCGGACGTCCATATCAGGGGATGCGCGAAGGTCGAAGCCCGCACCGGCATGTGGCGGGCCGTCTCCTGGGCCGCCCATTGTTGTGCTGCGTGGTCCTCGGCATCGGCGAGGACGACTGTCTCGTGCAGCGCGGTGAGCTGCAAGGTTGCCGGCGCGAGCGCGCGCATTTGATCGCGCATCAGCGGCGACACACCGAAGCCGAAGATCTCCCCGGTGAAGGCATCGGGGTCGCGGGCCAGCTGGCGGCGCCAGGCCGGGTCGGGCACGCAGAAGGAACGCTCCAGCGCATCGACATGGCCGGCGCGCAGCGTTTCGAGGTAGCGCGCGCCGTCCACGATCGGGTCCCACAGGATGAGCCGCGCCGGGTCGCAGCGGCCGCTCTTGGCCGCCATCACCGCCAGCGTCGCGCCCAGACGCGCGCCGAGCCAGATGATGCGCCGGGCGCCGGTGCGGCGCCGCAGCTCCTCGTGCGCAGTGCAGACGTCGCGTCGCCAGCCCTCGAGGTCGCCGTCGGTGTCCTCGCCGGGCGAGTCGCCGCTGCCGTGGTAGTCGAAGCGCAGCACCGCCACGCCGGCCCGCGCGAGCCGGTCGGACAGCACGCGGAACAGCCGGTGCCCGCGCACGGCCTCCTGGCCCAGGGGCATGCAGATCAGCACCGCGAGCTTGCCGTCGCGCTCGGGTGCGTGGAAGAGCCCGAACAGCTGCCTGGAGGCCGGGCCGAAGAGCATCGGGGTCATGCGTAGATCTCGTTGTCGACCAGGGGCCGGCACGCCGCCGCGGCGGGCCCGCAGGCCAGCACGCGGGCCACGGCGCACAGCGCTCCCTGGACATCGTGGAAAGAGGACAGCGCGAGGCGCGCAACGCCGTCCGCCGCGTCGATCTTCACTTCGCGCGCGTCGGGCGCGACGCCCACCTCGAAGCTGCGCGTGTCCACCGACAGGCCCATGCCGGTGGCCTTGAGGCAGGCCTCCTTGCGCGTCCAGCAGCAGAGGAAGGCGCGCTCGCGCGCCTCGGCTGGCAACGCCGCCAGCGCGAGCCGCTCGGCGGGGGTGAAGTAGGTCTCGGCCAGGGCCTCGGCGTCGGGCATCGGGCGCAGCAGCTCGATGTCGGCGCCCACCTCGGCATCGTCGCAGACGGCGATCAGGGCCAGCGACTCGCTGTGGCTGAGGTTGAAGCGCAGGCCGCCGTGCTCGACCAGGGTCGGCTTGCCGAAGGGGCCCAGCGCGAACTCCAGCATCGAGGCCGGGATGCCGCATTGCGACGAGAGCGTCTCGCGCAGCGCCGCATGGGCCGCAATGAAGCGGTTGCGATCGCGCTTGAAGACGAAGCGCCGTGCGCGCTCCCATTCCGCTTCCGAGAGCGAAGCCACGGCCTGCGGCGCCGGCGTGGCGTCCAGGTCCACCTGCCACAGCCGGCAGTGCATCGAGGAGGGGAGCTGCACGGTCGTCATGGCGCTTTCCTTCAGCCCTTGCGGCCCCAGCCCAGCACACGGCCGAGCAGCCCGCCGCGCTTGGCGCCGCTGTCGGCGGCCTGGGCGGAGACCGCCTCGATCGCCGTTCCCGCGGCGGCCGAGGCCAGCTGCCCCAGGCTCTCGAACACGTAGCGCCGCGGCTCCACGCGGAAGCCCATCACCTGCTCGGCCTGCTGCACCACGCGCATCGCCAGCAGCGAGTCGCCGCCCAGGTCGAAGAAGTTGTCGTTGGCGCGGATGTCGTTGACGTCGACGGCCAGCGCGCTGGCCCAGATCTGCGCCAGCTTGGCCTGCTCGGGCAGGAGCAGCACCGGCTGTGCCTGCGCGGGCCGCGCGGCCACGGTCTCGGCCGCACTGGGCGCCGGTGCCGCGCCCGCAGCCAGGCGCTGCAGGTAGACCGCGCTCTCCGAGCCTTCCGGCGAGGAGATCGCCGCCAGCGTCGCATCCGGCTGCTGGGCCACCTGGCGCAGCAGCTCCATGTAGCGCTCCTTGAAGGCGGCGCCGGTCTCGCGCTGGTAGATGTCGGCGTTGTAGACCACGGCGCCTTCCAGGCCCTGGGGCTTGTCCATCAGCCAGATGCCGAGGTCGTCGGTCGCGCCGCGCTGCGGCAGGTGCATCTGCCGGTGCGCGAGGCCGCCGATGTCGCGCGGCCGCTCGCGGGCGTCCTGGAAGGAGAACAGCGCCTGGTACAGCCCCACGCCCTGTGCCCGCTCCACGAACTCGGGCTCGCTCACGAGGCGCTCGAAGGGAATCTGCTGGTGGCTCATCACCGCGATCAGCTCCTGCTTCACGTAGCGCATGAACTCGCCGAAGCGCAGGGAGGGGTCGACCTGGAAGGACAGCGGCAGCACGTTGTTGAAGAAGCCCATCACCGGCTCCAGCTCGGGCGCCTCGCGGCCGCGCACCGGCGTCGCGATGACGATGGCGCGGCTGTCGATGATGCTGCTCATCATCAGAATGTAGATGCCCAGCGTCAGCATGTTGAGCGTGACGTCGTTGCGCTGGCCGATCTCGCGCAGCCGCTCGGTGAGCGCCTTGTCGACGTTGATCCAGTGCGCGCCGCCCTGGCCGCTCATGCCGGCCTTGCGCGGCATGTCGGTGCGCGGCGCCTTGGGCGTGGGCGAGTTGGCGAAGCGGTCCTTCCAGTAGCGCAGCTGCGACTCGAACTCGGGCTCGGTCAGCCACTTCGCATACCAGTCGGCATAGTCGCCGTGGGTCACGGCCAGCGGTGGCAGGCCGTGCTGCTCGCCGCGCACCAGGGCGCCGTAGATCGTGGAGAGCTCGCTCTGCAGCACGTCGAAGGACCAGCCGTCCCAGACCAGGTGGTGCGGCACGAACACGAAGGCGTGGTCGTTCTCGGCGATGCGGAACAGCGCCGCGTGGAACATGGGCGCCTGGTGGATGTCGATCGGCCGCTCGGCCAGCGCGTGCATGCGCTCGACCAGCTCGGCCTCGCGCTGGTCTTCCGGCAGCGTGCCCAGGTCGATGACCGGCAGCTCGTAGTTCACCTTGCTCGCGATCAGCGCGGCGGGCTCGCCGGTGGCCGGGTCGGGTCCGATGGCGGTGCGCAGCGAGGGCTGGCGCTCGATGATCATCGCAAGCGCGGCCTTGAACTTCTGCACGTCCAGCGGCCCGCCGAGGCGGTGCGCCGAGGGTGCGTTGTAGGTCGGCCGGCCCGGGTGCAGCTCCTCGACGAAGCGGATGCGCTCCTGCATCGGCGTGAGCGGCGCGCTGCGGCGATCGGCCATGTGCGCGATCGGCGCGCTGCGCGGCGCATTGCTGCCGTTCAAGCCCTCGATGGCGGCGGCCAGGCGCTCGGCGGTCGGCGCCTCGAAGAGCAGGCGCAGCGGCACCGTCAGATTCAACTCGCGGCTCAGCAGCGTCGTCAGCCGCGCCGCCAGCAGCGAGTGGCCGCCCAGCGAGAAGAAATCGTCGCGGATGCCCAGGCCCGGCAGGTTGAGCACGCGCTCCATGGTCTGCAGCACCAGCGCCTCGCGCTCGTTGCGCGGAGCGAGGCGCTCGCCCGCGTCCTGGTGCGTGGCGCTGGGCTTGGGCAGGGCCTTGCGGTCCACCTTGCCGTTGGGCAGCAGCGGGATGGCGTCCAGCGGCACCACATGCTGCGGCACCATGTACTGCGGCAGGCGGCTGCGCAGGTGGCGGTCGACTGCGGCCAGGTCCACGGTGGCGCCCGGCGAAGGTGCGAGGTAGGCCACCAGGCGCACGTCGCCCGGCTGGTCCTCGCGCGTGATCACCACGCTGCGCGCCACGCCCTCGACCTCGTTGCAGCGGGCCTCGATCTCGCCCAACTCGATGCGGTAGCCCCGCACCTTCACCTGGAAGTCGAAGCGGCCCATGTGCTCCAGCAGGCCGTCGTTGCGCCAGCGGCCGCGGTCGCCGCTGCGGTAGATCAGCGTTGGCACGCCGTCGATCGCCGTCGTGACGAAGCGCTCGGCCGTCAGCTCGGGGCGCTCCAGGTAGCCCAGGGTCACGCCCAGGCCGCTGATGCAGATCTCGCCCGGCACGCCGATGGGGCAGGGCTGCAGGTTGGCGTCGAGGATCCAGACGCCGGTGTTGGCCATCGGCTTGCCGATGGAGACGCCGCGCGCCGCCACGATCGGGCGCTCCATGCGCCAGACGGTGGACCAGACGGTGGTCTCGGTCGGGCCGTAGAGGTTCCACAGCTCGCTGGTGCGGTCCATCAGCTCGAGCGAAAGCTCGGCCGGCACCGGCTCGGCGCCGATCCAGGCGCGGAAGCCGCGCGGGCCGGACCACTGCGCATCGAGCAGCAGGCGCCACATGCCGGGCGTGGCCTGCAGGATGGTGATGGCTTCGGATTCGAGCGTGGCGCGCAGGCGGTTGCCGTCCATCGCGACCTCGCGCTGCACGATCACGATCTCGGCGCCGGCGGCCAGCGGCAGCATGACCTCGGGCACCGCCATGTCGAAGGACAGGGTGGTGACGGCGGCGAGCCGGTCGTCCGGGCCGATGCCGGGCTCGCGCTGCATGGTCTGCATCAGGTTGGCGACCGCGCGGTGCGGCACGCACACGCCCTTGGGCTTGCCGGTGGAGCCGGAGGTGTAGATCACGTAGGCCGTGTCTTCGGCCTGCGCGTCCTGCGGGCCGGGCGGCAGGGCCGTGGCGGGCTGCTCGAGCCAGGCCGTGTCGCGGTCGAGCAGGAGCACGCGCTCGGCGGCGTCCTCGCGCCAGGCCTTGGGCGCGGCGGCGATGGTGGAGGAGGTCAGCAGCAGGCCGAGCTTCGCATCCTCGGCGTAGTAGTCGAGCCGGGCCTGCGGGAAGGCCGGGTCCAGCGGCACGTAGGCCGCGCCGCTCTTGAGCACCGCGAGCAGCGCCACGAACATGTCGAAGCCGCGGTCCAGGCAGAGGCCGACGCGTTCGCCGCGGCCCATGCCGCGTGCGCGCAGCGCGTGGGCCAGGCGGTTGGCGCGCTCGTCGAGCTCTCGGTAGCTCAGGCGCTGGGCGCCGTCGCGCAGCGCGGGGCGCCCGGGCTGCGAGGCCGCGTGCGCCAGGAAGCCCGCATGCATCAGCGGCGCGCCTTCGATCGGCGTCGGCGCCGGCTGCAGGGCCGCCAGGGCGTGCGCCTGCTCGTGCGACAGCAGCGCGAGCCGGCCCACGGGCTGAGAAGGCTGGCGCACCACGTCGCGCAGCAGCTGCTCGTACATGCCCAGCCAGCGGCGCACGGTCGCGTCGTCGTAGAGGTCGGCGTTGTACTGGGCCTCCATCTGCATGCCGCCCACCACGGGCGTGATGTTCAGGAACAGCTCGAAGTTCTCGTAGCGCCGGCCGATGGTGCTCTGCTCGACCTTGAGCTCGGGGAAGTTGCCGTCGTTGGGCGCCGCATCGCGGTCGACGTTGAACAGCACGTTCACCAGCGGCAGGCGGCTGGGGTCGCGCGGCACCGGCAGCTTCTTGAGCAGCGCGCCGTAGCCCAGGGTCTGGTGCTCGAAGGCGTCGAGCAAGACGCTGCCGCAGGCGCGCGCCAGCTGGTCGAAGGGGGCCTGCGCATCGACCGCGACGCGGATCGGCAGCAGGTTGACGCAGTGGCCCACCAGCGAGGGCATGTCGCTCGGCATCTGGCCGGCGGCGGCGATGCCGACCACCAGGTCGTCCTGCGCCGTCAGGCGGTGCAGCATGGCCGCGAAGGCGCTGAACATGGTGGCGAAGAGGCTGGTGCCGGTCTTGGCGCCGAACTTGCGCAGGCCTTCGATCAGGTCCTGGTCCAGCACCTGGTCGATGCGGTAGGCATTGAAGGTGCGCACCGGCGGACGCGGGCGGTCCAGCGGCAGCTCCAGCACCGGCAGGCTGCCGCCGGCGTAGCGCGCGAGCCAGTAGCCGATGTGGGCGTCCATCTCGGGGCTGTTGGCCTCCTGGACCTCCCAGGCGGCGTAGTCGGAGTATTGGGCGGCCGGCTCCAGCGCCGGGCCGGCGCCGGTCTGCTCGGCATAGAGCGCGCCCAGGTCCTGGCTGATCACGCCCCAGGACCAGCCGTCGCAGATCGCGTGGTGGGCGCTCAGCACCAGCACGTGGTCGATGGGCGAGAGGCGGTAGAGCGCGGCGCGGAACAGCGGACCGTGCTCCAGGTCGAAGCGCTCCAGCACCACGGCCACGCCGTCGTCCTCCAGGCGGCGCTTCTGGGCAGCCGGATCGAGCGTGCCCAGGTCATGCTCCACCAGTGCGACCGGGGCCGGCTCGCCGATCAGCAGCTGCGTGCCGTCCGGCGAGATGGTGGCGCGCAGCGACTCGTGGCGCGCCACCAGCCGGTCCAGCGCCAGGGTCAGCGCGGCCGTGTCCAGCGCGCCCTTCAGGCGCAGGCGCATCGACTCGTTGTAGGCCAGCGAGGACTCGGGGCTGAGGCGATCGCCGAGCCAGACCTCGCGCTGCGCCTCGGTCGTCGGAACGATGCGCTCGATCAGGCCCGAGGCAAAGGGATCGAAGTCCTCGGCGGTGTCCTCGGGGGACAGGATGGCGACGGCAGCGTTGCTCATGCTTGGTACTTGGTGAACTTGCCTTGGGCCTTGGGATCGGGCACGAACCAGGCGGGCTGCCCGTCTTTGTCCCGTCCGAGGCGCGCATTCGGCGTAGGAGGATGTGCCGGATCGAGCGCCATCTTGGGCGCGGCGCGGCGCGGCAGCAGCTCGGCTTCCTGCATCTCGGCGATCGATTCCTTGAAGGCGGACTTGATGGTCGCGATGTCCTGCTGCGAATGCGCGGTGGTCATGAAGCAGGGGAAGTTGTCCAGGATGTGGACGCCGCGGCTGCGCATCATCGCGAACAGCAGGTCCTGCAGCGGATGGTCTTCCAGCCAGCTCACGCGCCACAGCGACGAGAAGTAGCGGATCTCCAGCGGCGCGCCGACCTCGCGGCAGAAGGCCGTGAGCTCGTCGGCCATGGCCGCGGTGTGCAGGTTGAGCTGGGTCTGCAGCTTGTTGTTGTCCTGCTTGAGGTGCTCCAGCGCGGCCTTGGAGGCGGCCAGCGCCAGCGGATGGCGCACGAAGGTGCCGGCGAAGTAGGTCACGCCCACGGTGGGCACCGAGTCGTCGCCGTACTGCCAGGGACCGCCGTCCAGCGCATCCATGTAGGTGCGCTTGCCGGCGATCACGCCGACGGGCATGCCGCCGCCCAGCACCTTGCCGTAGGTGGCGAGGTCGGCGCGGATGCCGAACAGCGCCTGCGCCCCGCCCAGGTCGCAGCGGAAGCCGGTGATGACCTCGTCGAAGATCAGGCAGGTCTCGGACTTCTCGGTGATGGCGCGCACCTCGCGCAGGAACTCGCGCGGCTGGAAATCGGGCCGGCGGCTCTGCACCGGCTCGACCAGCACCGCGGCCAGGTCGTCGGCGTTGGCGCGGATAAACTCCAGCGCCTCGGGCGTGCCGTAGTCCAGCACGCGCACATCGCCGAACATGCCCTGCAGCACGCCGGGCGCGGCCGACATGCCCCTGGCGCTGCGGCCGGCGCGCACCAGCACCTCGTCGAAGGTGCCGTGGTAGGAGCCGGTGAACAGCACCACCGTGCTGCGGCCGGTCACGGTGCGCGCGATGCGCAGCGCCGCCATCACGGCCTCGGAGCCGGTGTTGCACAGGCCCGCGCGGTCGAAGCCGGTGAGCTCGCACAGGAGCCTGGTCACGTCGGCCGCCAGCGGGTGCTGCGGGCCGATCTCGTAGCCCAGCTCGAGCTGCTTCTTCACCGCCTCGTTGATGAAGTCCGGCGTCCAGCCGAAGAGATTCATGCCGAAGCCGTTGAGCGTGTCGACGTACTCGTTGCCGTCGATGTCCCACATCCGCGAGCCCTTGGAGCGCTCGATCACGATCTGGTAGGTGATCTCCTTGGTGGCCGGGCGGAAGCCGTTCACCACGCGCGGGTCGGCCATGTGCGCCCGGTTGTGCTCGGTGAAGGCCTTGCTCTTCTTCGTGCGTTCCACGTAGCGGCGCATGAAGGCAGCCAGCCGCGCCTTCTGGCGCTCGGTGGGCTCCTTGCTCTGCGTGTGGATGCGCGCGATCGCGCCGAAGGCCTTCTTGACGTCGTACTTCGGCGCCGGGACCGGCTCCTCGGCCGCCGGCTCGGGCGTGGTGTTGGACGCCGTGGCCGCGGCGGTGGCCATGGGCGTAGGTTGCTCCACCGCCGGGACCGGCAGCCCCAGGCTGACCGGCACCGTCGGCGCCGCCGACAGCAATACGAGTTGCTGTTGCATCAGTTGCATCTGTTGCGCGATGACCTGCTGGACCAGGGTGCCGCCGGCCGCCGTGGCCATGGGCACGGGCTGCAGGACCTGCACCGGCTGCAGGGCCGGCATCGCTGCCGCCGGCACGGCGGCCGCCGCTTGCTGCGGCGCCACGGCCGCGGGCATTGCCGCGGCGACCGGCGCCGCGGGTGCGGCCTCGGGCGGCAGGGTGGCATCGAGGAACTCGGCCAGCGCGTCGAAGCTGCGATAGCTCTCCATCAGCTGGCGGAAGGTCAGGTTGACCTTGAAGGTCTTCTTGACCTGCAGCGCGGCTTGCGTGAGCGTGAGCGAGTCCAGCCCGATCTCCACGAAGGGCGCGGACCCGTCGACCTCGGCCATGTCGGCACCGGAGAGGTTCTCGAACAGCTCGCGCAGGCGGGTGACGAGCGAGGCGCGGCGGGCGGGCGGCGCGGATGTGGCGGCTGCAACAGCAACTGTCATGGACAACTCCGGGATCGGTGAGGGCGGGACGGCGGGGGCGGGAGAAGAAACAAGCGCAGGCGCGACCGGTGCCGACGATGCGATGTCGACCCAGAAGCGCTTGCGCTCGAAGGGGGTGGTGGGCAGGCGCACGCGGTGCTTGCGCGCGCGCCGGTCCAGCGGCGAAAGATCGATCTCGACGCCTTGCGCCCAGAGCCGGCCGGCGGCCAGGCGCCAGGCGGCGCACTCGCTCGCGGGCTGGTCGGCCAAGAGCGAGACGGCGGGCGCGGGCTGGGCCTTGGTCGCATGCTGGCGCACCAGCGTGGCCAGGGTGTTGCGCGGGCCGAGTTCGATGAAGAGCGGATGCGCGAGTTGGGCCAGCACCTCGCGCACGGCGGGCGAGAAGCGCACCGTCTCGCGCAGGTGGCGGGCCCAGTAGCGCGGGTCGGTCGCTTCCTCGGCCGTCAGCAGACGGCCGGTGAGGGTCGAGTAGATCGGCAGGCGCGGCGCCGAGAGCGTGAGCTCGCCGACCAGCGCCTCGAAGGGCGCGACGGCCGGTTCCATCATCGCGGAGTGGAAGGCATGCGAGGTCTGCAGCGCCTTGGCGACGATGCCCTTGGCTTCCAGTGCGGCGCGCAGCTGCTCGATGGCCTCGGCGGGCCCGGCGGCGACCGAGACGGCGGGGCCGTTGTCGGCGGCCAGCGAGATGCCTTCGGGCAGGAGCGGCAGCAGCTCGGCAGCGGCCATGCGGACGGAGAGCATGATGCCCGCCGGCTGCGCCTGCATCAGCGCGCCGCGGCGTGCGACCAGGCGGGCGGCGTCTTCCAGGCGCATCACGCCGGCCAGCACGGCGGCGGCGAACTCGCCCACGCTGTGGCCGATCATCGCCACGGGCGTCACGCCCAGCGACATCAGCTGGCGGGCCAGCGCGTATTCGAGCGCGAAGGTGGCGGGCTGGGTGACCGAGGTGGGCGAGAGCGCCGCGGCGTCGTTCGAGGCGATGCGCTCGCGCAGGTCGTAGTCCAGCACGCCTTCGAAGGCCGCGAGGCACTCGTCGAAGGCGGCGCGGAACACCGGCTCGGCCGCATGCAGGGCGAGGCCCATGCCGGCGTACTGCGCGCCCTGGCCGGGGAACATGAAGACCGGCTGCGGCATCCAGGCCGGCGCGGCGGCGCCGGCGCGGGCCGGTGAATCCGCGGTGCGCAAGGCGGCCACGGCTTCGTCGATCGATTCGGCGACCACGCAGGCGCGCTGGGCAAAGGCCTTGCGGCCGACGCGCAGCGTGTGGGCGACGTCGGCCAGCGGAACTTCGCGGTGGGCGTCGAGATGCTCGGCCAGCTGGGCTGCGGCGGTTGCGAGCGCGGCCGGCGAGCGGGCCGACAGCATCAGCAGCTGCGGGCCGGTGGCGGGGTCGGAGGGCTCGCGCAGCGGCGCCTCTTCCACGATCACGTGCGCATTGGTGCCGCCCACGCCGAAGCTGCTGACGCCCGCGCGCCGCGGCGCGGCTTCGCGCGGCCAGGGGCGCAGCTGGCTGTTGACGCTGAAGGGCGTCGAGTCGAAGTCGATGGCCGGGTTCGGCGCCTCGTAGTGCAGGCTGGCCGGGATCGCCTCGCTGTGCAGCGCGAGCGCGGTCTTGATCAGCCCCGCCGCGCCGGCGGCGGTGACCATGTGGCCGACATTGCTCTTGAGCGAGCCGATGGTGCAGAAGCCCTTGTCGGCCGTGTGCGCCGCATAGGCGCGCACCAGGCCCTCGACCTCGATCGGGTCGCCCATCGGCGTCGCGGTGCCGTGCGTCTCGACGTAGGAGATGCTGCGCGCGGGCACGCCGGACTGCGCCAGCGCAGCCTCGATCACCGCCGCCTGGCCGTCCACGCTGGGCGCGGTAAAGCTGGCCTTGGCGCCGCCGTCGTTGTTGACGGCTGCGCCGCGCAGCACGGCGTAGATGGTGTCGCCGTCGGCGATCGCATCCGACAGGCGCTTGAGCAGCACCACCGTCGCGCCGTCGCTGAAGACGGTGCCCTTGGCCTTGGCATCGAAGCTGCGCGTGTGGCCGTCGGGCGAGAGCATCGAGCCCTCGTTGTAGAGATAGCCGCTGCGGGGCGGGCAGGTCACCGAGGCGCCGCCGGCCAGCGCCATGCGGCACTGGCCGGTGCGCAGCGCGTGGAAGGCCTGGGCCACCGCCACCAGCGAGGTCGAGCAGGCGGTGTGCACGCTGACGGCCGGGCCGGTGAGGTTGAGCTTGTTAGCCACGCGGGTGGTGATGTAGTCCTTCTCGTTGGCCAGCATCACCTGGAAGTCGCCCACCATCTCCACCAGGTCGGGCCGCGTGGCCACGTGGCGCTGGAAGTAGGTGGCGTTGTACATGCCGGCGTACACGCCGACCGGGCCGGGCGCCTGGTCGGGCGCGTAGCCGCCGCGCTCCAGGCATTCCCAGCAGATCTCGAGGAAGACCCGCTGCTGCGGGTCCATCAGCTCGGCTTCCTTGGGGTTGATGCCGAAGAAGGCCGCGTCGAAGTTCTCGATGCCGTCGAGCACGCCGCGGGCGCGCACATAGAGCGGGTCGGCGCGCAGCGCGGCGCTGACGCCGGCGTCCAGCGTCGCATCGTCGAAGAAGCTGATCGACTCGCGCCCGGCCATCAGGTTGTCCCAGAACTGCTCGACGTCGGCGGCGCCCGGGAAGCGGCCGGCCATCGCGATCAGGGCCACGGCTTCGCTGTCGTTGCGGGCAGCGGGGCGGGCGGGCGCAGGTTCGGCGGGCACCGGCACCGGCGCCTCGGCGGCCTGCATGTCGGCGGCCAGCGCGGCCGGCGTGGGCTGGCGGAAGAACAGGGTGGTCGTGAGGCGGCGCGCGCTGCCCTGCTGCAGCTCCTTGAGTATCCGCAGCACCAGCAGCGAATCGCCACCCAGGTCGAAGAAGTTGTCGTCGCGCCCGATGGGGTCGATGCCCAGCACGCGGGCGAAGGCGGCGCAGACGCGGCGCTCCGCCTCGTTGCGTGCTTCGGCATAAGGCTGCGCGAGCTCGGGACGCTGGCGCGCGGGCTCCGGCAGGGCGCGGCGGTCCAGCTTGCCGTTGGTGGTGACGGGCAGTTGCGCGAGCCAGACGGCCGCCGACGGGATCATGGCCTCGGGCAGGTGCTCGGCCAGGTGCTGGCGCAGCGCGCTCCACGGCAGTTCGGCACTGCGTGCCACCAGGTAGGCGACCAGGCGCAGGCGCCCGGCCGGGTCTTTCTGCGGCACGACCGCGCACGACTTGAGGGCGGGGTGGGCCAGCAGCGCGGCCTCGATCTCGCCGGTCTCGATGCGGTGGCCGCGGATCTTCACCTGGCCGTCGATGCGGCCGATGTATTCGATGGTGCCGTCCGGCAGCCAGCGCACCTGGTCGCCGGTGCGGTAGAGGCGCTCGCTGGGGGCGTAGGGGTCGGCCACGAAGCGCGCGGCCGTGAGTTCGGGGCTCTGCAGGTAGCCGCGCGCCACGCCGCGGCCGCCGATGCACAGCTCGCCGACCAGGCCTGCGGGCAGCAGCGCCATCGAGGGGCTCAGCACGCGCAGCGCAGTCTCGTTGATGGGGCGGCCGATGGGCACCGAGCGCGCATCGGCCGGCAGGTCGCGCGGAATGCGGTGGGTGGCCGCGAAGGTGGTGCACTCGGTCGGGCCGTAGCCGTTGATCAGCGTGGTGCCCGGCAAGGCTTCCAGCGCGCGCCGCACATGTGGCACCGACAGCGCCTCGCCGCCGGTCAGCAGCTGGCGCAGGCCGGCAAGCTGGGCCGGGTCGTCGTCGACCACGGCGTTGAAGAGGCCGGCCGTGAGCCAGGCGGTCTTCACCTCGTGCCGGGCGATGGTGCGCGCGAGGCCGGGGCCGCTGGGCACCTTCTCGTCATGCACCACGCACACGCCGCCGTTGAGGAGCGGGCCCCAGATCTCCAGCGTCGAGGCATCGAAGCCCAGCGGCGCCGCATGCAGCATGGCCTCGCCGGGCGGCAGCTCGACATAGTTCGCGTCCACCACCAGCCGCAGGATCGAGCGGTGGCAGATCTCGATGCCCTTGGGCGTGCCGGTCGAGCCGGAGGTGTACATCACATAGGCGACCGATTCGCCGTCCGCGGCGGCCGGCACGAAGGGCGGCAGCGCGGCTTCGGCGCCCATGCTCTCGTCGTCGATGGCCAGCAGCGGCCGCTCGGCGGGCACCAGCGCCTTGTAGGCGGCCTGCGTCAGGACCAGGACTACATCGGAATGCGCCAGCATGAAGGCGATGCGCTCGGCCGGGAAATCGGGCTGTACCGGCACATAGGCCGCGCCGGCCTTCAGGATGCCGAGCAGGGCCACGACGGCGGCGCTCGAGCGGTCGAGGAGCACGCCCACCGTGTCACCGGCGCGCACGCCCCGGGCCTGCAGCCGGCGGGCCAGGCGTTCGGCCTCCTGGTCGAGCGTGCTGTAAGTCAGCGAACCGGTCTCGCCGATCAGGGCGACCGCGTCGCCGCGAGCGGCCACCTGGCGCGCGAACAGGGCGTGGACGGTCAGCGCCGGGTCGAAGGCGCCGGGCGCGGTGTTCCATTCATCGAGCTGCCACCGGCGGTCGGCCGCCGGCAGGGTGCGGATCTCGCGCAGTCGGGCCTCGGGGTGGTCGAGCAGGTCGGCAGCCGCATCGGCCAGCGCCAGCAGCAGGCTGATTTCGATTGCGCTGTCCATCAGCGCGGCGGCGCCGGTCAGGCGCAGCGAGGCCGGGGCCTGGAAGCCCAGCTGGAGCATGACTGTGGCGCCGGCGTCATGGGCAGCGCCTTCGCGCAGCCAATGCGCAAAAGGGGGCGCGGAGGCCGCGGCAGGCCGGGCGTCCCGGCGCGCGCGGTCGACCTGGGCGATCCATTGCCAGGCCGATTGATCGCCATCGCAGTGCAGTTCGAGCCGGGTCGAGGATCCGGTGCCCAGCGACTCATGGAATTCCACCGTCGGCGTGCCCAGCCAGCGGGATTGCAGCAGCACCCAGGCCGCGGCGAAAAGCGTGTCGGGAAGGTAGCCGCCTTGCTGGGCCTCCGTCGCCCAGCGCGAGGCCAGCGCCTGCGGGACGTCGAGACTGGAAACTTGCACCGCTGTCTGCGCGGGCTTGCTGGAACGGGGAGCGAACAGGTCGGCCAGCGAAGGCGCGGCGAGTTCGGTCGATGAGGGGAGAGGTTCTTGCTCCATGTATTGGTGACTCCGCATTGAACAGGCCTTGCCCTTCGTAACCCCGTATGTGTGTCGATGTCGCCACGTTTGTTTGGCGACACATGTTGTATCCGTTCCTGCGGCAAGTTAATCACAAAGCATTCAAACCGCTTGGGGCCGATATTGCTCTTTGGGGACGTGTAACGCCACCTTACGAAAGCCATGTCGGTCGCCTATGCCGTTTGGAAAGCTCTGCAACACCTTGACGCATTCAGTTGCGGTTGGCGTGTCAGCCAGAAGCTCGTGCGGTGACGATTCTGCACGCCTTTTTACAATTTGAATACAAACGGGCTACTGACAATGCCTCGAAATGGGTAGGAACTCATAGAAAAGTTCTATTTTCAAGGCGCCTCGGGTCGAGGTAGTCGATCAGGCCGTTGCTTCGTCCAGCGAGCCCTGATCGAGGTGTCCCGTATCGCCCCAGCCGACGAGCGTGAAGCCCTGGGGGGTCCAGAGAAGGCGGTTGATGGCGGCGTTGCCCAGGTGCCACGTTCGCGGGGCCTGCAGTTCCTGGCCGGTAGCGGCGCGATAGAGAACGTCCATCACCCCGCCGTGCGCCACCAGCACCACCAGCTCGCCCGGGTGCCGTTGCGCCAGCTCCCCCGCGATGCCCGTCACCCTTTCCCTGAAGGTGATCAGCGACTCACCGCCTTCCGGTGCGAATTCCGGGTCGCGCGTGCGCCACAGCCGGGCCTGCTCGGGCAGGGAGGCGTCGATGTCGGCGAAGGTGCGGCCCTCGAAGTGGCCGAAGGCCCGCTCGCGCAACCCGGGCTCGGCCTGCACCTCGATGCCGAGCGGGCGGGCGATCTCGAGCGCGGTCTGCCAGGCGCGCGCCAGGTCGCTGGCATAGATGGCCGCGATGGGCTCGTCCGCCAGCGCCTCCCCGACGCGCCGGGCCTGCCACAGGCCGGTGTCGTTGAGCGCGATGTCGAGCTGGCCCTGGATGCGCGTGTCGACGTTCCAGGCGGTTTCGCCGTGGCGCACGGCGATGAGTCGGGTGACCTCCATCGGGACGATTCTAGAGGTGGGTCTGAAATCGGACGTTCGTACGCAGTGGATGCGAAGTTTCGCGAAGGACGCAAAAGGAAAACCAAAATGGTTAGCTGTCTCTTTTGCGTCGGAGACCCATCGAGGCGATGGCGCGCCCGCATAAGGGTTGGCCCCGAGAGGCGGCCTCGCACTGCGATATATCCTCCGCGCCGTCACACTCACTTACACAGAACAAGAACGGTGAAAGCCTTCGTCAGTACCGCCATGCGGGCGGCACTGCCATGGGTGTTGCTGATGCTGCTCATGGCATCGCACGCCCACGCGCAGCGCCTCACTCCCGCCTCCTACGACTCCGACCTCAAGACGGTTCGCGCGCTGCTGCAGCAGCCCGAGTCGCGGATGGACCTGGGTGTCATCAAGCTGGCGGTCGATCAGATGATCGATCCCTCCATCGATGTGGCGGCCACCGCGAAGCAGATCGATCAACTGGCCGAAGACGTCCGAGCCACCTTTCCACTTGGCGCCTCGAACCTGGTGAAGTTCAAGGCGCTGCGCGACTACCTGTACCGGCCGCCCCTGCTCAGCGGGCGCCAACCCTATCTCTACAACCTTGAAGACGACCACAGCCCCCGGGCCAAGCTGCTGCCGGTGTACCTGAACACGCGCCGCGGCAACTGCATTTCGATGCCCACGCTGTTCGTGATCCTGGGCCAGAAGCTCGGGATACCCGTGGCCCTGGCCTCGGCACCCGAGCACCTCTACCTGAAGTTCCGCGGCGACAACGGGCAGTGGTACGGCGTCGAAGCGACCAATGGCGGTGGCTGGGCCGATGACGAGTGGCAGCGCAAGACCTTCCCCTCGATCACGCCCGAGTCCATAGCGAACGGGGTCTACCTGCAGCCCCTGAGCCGAAAGGAAGCGGCCGTCGCCACCATCGGTTCGTTGCTGGAGCACTACCAAGCCCAGAACACCGATGCAGCCGACGAGGCGCGCATCAAGTTGGCCATGCTGCTGGTCGAGCACTACCCGAAGGACATGGGGGCCATCGTCAACGCCTAACCTGGGCTACAGGGGCCTGCGGCAGCGGCAGTTCATCGACAAGTACCCTCGGCCATTCGATATCCCGGTGAGCCTGCGCCCGCGGTTCGAGCAGTTGAGTGACGGCTGGCAGTACTGGGGCAACAGGGCCAAGGCGCTTGGCTTCAAGGCGCCTACCGCCGAAGAGCAGGCCGCGTACCGCGAGCGGATCAAACGGGCCAAGGCTGGCATGGACCGTTGATGCACTGAACTCGTAAAACGAACTTCAACCAAGGAGGAAAGCAATGAGCAACTGGGTGAGAAGGCTGGGCGCCGCGGCAGCGCTGTTGATCGGACTGATGAATGTCGCTCATGCAGTCTACGTCGACGGCAATCCATTGAGCTACACGGATCCGGAAGGTTTGGTCAAAGAGATCCGGATCCGAGAGACCTCGTCACGCTGGAAGGCGGCGCCGGCATGGGCGGCGGTGGAGGTGGAGGTGGTATCGCAGGGGGTGGTGCGAGGGCGGGCGGTTCGTTGTCGCCTGGGCGGGCAGGCGGTAGCTCAAATTTGCCGCCCGACTCGGCGCTCGTATGCCGAGGAGGCGCCTGCCGGGCCGAGAACTTTGCCAATGGCTCGGGGGTGGGCAGATCGGCCGACGGAACCTTGAACGGGGTGTCTACGCAATGCAAACCGGGAGCGACAGTCGATGAACTCACGGGTGCGTTCAAACACAATCAAGTAGGCGTGACCACCGCTGGCGAGATTCGGGCATCGGGTGGTCGCCTAACGTTGGACGGTAGGCCGGGCAACCCCAACCACGCGACCATCGACGGATTGACTCCAACGCAGCTGGAGCGGCTCTTTACGCCGACGATCCCTAATCCTGTGCCACCCGAAATGCGCAGGTGAAAGGAGCACGAAGTGGAACAAGCTCGGATTCCAGTGGACTTCAATGAAATGCTGGCACCTGACCTGGTGCTGCTATCGAAGACGGACGCCCGAACAAACTCCGCAGGCGAAACAATCATTCTTCATGAGGGGCTGGCTGTCCATGTCTATGAGGCCGACTCTGATGCGGATGGCAAGCCAGACAATTTGATTGCCGACGGAACGGTAGAGCGAAATGTGAGCACTGCAAGCTGGGCCGTCGCGGCGAAATGGTGCTGTCGAATCAACAAGGAAGGAATACGGCATGAGGCGGAGAGGCGATCCGGTTGAGGAGGCCGTCAATCACGAGGGCTCGCTCTTGCAGTTGCCGGGCTTCGATCGCTTCGTTCAGTTGAACTGCCTTCCTGCAGTCAATTCTTCGCGGTTGGGATCTCGATGTCCACCCGGCGTTCGCCCGCAGGCGGGTTCGGGAAGCCCTGCAGCGCGGCCTGGAACATCACCGGCAGCACGGCTGCGCTCGCGGTGTAGGGGCCGTCGTTGCGCGCGTGCGTTTCGTAGACCACGCGGTTGGAGGGCAGCTCGCGCAGCACGATGCTGACCTCGCGCGCATACCAGGGGTTGGCCGGCGGGAAGGCCGTCCCGTACCAGCCCCCGCCATGCCAACCGCGCCCGTACCAGCCCCCGCCGCCGTAGCCCCAGGGCCGCATGCGGTAGTAGCCCGGGCCCCAGGCGCCGTGGTAGTACCAAGGGTCGGCCCAGGGCGAGAGCTCGGCGGTCACGCGGGCGGCGATCTGCGCCGTGTACTTCGGGCTGACCTCGTCGCGGCGCAGGCCGACGCGTTCGAGCGCGGCGCCGGCCATCGCCTCCAGCTGCTGTTGCTGCGCCTCGCCGGCCTGCTGCGAGGGGAGGCGCTCGAAGCGGTAGGTGGCGCCGGCCGGCACGGTGCCGAGGCTGGAGAAGCTGCGGACGTCGCTGTCGACCACCCAGGTGGCGCAGCCGGCAAGGCCGGCGCACAGCGCGAGGATGGCAAGGACGTGTTTCACGCGAATCTCCTCGTCCGGGGGGGGGGCGCGGCCCCCGCTCTCAAAGCTGCACGACGCGAAGCGGCGACGGCGGCGGGAAGTCCGGCGGGTCGAAGGCCTTGTCGCCTTCCTCGTCGGCCACGCCGGTCGTCCTCAGACCCTTGAAGTCGAACGACGTTCCGTCCAGCAGGTGCGAGGGCACCACGTTCTGCAGCGCGTTGAACATGTTCTCGATGCGCCCCGGGTGCTTGCGCTCCCACTCGCGCAGCATCTCGCCGACCTGCTTGCGCTGCAGGTTCTCCTGGCTGCCGCAGAGGGTGCAGGGAATGATGGGGAAGGCGCGGTGCTGGGCCCAGCGCACCAAGTCCTTCTCGGCCACGTAAGCCAGCGGCCGGATGACGATGTGGCGGCCGTCGTCGCTCACCAGCTTGGGCGGCATGGACTTGAGCTTGCCGGCGAAGAACATGTTGAGGAAGAAGGTCTGCAGCATGTCGTCGCGGTGATGGCCGAGCGCGACCTTGGTGGCGCCCAGCTCGTCGGCCACGCGGTAGAGGATGCCGCGACGCAGCCGGCTGCACAGGCCGCAGGTGGTCTTGCCTTCCGGGATGACGCGCTTGACGATCGAGTAGGTGTCCTGCTCCTCGATGTGGAAGGGCACGCCCAGCGCCTTCAGGTAGGTGGGCAGCACCTCCTCGGGAAAGCCGGGCTGCTTCTGGTCGAGGTTGACCGCGACGATGTCGAAATGCACCGGGGCGCGGGCGCGCAGCTTGAGCAGGATGTCGAGCAGCGCATAGCTGTCCTTGCCGCCCGAGACGCAGACCATGACCTTGTCGCCCTCTTCGATCATGTTGTAGTCGAAGATCGCGCGGCCGACCTCGCGGCACAGGCGCTTCTCGAGCTTGTGGGTCTCGCGCTCGATCTTCAGGCCGTTGCCGGCAGACGAAGCGGCCTCGTCGTCGATCCATACAGCGCTCATCACTTGCTCCTGAAAACTTCCACACCGACTGCCGCGCAATCGGGGTACACGTCAGGCTTGGCGGTCGACACCCGCGCCGCCTGCACCTTCGGATGCATCAGCACCTGGTCGAGGATGTCGTCGCACAGCGTTTCCTGCAAGTGGATGTGGCCCTTGGACAGGCGCGTGGCGACGGTGCGGCGGATGAAGTCGTAGTCGACCACCTCGTCGAGCTCGTCGGCCTTGGGCGTGGAGACATCCAGCGGCACGTAGAGGTCGACGTTGATGATGACGCGCTGCTCGGCGCGCTTTTCGAACTCGTGCACGCCGATGTTGATCCAGACCTCGTAGTCGCTCAGGAAGACGCGCCGGCAGGTGCTCAGCAGCGGGTCGATGGATGCATGGCTCATGGCTTGGGGGCTTTCAGCAGCTCGTCGACGACGAACATGATGTCGCGCGGCAGCGGCACCAGGTGCTGGCCGTTGTCCACGCTGAGGGTGGTGCCGGTCACGCTGGGCGTGCCGGCGAGGAAGACGCAGGCGCGCGCGACGTCGGCCGGGTCGATGGGCCGGCGCATCGGGTTGGCGCGCGCCGCCAGTTGGAAGTTGGCCTGGTCCTGCGGCCCGCTCGGGTAGAGGATGCCCGGCGCCACGCCGCACACGCGCACGGCCGGCGCCAGCGACTGCGCCTGCAGCGCCACCGCGCGCTCCAGCGCCAGCTTGGACACCGTGTAGGAGAAGTAGTCGGGATTCAGGTTGTAGACCTTCTGGTCGAGGATGTGGATCGCGCAGCGGTCGATGCCGTCGCCCGCCACCGCCCGCTGCGCCAGCAGGCGCGCGAAGTCCAGCGGCGCGATCAGGTTCACGCCGATCTGGCGCAGCGCGGCGTCCTCGTCGAAGTCCAGCCCGGTATCGGGCTCGAAGGCCGAGGCGTTGTTGACCACGCAGGCCAGCGGGCCCTCGATCCGCTCGAGCAGGGCGCGCCGGCCGGCGGCGCTGCCGATGTCGGCCTCGACCGCCGTGGCCCGCAGCCCTTCGCCGCGCAGCCGCGCGCACAGGGCCTCGGCTTCCTCGCGCGAGGCGCGGTACTGGCACCACACCGGCCAGCCCGCGCGCGCGAAGGCTTCGCAGGTCGCGGCGCCGAGCCGTCGGCCGCCGCCGGTCACGAGCACGCCGGGGCGTGGGGGGAATTCGCGCATGCTGATAGATTTCCTGTCTTATGAAAGTGGAGCCGGGCGCCGCGCGCGCCAACCCCCTGACCCGGATTATCGACGCCGCCCTGCAGCGCGACGGCGGCTGGCTGCCCTTCGACCGCTTCATGGCCCTCGCCTTGTACGCGCCGGGGCTGGGCTATTACGCCAACGCGAGCCGCAAGTTCGGCCACATGCCCGAATCGGGCAGCGACTTCGTCACCGCGCCCGAGCTCACGCCGCTGTTCGGCCGCACGCTGGCGCTGCAGCTGGCCGAGGCGCTGGAGCGCACCGGCACCGACGCGATCTGGGAGTTCGGCGCCGGCTCGGGCGCGCTGGCCGCACAGTTGCTCGGGGCGTTGGGCGAGCGCGTCGCGCGCTACCGCATCGTCGACCTGTCGGGCACGCTGCGCGAGCGCCAGCAGCAGGCGCTCGCGCCCTGGCACGCCAAGGTCGAGTGGCTGTCCGAGCTGCCGGCACACATGCGCGGCGTGGTGGTGGGCAACGAGGTGCTCGACGCCATGCCCGTGCAGCTGCTGGCGCGGCGCGGCGGGCAGTGGTTCGAGCGCGGCGTCGTGCGGCAAGGCGAGGGCTTCGGCTGGGACGACCGCCCGACCGAGCTGCGCCCGCCCGTCGAGATCGCCGGCGCGCACGACTACCTGACCGAGATCCACCCGCAGGCCCGCGCCTTCATCGCCACCCTGGCGGAACGCCTGCAGCAGGGCGCCGCCTTCTTCATCGACTACGGCTTTCCCGAGGCCGAGTACTACCACCCGCAGCGCCACATGGGCACCGTGATGTGCCACCGCGGCCACCTGGCCGATGCCGATCCGCTGGCCGATGTCGGCGTCAAGGACATCACGGCCCACGTCGACTTCACCGGCATCGCGCTGGCCGGGCAGGACGCCGGGCTGGCGGTGCTGGGCTACACCAGCCAGGCGAGGTTCCTGCTCAATGCCGGCATCCTGCCGATGATGGAATCGGCATCGCTGGCCGAGCGCACGCTGGCGGCGCGGCTGATCCACGAGCACGAGATGGGCGAGCTGTTCAAGGTGATCGGCTTCGCGGTCGGGGAGGGCTGGGACGCCTTGGGTTTCGCCGAGGGCGACCGCAGCCATACGCTGTGATGCGCCTACGAGGGCCATAAGCTAGCAACCAGCGGTTCCTTGGCAATCGCCGGCCATGCTCCTACAGTGGCCGGTTACTCGATGAATCGTTCGAATGACTGCTTTCCCTGATACCCCGCCGCCCCAGGATTTCGAGATCCGCCGCTTCGACGCACCGGTCGGCGCCGAGGTGCTCGGCCTGGACATCGGCAAGCCCTTCAACGCCGCCGACTTCGCGCGCATCCACCGCGCGCACCTGGACCACCATGTGCTGGTCTTCCGCGACCAGCGCGTCACGCCCGAAGCGCACATCGCCTTCAGCCGCCGCTTCGGCCCGCTCGAGATCCATGTGCTGCACCAGTTCCATCTGGCGGGCCATCCGGAGATCCTGATCGTCTCCAACATCAAGAAGCCCGACGGCGAGCCGCTGGGCCTGGGCGATGCCGGCGCCTACTGGCACTCCGATCTGTCGTACAAGCCCAAGCCCAGCCTGGGCTCGCTGCTGCATGCGCAGGAACTGCCGAGCGAGGGCGGCGACACGCTGTTCGCCGACCAGCACCTGGCCTGGGAAGGCCTTCCGCCCGCGCTGCAGCAGCGCATCCTGCCGCTGAAGGCCGAGCACAGCTACCTTGCGAAATACGAAGAGCTGCGCGCGAAGAACCCTTGGCGCCCCAAGCTGTCGCAGGCCCAGATCGACCAGGTCGCGCCGGCCGTGCAGCCGGTGGTGCGCACCCATCCGGAGACCGGCCGCAAGGCGCTCTTCGTCAGCGAGCATTTCACGACCCGTATCGTCGGCCTGCCGCAGGAGGAGGGCGATGCGCTGCTGGCCGAGCTGTTCGCGCACAGCGTCAAGCCCGAGTACGTGTACCGCCACCGCTGGGCGCCGCACGACCTGGTGTTCTGGGACAACCGTTCGCTGATGCACCTCGCGGCGGGCACGCCCGACCACCTGCGGCGCAAGCTCTACCGCACCACCGTCGAGGGCGATGCGCCGTTCTGACCTGCTGCGCGCTGCGGCAAGCGAGAACGCTCAGCCCTTGGCCTGCCGCCTCACCCGGCGAAGCTCCTCGTGCAGGAAGTCGGCGGAGTTGCGCGTGCCCTTGTTCGCGGTTTGGACCTTGTAAGGCTTCCTGGTCATTTCGGAGCGCGTGCCGCAGAGCCGGATGAAGTCCTCCGCGGTCACGATCTTGTCCTTGAAATGGTCGTACTTGGCGCGCAGGTGCCGCGCGGCTTCCGCCGAATCATGCTCCTCGCCGTTGCGCACGAACCTCATCGACTTTTGGTCGGCGACGCGCGCAATCAGCGTCTCGATGACCTTCTGCTCGGAGGGCGAGGGCGTCGCATAGGCCAGGCCGGCCGCACAGAGTGCGACCGCTGTCGCGGCCAGCAGGCGTTGCAGGAATCGGATCAGGTGCATGGCTTGGGCTCCAGGATCTGGTCGTCCCAAGTCCAACCGATCCCGGCAACGCCGTGCGTGCGTCGTCGAAGCGGCTTGGCGTCAGGTTTAATCCACTCTTTTGCGTTTTCCGCCCCATGAGCTCCCCCGCCATACCCCAAGACGACCTGCGCATCGCCAACGCCCTCGCCGATGCCGCTGCCTCCCATTCGCTGCGCCTGTTCCGCACGCCGCTGGAGGTGATCGCCAAGGCCGATGAAAGCCCGGTCACGCAGGCCGACCGCGCGGCCGAGGCCGCCATGCGCGAGATCCTGGGCCGGGAACGCCCGGCCGATGGCATCTACGGCGAGGAGCACGGCCTGGAACGCGTGGACGCCGCCAGCGTCTGGGTGCTCGACCCGATCGACGGCACGCGCAGCTTCATCACCGGTTCGCCGCTGTGGGGCACGCTGATCGGCCTGGTGCGCGGCGGCCGCGTCGAACTGGGCATGGTCGACATGCCGGTGCTGGGCGAGCGCTGGGTCGGCCAGGCCGGCCTGGGCGCGCAGCGCAACGGCCAGGCGGTGCGCGTGAGCGCCTGCAGCGCCGTCGAGGCGGCGCGCATCTTCACCACCTCGCCCGACATCTTCGGCGCCGCCGACTGGCAGGCCTTCGACCGGCTGAGCCGGCGCTGCGCGATGCGCCGTTTCGGGGGCGACTGCTACAGCTACGCCCAGCTGGCCGGCGGCACCGTCGACCTGGTGGTGGAGACCGGACTGCAGCCCTACGACTACCTGGGCCCTGCCGGCCTGATCGAGGCCGCGGGCGGCGTCATCACCGACTGGGCGGGCCGGCCGCTGGGGCTGGGCTCCGACGGGCGCGTGATCGCCGCGGCCACGCCTGCGCTGCACCAGGAGGCGCTGGCGATCCTCAATCCGTAGCGCCCTGATCGCGCGGCTCAGCCGATTCGCAGCGTCGACGCGCCCGTGAACGCATAGTCCGGAATCTCCAGGTTGGTCGGGGCCGGCACGTTCTTCACGACCCGGCCCGCCAGGTCGTAGCGCGAGCCGTGGCAAGGGCACACGAATCCTCCGGGGGCGTGTAGCTCCGCGTTCAATGCGGCGTCGTCCAGCCGCAGTGTCGGCGTGCAGCCCAGGTGGGTGCAGATGCCGATCGCGACAAAGAGATCCGCCCGCTCCGAGCGGGTGGGATTGGCGCACGACGCCGGTTGCTCGGACCGCTTGGACTGCGGGTCCGCGAGTTCCGGGTCGGGCCAGCGAAGTGCCCGCACCATTTCGTCGCTGCGGCGCATCAGCCAGACCGGCTTGCCGCGCCATTCCACGGTGCGCAGTTCGCCCACCGCCAGCGTGGCGAGGTCGACCTGCACCGGCCCGCCGAACGCCCTGGCACGTTCGGAGGGCTCCAGGCTGGCGACGAAGGGATAGGCCGCTGCCAGTAGGCCGGCACCGCCGACGACGCCGGTGGCCGTGCGCAGCAGCCGGCGCCGCGTCGCATCGGGCACGGCGCCCTCGTCGACCTGGCGGACGAATTCGCGGATCGCGCTCATCGCTTCACTATCGACACCGATGCTTAGGCGATCCTTAAGCTCGCCCGGGACACAGGTCCCGGTCCCCACAGCTAACAATGGCGTCGGGGGTGGCCCGGACGGGACAAAGGCCCCGGGACGGCCGGCGCCGCGCACCGAACAATAGAAGCTCCCCTTCATGTTTTTCGTGGGAGGCTCCGATGTCCGTCTACGCGATCCACGCCGCGCCCGCCAAGCGCTTCCATGTTGCGCATGCCTGCGCCGCCGCCGCCCTGCCGACACGGCATGTGGCCTCGCTGGGCCTCGTCGACGTCGAGGCCCTCGGGGGCGGCGTACACCGGGGGCTGCCGCATGAGCTCTTCATGGTCACGGCCTATTGCGACGAGCGGCTGGACTGCCGCAGCGCCGGCGACGGCGGCGCGCTGCGCGTGATGGTCTCGGCGCTGCGCACGCAGGCCGTGAACTTCCAGACGCAGGGCCGGGGCCAGCTGGCGATCGCCATGCTGACGCCGCTGGGCCTGCTGCGCGCCTTCGGCCGGCCCTGGGACCGCCTGTGCAACGAGCGCCTGCCGCTGCGCGAGATCGTCCCGGCATGGCAGGAGGCGATGCTGCACGGCGCACTGGTCGATGCCCCGTCCGGGCCCGAGCGCTGCGCGGTCTTCGGGCGCTGGCTCGAGACCCGCATCGGCGAGCGCCGCCCGCTGGGCTGGCAGGCCGAGCGTGTGGCGGCGGCGGCGATGTCGCTGCTCGAGGCGCCGGAGCTGTCGGTCGACGAACTGGCCGGCCAGCATCGCGTGAGCCGGCGCCAGCTGGAGCGCGACTTCCGCCACTGGCTGGGCGTGGCGCCGGCCGGCTACGCGCGGCTGGTGCGTTTCCAGCGCGCGGCCTGCGCGATCGCCGAGGGGACGCCGCTGGCCCATGTGGCGGCGGAGCAGGGCTATGCCGACCAGGCCCACATGACACGTGCCTTCTCCGAGACGGCCGGCGTCACGCCGCGCCAGCTGCGCGAGGGCGGCGGTCCCGCGGCTGCCCTGCGCTCGGTCTTTGCGCAGCGGATGATCATGCTCCCCGCGGCCGGCGAGGCCGAAGCCCTGCGGCTGGCGGCCTGAGAGGCTGCGCGCCGCACGGGGCTCAAAGGGCCCCGGCGCGCGGCGCGCCTGCGCTTCTTTCGACCGGCGTGGCCGCTTGCCGATCCAGCGGCTCGCGCGCAAGCGGCCAGGCGAGCACCTTGCCGCTGTCGCTCCACGCCTCGGCCGCGAGGGCGGCCGAGCGGATGGTGGCCCGCATGTCGCAGGCGGCGATGCCGGCAGCTGCCAGCACCAGCAGCAGGCCGGCCAGGCCGGCGCGAAGCGCCTTGTCGAACATGCTCATCTCCTTGCGTCGGATCGAGTGATCGATGTTCCGCGCAAGGGCCCTTCGGGTCTTGCAGTTTTGCGACACCTTGCGGGTCCGAGCGCTAGACTCGCCGCATGATTCGCTGGCTGATCGTCGTCGTGCTCGCGCTGCTCCTGATGAGCGGCCTGACGCAATGGCTGCGGCGCTTCGGCTTCGGGCGCCTGCCCGGCGACTTCGAGTTCCGCGCCTTCGGGCGCGAGTGGCAGCTGCCGATCGGAAGCACCGTCGTGCTCAGCCTGATCGCGGCCCTGATTGCACGATGGATCTAACCCCATGAGAGCCTGCGTCGATATCGGCGGCACCAAGGTGGCCGTGAGCCTGTCGGCCGACAGCACCTCGCCGCTGATCGGCCGCCGCACCGAACCCACCGCCAAGACCGGCAACAACGACGCCGTGGCGCTGCAGATCCTGCGGCTCGTCGACGAGATCTGTGCCGAGCAGGGCATCGATTCCGCCTCGATCGATCGCGTGGGCGTCTCTACGGCCGGCCCCTTCGTGCTGCGGGACGGCCTGGTCGAGCTGGCCACGCCCAACATCTGCGGCGGCATCGCGGGCCCGGCGCGCGGCCTGCCCAACGACTGGATGACGGCCATCGTCGAGGCGCCGCTCAAACAGCGCTTCCGCCATGTCCGGGTCGAGAACGACGCCGTGGCTGCCCTCGAGGCCGAGCGCACCTGGGGCGCGCTGCAGGGCACGGACCACTGTGCCTACGTCACCTGGAGCACCGGCGTCGGCGTCGGCCTGTGCGTGGACGGCCGCATCCTGCACGGCAAGAACGGCAATGCGGGCCATGCGGGCCACAGCTTCGTGTCCGACGACGACAGCCATGCGCTGTGCGGCTGCGGCAACGTCGGCGATGTCGAGGCCCTGGCCGCAGGCAACGCGATCGCCCGCCGCTTCGGCCGGCCGCCGCCGGAACTGTTCGCCGCCGCCGTGGCCGGCGAGCCGAAGGCGCTGGCCACCACCGAGGCGGCGTGCCGGGTGATGGGCCGCATGCTCTTCAACCTGATCGCCACGCTCGACCTCGAGCGCATCAGCCTGGGCGGCAGCGTGTTCTGGCACAACCGCGATTTCCTGCTGCCGCGCCTGCAGGCCGAGGTCGAGGGCAAGCTGGTGCCGCTGACACGCGGCGCGGTGCTGGTGCCTGCGGGCTTGGGCGACAAGGTCGGCGACTTTGCCGCGCTTGCGCTGCTCGATTAAAGGAACATCCCGCCCGAGACCTCGATGCGCTGCCCGGTGATCCAGCGGTTCTCCGGCTGCAGCAGCGAAGAGATCGCCCCGCCGATGTCGTCCGGCAGCCCTGCCCGCCCCAGCGCCGTCTGGGAGGCGACGAAGCTGTTGACCTGCGCGTTGTCGCGCGTCAGCCCGCCGCCGAAGTCGGTCTCGATCGCGCCCGGCGCCACCACGTTCACCGTGATGCCGCGCGCGCCCAGCTCCTTGGCCTGGTAGCGCGTCAGCACCTCGATGCCGCCCTTCATCGCTGCGTAGGCGGCATAGCCCGGCAGCGCGAAGCGCGCGAGGCCGGTCGACACGTTGAGGATGCGCCCGCCGTCGGCGATCAGCGGCAGCAGCTTCTGCGTGAGGAAGAAGGGCCCCTTGAGCTGGATGTTCATCAGCTGGTCGAACTGCTCCTCGCTGGTCTCCTCGAAGCTCGCGCGCAGGCCGATGCCGGCGTTGTTGACCAGGTGGTCGAAGCGCTCGCGCTGCCAGTGCTGCGCCAGCGCGGCCTTCACCTGTGCGGCGAAGTCCGCGAAGCCCCGGCTGTCGCCGACGTCGAGGGGCAGCGCCACGGCGCGCCGGCCCAAGGCCTCGATCTGCCGGACGACCTGCTGGGCCTCTTCGGCGGCGCTGCGGTAGGTCAGCACGATGTCGACGCCGCGCTCGGCGAGCTTCAGCGCGGTGTTCTTGCCCAGGCCGCGGCTGCCGCCGGTGATCAGGGCGATGGGGGTGGTGCTGGTGGTCATGTCGCTTCCTTTGAAAGACAGTGGGTGGGTGGAGTGGACTTTAGGGAAGAACAATGAACCGATAAACTGCCAGAAAAAGAGAGGACTGTTCAGGTGAGGAGAACAATCAAGCGCCACACCACCGATGGACCTCGACACGCTTCGCATCTTTGCCAAGGTGGCCGAACTGGCCAGCTTCACCCGCGCCGCCGACCAGCTCGGCCATCCCAAGGCGCGCGTCTCCACCGCCGTGCAGCAGCTGGAGGCGCAACTCGGCACCCGGCTGCTGCACCGAACCACCCGCAGCGTGCGCCTGACGCAGGACGGCGAGCAGTTCCTGGAACGCTGCAAGGAACTGCTGGCGGACGCGGAGGACCTGCAGTCCATGTTCCAGCAGGCGCCCAGCGCCCTGCGCGGGCGGCTGCGCGTCGACCTGCCGGTGGGCATCGCGCGCAGCATCGTGATCCCGCGCCTGCCCGAGTTCTTCGCCGTCCATCCGCAGCTGGCGCTGGAGCTCAGCACCACCGACCGGCTGGTGGACCCGGTGCACGAGGGCTTCGATTGCGTGCTGCGCATCGGTGCGCTGCGCGAGTCGGGGCTGGTGGCGCGTCCGCTGGGGCGGCTGCGACTCATCAACTGCGCCAGCCCCGGCTACCTGCGCGCGCACGGTGTTCCGCGGACGCTGGAGGACCTGGCGGGGCATCGGCTGGTCCACTACTCGCCCACGCTCGGCGGGCAGCCGCCGGGGTGGGAGTACCACGACGGCGAGCGCTACCGCTTCCAGCCCATGGGCGGGCAGATCACGGTGAACAGCTCGGAGGCCTACGAAGCCGCCTGCCTCGCGGGCCTGGGCCTGATCCAGGCGCCGGTGCTGGGCCTGCGGCCGCTGATCGAGCAGGGGCTGCTGGAGGAGGTCATGCCGCAGGCGACGGGTGAGCCGATGCCGGTGACGCTGCTTTATCCGCACCGGCGGAACCTGTCCAAGCGGGTGCAGGGCGTGCTGGACTGGCTGGCGCAGACGCTGGGGCCCTTGCTGCACTAGCGGCGCCTGCGCGGCACAGATCGGTGGCGATGGCGCCCAGCCGTCGCAGCGCCCCATCCACCGCCTCGCCATAGGGCCAGCCGCAGTTGATGCGCAGGTAGTGGTCGAAGCGCGAGGAGTTCGAGAACAGCGTGCCGGGCGCCACCACGATGCGCTCGGCAAGGGCCGTCTCGAAGACCCGCCACGAGGACAGCCGTTCGGGCAGCTCGACCCACAGCTGCAGTCCGCCGGGCGGCAGGTTGATGCGCGTGCCCGTCGGAAAGAAGCCGGCGATCGCATCGGCGGTCTGCTCGCGCTGCGTCTTCAGGCATTGGCGCAGGTGGCGCAGATGGCGCTCGTAGCCGCCGGTGGCCATGAACTCGCCGGCCGCGGCCTGCGAGAGCGCTTCGTTGTTGCGGGTCTGCGCGAACTTGAGCATTTCCACCCGCGCCTGCCAGCGCCCGGCCGTCATCCAGCCCAGCCGCAGGCCGGGCGCGAGGATCTTGTGCAGCGAGGCGCAGTGAATCACGTTGCCCGATGCGTCGAAGGACTTGAGCGCGCGCGGCGGCATCGGCGCGTCGACCAGCTCGCTGTAGGTGTCGTCCTCGATCAGCGGGATCGCATGCTGCTCGCACAGCTGCGCGAGCCGCGCCTTGTGGGTGTCGGGCATCACGCTGCCCAGCGGGTTCTGCAGGTGCGGCACCACCACCACGGCCTTGATGTTGTCGTAGGTGCGAATGGCGAGGTCCAGGGCCTCGATCGACAGGCCGGTCTGGGGGCTGGTCGGGATCTCCAGCGCCTGCAGCCCCAGGCTTTCGAGCACCTGCAGCAGGCCGTAGAAGGTGGGCGACTCCACCGCGACCGTGTCGCCCGGCTGCGCGACCGCGCGCAGCGCGAGGTTCAGCGCCTCGATGCAGCCGTTGGTCACCAGGATGTCCTCCGGCGAGAGCGTCATGCCCACGCGCAGGCTGCGCTGCGCGAGCACCTCGCGAAACTGGCGATGGCCCTTGAGCGGCGCAGCCACCGCCAGCATCTCGGGGCGGTGGCGCAGCGCGCGCGTCATGGCGTTGCGCAGCGCCTCGGCGGGGTAGAGCTCCGGCGCGCCGCGCGCGATGGAGAGGTCGAGCTTGTCGGGCACCTGCCGGCGGCGCGCCACGAAGTCCGACACTTTGGCGTGGATGCCCACGTACTGCGCCGGGTCGGGCGCCCGGTCGGCCGCGGGCTCGTCCATGGGCGCCATCGAGAGGCGCCGCGGCCGGCGCACGAAGTAGCCCGAGCGCTCGCGCGCCTCGACCCAGCCTTCGCTTTCCATCGAGCGGCACAGCTGCAGCGCGGTCGACAGGCTGATGCCGTGCTGCCGCATCAGGTGGCGCAGCGAGGGCAGCTTGTCGCCCGGCTTGAGCGAGCCCGCGCGGATCGCGTCGAGGTAGTGCGCGGCCAGCTGGCGGTAGAGCGGGGTGGAGTCCATGGGGCGATCCTCCGGGAAGGACGGGGGCCGCAACAGATGCAGATGGCGGCGAAAACCACCATAACAGACGCCGCGCGGGGTGGGCTGTTCTGCCTTCGAACATCCCTGGTTGTGCCTGTTTTTCGAGCGGCCCGCTGCCTACGATTTCAGCACCCACTCCACACCGAGGTCCGTCATGAAATCCACCGATTTTTCTTCTCCCACCCGCCTCCAGCCGGGCCAGTCGCTGCGCCTCGCCCTCGATGCCGGCGCGGCTCTGATGGTGCTGGAAGGAAACGTGCGCGTGGTCTCGCCGCCGTCATGGTTCGGTGAGACCGCGTTCACCGTGAAGAACGACTACCAGGAGGGCGAGGTCTACGTCGCCGAGCGCGGCGGCTGGGTCGAGGTCGAGGCGCTCACGCCGGCGCTGATCCGGGGCCTGCCGCAGCCGGCGCCGGTCACGGCGCTACGCCCTTCGCCCGTGGCGCGGCTGCTGCGTCTGCTGCTCGCCTAACGCACGCTCTCCGCCTCGCGCAGCGCCTCGAGGAAGGTGCGCCGCCACCAGTGCACGTCCTGCGCGCGGATGTGCGACAGCAGCATCTGATGGCGCTCGCGCCGCTCCTCCAGCGGCATCTGCAGCGCCTGCTGCACCGTTTCGGCGGTGCCGTGGGTGTCGTAGGGGTTGACCAGCAAGGCTTCCTTCAGCTGCTCGGCCGCGCCGGCGAAACGCGACAGCACCAGCACGCCCGGATCGGCAGGGTCCTGGGCTGCGATGTATTCCTTGGCCACCAGGTTCATGCCGTCGCGCAGGGGCGTCACCAACCCGACCGCTGCCGCGCGACACAGGCCCGGCACGCGCTTGCGCGCCACCATGCGGTGGATGTAGCGCACCGGCATCCAGTCGAGCTCGCCGTAGTCGCCGTTGATGGCACCGCACAGCGACTCGAGCTCGCGCCGGATGTCGGCGTAGGCATCCACCGTCTCGCGGGTGGGCGAGGCGATCTGGATCAGCGTCGCGCTGCGGCGGTTCTCGGGGTAGTTGGCGAGCAGTTCGCGGAAGGAACGCACCCGGTTCGGGATGCCCTTGGAATAGTCCAGCCGGTCGATGCCCAGCAGCAGGCGCCGGCTGGAGTATTCGCGCCGCATGGTCTCGAACATGTCGCGCGATTCCTTGGCGTGCGTGAGCGCCGCGAACTCGTCGACGTCGATGCCGATCGGGAAGGCGCCGCAGCGCACCGTCTGGCCATAGGCGCGGTACAGGTCGCGGCCCACGAACTCGCCGTTGGCCTCGTTGCGCACGTATTGCTCGAAGTGCTGCACGTCCTGCCGGGCCTGGAAGCCGATCAGGTCGTAGGCGAACAGCGAGCGCATCAGCCACTCGTGCTGCGGGATCGCCGCCATGATGATGTGCGGCGGCAGCGGGATGTGCAGGAAGAAGCCGATGCGCTGGCGGCAGCCTATGGCGCGCAGCTCGGCCGCCAGCGGGATCAGGTGGTAGTCGTGGATCCAGATGATGTCGTCCGGCTTCAGGAGCGGCAGCAGCTTGCGCGCGAACAGCTGGTTCACGCGCCGGTAGCCGCCGATGAAGCCGGCATCGAAGTTCGCCAGGTCCAGCCGGTCGTGGAACACCGGCCACAGCACGTCGTTGCTGTAGCCCAGGTAGTAGCTGTCGTGGTCCTCGCGGCTCAGGTCGATGGTGGCGAGCGTGACCTTGCCGGCCTGCTGGATGCGCAGCTCGCCTTCGCCGGTGGGCCCGTCCTCGACGATGTTGCCGCTCCACCCGAACCAGAGGCCGCCGGTCTGCTGCAGGCTCTCGCCCAGGGCGACGGCCAGGCCGCCGGCAGCCGGCTTGCGGGGGTCGGCGACGCGATTGGAAATGACGACAAGACGACTCATGAGCTCCTTGTTCTTCTCGCGCTCAGATGCACGAGTCCCACGGCGCCGACAAACGCACCGCCGCGTTGATGATCCCCACCATCGAATAGGTCTGCGGGAAGTTGCCCCACATCTCGCCCGTGACCGGATGGGTGTCTTCCGAGAGCAGGCCCAGCGGGTTGCGCGCGGCCAGCATGGTCTCGAAGATCTGGCGCGCCTCGGCCTTGCGGCCGATCTTGGCCAGCGCGTCGATGCGCCAGAAGGTGCAGATGTTGAAGGCGGTCTCGGGCTTGCCGAAGTCGTCGGCCGCCTCGTAGCGACGCATGTAGGGGCCGTCGCACAGCGACTTCTCCATCGCGTCGACGGTGGAGATGAAGCGCGGGTCGCGCGCGTCGATCAGGCCGACTTCGGTCATCAGCAGGATGCTGGCGTCGAGCTCGTGGCCGCCGAAGCTCTCGGCGAAGGCCTGGCGCTCCTCGCACCAGGACTTGGCGAGGATCTCCTCGCGCATGCGCGAGGAGTGGCCGTGCCAGTAGGCCGCGCGCTCCGGCAGCCCCAGCGCGCGCGCCACCTTGGCGAGCCGGTCGCAGGCGGCCCAGCTCATCAGCGCCGAGCTGGTGTGGACGCGGGCGCGCGTGCGCAGCTCCCACATGCCGGCGTCGGGCGTGCCGTAGACGCGGATCGCCTGTTCGCCCACCGCCTCCAGGTGCGGGAACTCGGCCACGCCGCCGCGGCTGAGCAGCCGGTGGTCATGGAAGGCCTGCGAAGCGCCCAGCACGATGTTGCCGTAGACGTCGTGCTGGAAATGCTCTTGCGCCTGGTTGCCCACCCGCACCGGGCCCATGCCGCGGTAGCCGCTCAGCCCCTCGACGAAAGACTCGGGCAGCTCGCGCTCCAGGCCGATGCCGTAGAGCGGCTGGATGTGCTTGCCGTGCGAGCCGATCACCACGTTGGCCAGCCAGCGCAGGTAGTCTTCCATGGTGCCGACCTCGGACAGGCTGTTGAGTGCCCGCACCACGAAGAAGGCATCGCGCAGCCAGCAGAAGCGGTAGTCCCAGTTGCGCTGGCTGCCCGGCGCTTCGGGGATGCTGGTGGTCATGGCGGCGACGATGGCGCCCGTGTCCTCGTAGAGGGACATCTTGAGCGTGATCGCCGCGCGGATCACTGCGTCCTGCCACTCGAAGGGGATCGCGAGCCGCTTGCTCCAGGTGCGCCAGTAGGCGATGGTCTCCTGCTCGAAATGACGCGCCGTGTCGGCGATGCCGTCCATCAGCGTCTCGTCGGCGCCGAGCACGAAGTTGTGCTCGCGCGACAGCACGAAGGGCTGCTTCGAGAGCACGTGCGAGACCGGGGCGTCCATGTTGAGGCGCAGCGCGAAGTCCGGGCCCACGTAGCGGATGTGGTTGCTGCCGCGCGTGATCTGCGGCGGCGTGCTGCCCCACTGGAAGCGCGGCACCAGCGAGACGCGGATGCGCGGCGTGCCCTGGATCGGCTTCACCCGGCGCACGATGGTGAGCGGCCGGAAGTAGCGCGAACGGCTGTGGAAGCGCGGCGCAAAGTCCGTGATTTCCAGGCCCTGGCCCGCGCTGTCGAAGAGCTGGGTGCGCAGCACGGCGGTGTTCGGCTCGTACCACTGCTTGCTGGAGGCGAAGTCCTCGATCTCGATGGCCCAGGCGCTCGCGTCCTCGCCCGTGTGCAGCAGGGCATTGAACACAGGCTCGCCGTCGAAGCGCGGCAGGCAGCACCAGACCACGCGGCCGCGCGCGTCGATGAGCGCGCTGAAGGAGCAGTTGCCGATCACGCCGACGTTGAGCGAGGGCTCGGCCGGCGGGCCGAAGCCGCCGCGCGCGGCCGGCTGGGTGGCGGCTTCCGGGTGGGCGGCGGGCTTGTCGCTGGCGCTGGCGGCGCCGGCGATCGAGTCGCCGGCCCGGCTTTCCTGCTCCTGTTCTTCCTCCGTCGTCGTCACCTCTTGGGGGTTTTTCGTCATGCGGGTTTTCCTTTGGATTCGGATGGCGATTGGGCCAGCACTTTGCGTGCCTCGACCAGCCATTCGAACACGGCGAGCGGGGAATCCAGCCGGTGCAGCGCCAGGCTGGGGCCCGATCCGACCTTGATCGCGACGCCGCCGCGCGGCTGCACGACCGCAAAACCGCTCTCGTCGGTGGTGTCGTCGCCGGCGAAGACCGGCGTGCGGCCGACGAAGGGCGCCTCCCGCATGAAGGCGTCGATCGCGATTCCCTTGTTGATGCCTGAGGGCTTGACCTCGAACACGAACTTGCCGTGCATCAGCTCGAGTTGCGGCTGGTCGGTGATGGTGCGCAGCAGCGCGTCGCGGCACACCGCCTCCAACTGGGGCGCGAGCCGGTAGTGCAGGGCGATGGCCGCATGCTTGCGCTCCACCAGCAGGCCCTCGTAGACGCGGGCCAGCTCGTTGGCCGTGTCCAGCACGTCTGTGAGATCGGGCGGTCGTGCTTCCTGCATCTCCCCTTCCGCACTGCGGCGCTGCACGCCGTGCTCGCCCGCGGCCGGCAGGCGAAGGGGGGCAAGGAAGCGGTCGAGCACGTCGATCTGCCGGCCCGACACCACCGCCAGTGCTCCGCCCAGCAGATCGCGCAGGTCGCTGAGCAGTGGGATCAGTGCGCTGGGCACCTCGATCGCCTCCGGCGTCTCGGCGATCGCCACAAGGGTGCCGTCGAAGTCGAGGAATAGCGCAGCGTCGGGGGTGAGGCGGGGGGGCGTCTGCATGGGGAAAACCATAGCAGACTCGGGCGGCCGAGCACGTCGGCCAAATCCGTCAATCGGTTTTTGTCTCTATGCCGACGGACGGCGGCTGCATGGCGGCGACCGCTGCCACCCTCGCACGCGCGATCGCCTCGCCGATCCGGGGCCCCGTGGCGCCGGCCTGCTGCGCTTCCCGGGCGATCGCTTCGGTCTGCACCGACTGCGCCGCCGCCAGGGCCGCGAGCAGCCGCCCGCGTTCCGGATAGGGCCGCTCCTCCATCCCCAGCCGCCCCCGCGCATCGCACTCGCAGGCCAGCAGCGCCTGCTCGAAGCGCCCCGGCTTGCGAAAGGCGTCGCAGCGTTCGAGCAGCCGCACCAGTGCCTGCGCGCCGAGTGCGGCGCTGCGGTGGATGTTGCCGTGCTCGCGCGCCACCACCTCGGCCAGCTCGCGCAGTTCCACCGGCACGCGCCATCGCTCGCACACCTCGCGCAGCAGGTCCACGCTGCGCTGCTCGTGGCCGATGTGGCGCGGCAGCACCTCGGCCGGCGTGGTGCCCTTGCCAAGGTCGTGGACCAGGCAGGCGAAGCGCACCGGGAGCGGCGCATCCAGGCGGGCCGCCATGTCCAGCACCAGCATCAGGTGCCGGCCGGTGTCGACCTCCGGATGATGGGCCTCGGGCTGCGGTATGCCCCAGAGCCGGTCCACCTCGGGCAGCAGCACGGCGAGCGCGCCGCATTCGCGCAGCAGCTCGAACATGCGCGAGGGCCTGGTTTCCATCAGCCCGCGCGCGAGCTCCTGCCAGACGCGCTCGGGCACCAGCGCGTCGGCTTCGCCGGCGGCGACCATCTCGCGCATCAGCGCCAGCGTCTCGGGCGCGATGCTGAAGTCGGCGAAGCGGGCGGCGAAGCGCGCGACGCGCAGGATGCGCACCGGGTCCTCGCGGAAGGCGTCGGTCACGTGGCGCAGCACCTTGTGCTGCAGGTCTTGCCGGCCGTGGAAGGGATCGACCAGGTGGGCGAGGTCGGGCGAGGGGCCGGCCCGGTCGGCGGGCAGCGCGATGGCATTGACCGTGAGGTCGCGCCGCGCGAGGTCCTGCTCCAGCGTGACCTCCGGCGAGGCATGGACGACGAAGCCGCGGTAGCCGGGCGCGCTCTTGCGCTCGGTGCGCGCCAGGGCGTATTCCTCGCGCGTCTCGGGGTGCAGGAAGACGGGGAAGTCGCGGCCCACCGGCAGGTAGCCCTGCGCGGTCATCTCCTCGGGCGTGGCGCCGACCACCACCCAGTCGCGATCGCTGCCGGGCCGGCCCAGCAGGGCATCGCGGATGGCGCCGCCGACGAGGTAGGTTTGCATGCGCCGCAGTTTAGGTGCTGGGCGTCATGCAGGGGCGCGGTCTCAGCCTTCGATGCGGTACGGCTCGTCCACGACCACGAAGCGCTTCTCGACCAGTGCCTCGTCGATCCAGGCCTTGACGCCGGGCAACTGCTGCACGCGCTCGATGTAGGCCGTGATCTGGGCGGGCACGGGCAGGCCGAAGGTCTTGATGCGAACGCCCACCGGCGCGAAGTACGCATCCGCGATGCCGAATGCGCCGAAGAGCATCGGCCCGCCGTGGGCCTCCAGCAGGCCGCTCCACATCTGCACGATGCGCGCGAGCTCGGCGCGCACCTGCGGCTGGTCGCGCAGGATGATCTTGCCCTGCACGCGCAGGTCGGCCTCGATGTTCATGCCGCAGTGGTTGCGCAGGGCGCCGAAGCCCGCGTGCATCTCGGCGCAGACGCTGCGCGCATGGGCTCGCAGAGCCTTGTCGCGCGGCCAGAGGTTCTTGTCGGGGTGGGTCTCGGCGAGGTATTCGCAGATCGCCAGCGTGTCGTACACGACGATCTCGCCGTCGACCAGCACGGGCACCCGCCCGGCGGGGTTGAGGGCCTCGATGGTCTTCTTGAAGTGCGAGTCGGCATCGAGGGAATCGAAGGGCACCATCACCTCCTCGAAGGCAATGCCGGTTTGCTTCATCAGCACCCACGGGCGCATCGACCAGGACGAGTAATTCTTGTTGGCGATATAGAGCTTGAGCATCGAGACCTCCGGGGGTTCTTGAACGGAAAGCCTGCGATGCTAGCGTCCGGCCGTCGCCTGATTGATGCCGAAGGCGCGCGGGATTGATGCTCAGCGCTTGGTCGTGTCGTCGTCGCTGCCGGGCACGATCACGCGCTTGCCGTTGCCATCGGACGGCGGACCGACGACGCGCTCGATGGCCTTCACCACATGCGGCACCAGCGAGAGCACGGCCAGCGCCAGCAGCGCACTGAGCACCGCCGTCAGCTCGCGGCCCAGGCCGCAGGCCATGCCGATGGCGGCCGTCATCCACAGGCCGGCCGCGGTGGTGAGGCCCTGCACGTGCTGCTCGTCGCGGCCTTGCTTGAGGATGGTGCCGGCGCAGAGGAAGCCGACGCCCGCCACCAGGCCCTGAATCACGCGGCTCATGTCGGCCGGATCGATGCCGGACTGCTGCGGGACGAGCACGAAAAGGGCGGAGCCCACGGCCACCAGCATGTGCGTGCGCACGCCGGCCGCCTTGCCCTGCTGCTCGCGCTCGAAGCCGAGGGCGAAGCCCAGCACCGAGGCCAGCACCAGGCGAATCAGGATGCGGGTGACCTGGGCGACGTCGTCCACATCCGAGAATTCGGAGGCGAATGTGGCGGCGAACTGGTCCCACCACATCAGGGCAGGTCCTTGTTGGGCTCCGGCTCGGCGGCGTCGCGCGGGCCCACGGTGCCGAGGCGCTCCTTGAGCGATTGCGGCCGGCCGCTGATCAGGGCCGCATAGTTGGTGGTGTTGGCCAGCACCTTCTTGACGTAGTCGCGGGTCTCGTTGAAGGGCACGTTCTCGGCCCAGATCGCGGCCTCCATCACCGGCCCGTTGCGCCAGTTGCGCGGCCGGCCCGGGCCGGCGTTGTAGGCCGCGGCGGCCAGGGCCATGGAGCCGTCGAAGTCGTCGAGCGCCAGCTTGAGGTAGTTGGTGCCGATGGTGATGTTGGTGTCGCGGTCGTTGATCTGGCCGGGCGTGAAGCCGGAGAGGCCGATCTTGCGCGCGGTCCAGCGCGCGGTGGCAGGCATCACCTGCATCAGGCCCGAGGCGCCGACGCCGGAGCGCGCGTCCATGATGAAGCGGCTCTCCTGGCGGATCAGGCCGTAGACGTAAGCGGGGTCGAGGCCGATCTCCTCGCTCTTGGCGACCACCGTCTCGCGGAAGGGCATGGGGAAGCGCTGCTCGACGTCGATCATGCCCTTGGTGCGCTCGCTGGTGTTGATGCAGCGGTCCCAGATCTCGCGCTGGCAGGCGAGGTCGGCGGCGGCCAGCAGCTCGCGGTCGCCCATGCCGCCCTTGTCGTGCAGGTTGGTCGCGTAGTTCCACTCGCGCACGCCCTCGGAGCGCAGGCCAATCTCGATGGCGTAGAGCGCGCGGGTGAGCGCGGGGTTGCTGCGCGCCGCCGCCCGCTCCTCGGGCGTGAGCGGCGCGGGGCGGGTGGGCGCGCTGGCGCGCTGGCCCAGCTCCTCGAGCGCCAGCAGCTCGTAGAAGCCGCGGGTGCCGGCGATGCTCTCGTACAGCGTGCGCGCCTCGGCCCGGCGCTCGTCGCCACCCTGCGCGTGCAGGGCGCGCGCCTTCCAGTACACCCACGTCGGGTCTTCCTGCGTCGATTCGCTCATGCCGGCGATGGCGGCGCGCACTTCCTTCCAGTTGCCGGTGCGCAGGGCGGCGCGGGCCTTCCAGGCCAGCATGTCGTCGGACAGGTCCGCGTTCTTGGTGACGTTGGCGAAGGCGCCGCCGGCCGCCGGCGAGAGCTTCACCGCGTACTGGCGGCCAATCGCGCCCCACACCCAGTTGCGCTCCTCGGGCGAGAGCATCACGCTCCATTTGCTCTCGAGCTGGGAGGCGGCCATGTCCGGGTCGGCAATGACCATCTTGATCAGCGCCAGCACCACCAGCTCGCGCCGCGACTTGCCGGGGGCGATGCCGCGGCCGGCCAGGAACTTCGCCATGCTGGCGTTGAGCTCGTCGAACTGCGGCACCGCATCGGGCGCGGCCAGCAGCACCGCGGCGCGCGCGGCCTGCGGCCGGTTGGCCTCGATCGCGAAGCGCGCCTTCTTCCAGGCGTCGTTGGGCGACATCATCCGTGCCGAGATCATGCGGTCGGCCGCCGTGAGGCAGCCATCGTCGAGCTCGCGCTGGCCGAGCCAATTGCGGCGCACCTCCGCGGCCTGGGCGGCGGTGGGGATGGTCGAGCGCAAGGCGTCGACCAGCACCGCGTAGCAACGCACCTGGGCGTCGTCGTTCATGCGGAAGGCCGGGTGCAGCGTCGCGAAGCCGTCCCAGTCGCGGCGCTGGCCGAGCAGGACGAGCCAGTCGTTGCGCAGGCGGTCCTCCTGGTAGGTGCCGGCATAGCGCGAGAGAAAGTCCTGCACCTCCGAAGCGCTGGCTTCGCCGAGGCGGGCCCTGAGCTCCCAGTAGGCGGCCCAGGGCTCGAGCAGGTGGCCGCGCGCCTGCGGCAACAGGGCGGACAGGCGCGCCTTGTCGCCGCGCTGCGCGGCCTGTTTCATCTGCACGATCACGTCGTCGCTGCCGTTCTGCGCGCGGGCCTGCTGCAGCAGCGCGGTGGCGGCGAAGACGAGCGAAAGAAGGAGAGTGGGGAAGGGGGCGCGCAGACGGCCGCGCGCAGGTGCCAAAATGCTTGCGAACTGCATCGGGGGATTATGGACAAGTCAAAGGGTGCCGACACCTCGGCAACTGCCAACTTTCTCAAGCAACAGCTACGTTCCGCACTGATCGAGCAGCGTCTTGCCATGCCCGACCGCCAGGCGCGCGCCGATCTGCTGCAGCGCGTGATGCGCATCTGGCTGGTGGGCCGGCCCGACACCGTGATCGGCGCCTACTGGCCGATCAAGGGCGAGTTCGATCCGCTGCCCGCGCTGCATCGCTGGAAGGAAGACGGCGAGCTGCAGGGCGAGCCGCAGCGCCGCCGCATCGGCCTGCCGGTGGTCGACAAGGTACACAAGACGCTGACTTTCCACGCCTGGCATCCCGGCTGTCCGATGGAGCCGGACGCCTACGACATCCCCAAGCCGAAGGACACCGAGCTGATCGTGCCCACCCTGCTGTTCGTGCCCTGCCTGGGCTACAGCGCCGGCGGCTTTCGGCTGGGCTATGGCGGCGGCTTCTACGACCGCACGCTGGCGGCGCTGGAGCCGCGGCCCTTCACGGTCGGGCTGGGCTTCACCAACGGCTTCCTCGATGACTTCGAGCCCGAGCCGCACGACCTGCCCTTGGATGCCATCCTGAACGACAACGGCGTGGTCTGGCCGGTGGGCTGAGCTTCAGTCCATCTGATCCACGGTGTCCGGATCGGGCACCTCCCCGATGGTCTCCCGCGTGGTGGCCGCCTGCGCCTCCAGCCAATCGCGAAAGGCCTGGATCTCGGGCCGCTGCGTGCTGCGCGGGCCGACGATCAGCCAGTAGGCCATGGGCGAATCCATGCGGTGCTGCGGCAGCACCTCCACCAGGTCGCCGTTGGCCAGGCTCTCGGCGATCAACGAGCTGCGCGCCAGCACCAGGCCCTGGCCGGTGAGTGCGGCCTGCACCATCTGGTAGGCGTAGTTGAAATAGAGCCAGCGCTTGGGCTGCGTGCGCTGCAGGTCGTTCACCTCGAACCAGCGCCGCCAGGTCAGCCATTCCAGGTGGGTGCGGTGCGCGTCGCCGGCCTCGATCAGGGCGAAGCGCGCGATGTCGGCCGGCGTCTTGATCGGCGGGTTGCTCTTGATCAGCCAGGGGCTGGCCACGGGCGTCAGGTTCTCGCCGAACAGGCGGATCGAGCCGGCCGGCATGCTCTCGCCGGGGCCGTAGCGCAGGGCGATGTCGATGTCCGCGAGGTCCATGTCGAGTGCGGTGTCGGTGGCGTCGATGCGGATGTCGATGTCGGGGTTGTCGCGCTGGAAGGCCTCCAGCCGCGGGATCAGCCACATCGAGGCGAAGGAGGCGAAGGTGGTGAGCGAGACGCTCTTGCGCCCCGCGCTCTGCCGGATCTGCCGCACCGCGCCGTCGATGCGCGGCAGCGCCTGCTGCACCGCCAGCAGCAGCTGGGCGCCCGCGCTGGTGAGCTCGACCGCGCGCGTGTGGCGCAGGAACAGGCCCACGCCCACCTCTTCCTCCAGCGACTGGATCTGCCGGCTGACGGCGGACTGGGTCAGCGCCATCTCCTCGGCCGCGGCGCGAAAGTTCAGGTGCCGGGCCACGGCCTCGAAGGCGCGCAGGTGGCCGGCCGAGATCGGGCGGGAACGCAGATGGGTCTGGGAATGCTGCATGGGCTGAATCCGAGGGGTCCGGATTGATGCGAAAGCGGAATCAGTAGGGTACCGCGTTTTCATTGGACCGCGAACGGGGCAAGGCAGATCATTCATTCCCGAAGCGCGAAATTGCGCTGATGGAGAAACCCCCCTCTTTAGGAGCCTCGTATGTCCGCCGCCTGCACCACCTCCACGTTCCCGTCGTCCCCGGTCCTGGCCCAGCGTCCGGCCAACGTACCGCCGGCCGTTCGCCGCGGTGCATGGCAGCTGGGCGCAGGCGAGGCGACCAGCCTCAAGGCATCCGGCGCGAGCATTCTGCGCGTGCGGCAGGGCCGGGTCTGGGTCACACGCGATGCCACCGACCAATGGGGCAGCGAAGACCTGGTGCTGGCACCGGGCGAGACGTTGCGGGTCGAGGCCGGCGAGCGCATCGTGATGGAGCCGTGGGACAGCCACGGCGCCACCTACAGCTGGGACCTCGCATCGGCCGTCGAGCGGGCTTGAACCTGGATCAGATGTCCAGGCGGGGGCGCAGCGCCATGAAGCGCGCCAGCGCCTCCACCCCGTCGAACTGCTGGACGACGGCGATGTCCTCGCTGTCCTCGACCTGGGCGAGCCCCAGGTCGAAGGCGTGGTAGCGGCGCTGCAAGAGCTCGCCCTCGTACACCACCCGCATCTGCACGTGCCTGGGATCGGCTTCAAGCCGTTCCATCAGTTGCAGCACGTTCCGGCGTGGGCCCTCGAAGTGCTGGCAGAAGCGCATGCCGTCGAAGACCAGCAGCCCTGTGATCCCTTCCCTCGCGTTGCGGGCGCGTGCCTGGGCCACGATCTGGCCCACGACGTCGGTGGGCTGGTTCGGCGCCAGCTGGCTGAAGTAGAGGATCTCGTGCAGTTCTGTCATTCGCTTCGGAATCGAGGGCGCCCGCAGTTTAGGAGCGCCCGGCTGCGCGCGAAATGTGAAAAGACACAGATCGCGCGCCTATAGTCCGAAGGTGACCCTTGACTATCCAGCGCTCAGTCACCCGCCCACCGGTCCCAATCCCTGCGACCGCTGCCTGCTGCGCTGCAACCCCGCCTTCCTTCCCGTCACGATCGACGAACTGCGCATCATCGAATCCTTCCGCACCGGCACGCGCTCCGTCGAGGCGGGCCGGCCGGTGATCGAGGAGGACCGCGCCAGCCCGCTGCTCTACACGATCTATTCCGGCTGGGCCTTCCGCTACAAGACGCTGAGCGACGGGCGGCGCCAGATCCTGGGCTTCCTGCTGCCGGGCGACTTCATCGGCCTGCAGGACGAGTTTGCCGACAGCCACACGCACGGCGTCGAGGCGGTGACTGGCGTCACGCTCTGCGTCTTCGCCCGCGAGCGGCTGTGGGAGCTGTTCCATGCCCAGCCGAAGCTGGGCTACCACATCACCTGGCTCGCGGCGCGCGAGGAGAAGATCGTGGACGACAACCTCGTGACCGCCGGCCGCCGCAACGCGGCCGAGCGGGTGGCGATGCTCTTGATGCATCTCTACCGGCGCGCCGAGCGCCTCGGCATGGCGCGCGAAGGCTGGGTGCAGTTCCCCTTCAACCAGCAGCACATCGCCGATGCGCTGGGCCTGTCGCTGGTGCACACCAACAAGACCTTGAGGCGGCTGCAGCAGCTGCGCCTGTACAAGCTCGATGCCGGCTGGCTGCGCATCCTCGAGCCGCATGCGCTGGAGACGCTGGGCGACTACTTCGAGCGGCCGCTGCAGGCCACGCCGCTGATCTGATCGGTCCGTGAGCTGACCCGCCACGTCCATCGCGTATCGTAGAGGCCTGTCCGCCCGCGCGGACGAAGCCCCGACCCGGCAGCCGCCGGCCAACCCCATTGACCGTCGCCGCTCATCCGTGAAGCTCCTCCCTCGTCTGCGCCAGATCGCCCTGGTCGGCAGCGTCGAAACCTTCGGCGTGGCCATCGGCGGCATCGCCGGCCTGCTGATCGTCAACGTGCTGCCCAAGGACCAGTACGCCGCCTACACCTTCCTGATCGCCTGCATGACCCTGATCCTGGGAATCAGCGACCTGGGTCTGGCCCACTGCACCATGCCGATCGTGGGCCAGCGCGCCAACGAGCAGCCCTGGGTGGTGGGCGTGTGCCACCAGGTCTTCCGCAAGCGCTGGGTGCTGCTGGGGCTGGGGCTGGCCGTCATCGGGCCCTACTGGTTCTACAGCTCGCAGCAGCACGGCTGGTCCGGCGCGCCCTACCTGGCGGGCTCGTTGCTGATGCTGGCGGTGGTGCTGCTCACCCTGCGAGAGCATTACTGCAGCACGGTGCTGCTGATCCTCAGCCAGATCAACACGCTGAACCGCATCGCCTTCTACTCGCACAGCGTGCGCATCATCTTCGTGGGGGCGGTGCTGCTGCTGCCGATCACCTCCTGGTCGATGGTCGGCATCGTGGCCGCGACCGCCGCGGCCAGCTTCGTCAGCGTGATGTTCTACCGCAAGACCTTCCGCACGCAGCAGATCGTGGACGCACACCTCGACGCCGGCGACTCGAAGAAGGTGGATGGCGAGATCCTGCGCATCGCCAAGCCGCTGGTGCTGCCGGGCGTGTTCTACCAGGTGCAGGGCGTGATCACGGTGTTCCTGGTGTCGCTGTTCGGCACCGCCAGCATGCTGGCCGAGGTAGGCGCTTTCGGCCGGCTTGCCATGGTGCTGATGGTGGTGGACCGAGTGACCAACGTGCTGCTGTTCCCCGCCATCGCGCGCGCGCCCATGGGCCCTCGGCTGGGCACGATCGTGGCGCAGGCCCATCTCGCCTATTTCGCGATGGGGGGCGCGGTGCTGCTGACCGCCTTCTTCTTCCCCCAGTACTGGATCCTGCTGCTCGGCAAGCAGTACGAGAGCATGACGCCGCTGGTGTGGATGGTTTTCCTGGCGTCCATCGTGATGAATGCCTCGGGCTTTGCCTTCCGCACCCTGTCGGTGCGCGGGGCGACCGCGGGGCAGACCTACAGCATCGCGGTGACGCTGATCACCCAGGTGCTCTACCTGTGGCTGGTGGGCGTGAGCGACCTGCGCTCGGTGCTGTGGTTCGGCATCGCGACCAGCCTGGCCAACTTCGGCTACCAGTACGCGCTGCTGGCGGTGCGCTGGGTGGAGTGGCGCAAGGACAAACCTGCCGAGGACGCTCAGGCGCGCTTGTAGACCCGCCCGATCGCCGCTGCGATCTTCAGCGCCAGCGTGCTCTTGCGCAGCTCGCCGTCCGAATACACGCGGATCGGGGCGTTGGCGTAGCGCCAGTACCACTTGCTCGCGGCTGACGGCGGCCGCCCGCGCAGGGCCTGGCTGATGAAGCCGCCATGCCAGGGCTTGACCGAGCCGATGGCGTGCGAGAGGTAATAGCCGCCGGGCGCGAAGTCCATCGCCTCGGGGCCCGCGGTGTTCAGGGGCGCCTCGCACACCGTCAGCGCGAAGTTCAGCGCGTCCTGGTCCGTCGAGTGGAAGAGTTCGGCCGAGCCGCCGGCCTTGAGCTGCTTGGCGCCCTTGTTGTAGTCGACCACCAGGTCGCAAAGCCGGCGCCACAGGTCCAGGAACTCGAAGTGCGCGCGCGAGACCGCGATGAAGCCGGCGTTGTAGTAGCGGTCCAGCCCGCGCCGCGGCGTGGCGCCGTGCGGTGCGAAGAAGCGGGCCCACAGCAGGCGCTTGGGATGCCGCGCCGGGAAGCACCAGTTGACGTCCTCGGCCAGCGAGATGCCGTCCTCGGTGAACCAGCCGGTGAGCGACGGCCAGTCGCACTTCACCACGATGTCCGGGTCGATGTAGGCGCAGATGTCGGCCTGCGGGGCGTGCTTTTCCAGCATCTCGCGGATGAAGGTGGGCTTGTAGTAGGTGAAGTGCAGCGGCGTGTCCAACTCCAGCATGCACAGCGTGAGCTGGGGCGCGACCTTCAGCCGGCCGCTGGCGCGGTCGAAGGCCGGCGCGTCGACGATCCAGCCCGGCAGGGCGCCGCGGTAGCCCACCCACAACTCGCCCTGGTAGCCGGCGGCGATCAGCGAGTTCGCCAGCGCCGCCACGCCGTAGTGGTAGTTTTTCTCGAAGAGCGTACAGAGCGTGATGTTCATGGAGGGTGCGGGAGTGTTGCGGCTGAGTGTAAACAAATGTTCTACATGTTCGCGTGACATAGGTCTCGATGATCGCTTTCAGTGAGCGGCGAACAGCTCGCCCAGGTCGCGTTCGTAGGCCTGCAGGCGGCGCACCGCCTGCTCGCGCTGGGCCGCGCTGGTGCTGTTGTGCAGGGCCGCCACATTGCGGCAGCCCTCCTGTTGCAGCGCCTGCTGCCGCTCGCGCCACGGGCCCGGCGGCGGGTCGGCGATGCGCAGGACGTAGGCATGGATGGCCGCGCGCGCCTCGGCCGGCGGCGTCCGCTCGGCCTGGAAGCGGCGCAGCAGTGCCAGCACCTCCTGCTGGCGCCTGCGGCGCTCGGCGTCGAAGGCCTGGGGGTCGAAGCCCGACTGCGCCACCTGCTGCTTGAGCAACTCGCGCTGGGCCGGCTCGAGGCGGCCGTAGAAGTCCTCGTTGCGCTCGACGATGCGCTCGTAGCGCTTCTCCTGCCAGCGCGCAGGGCCGCGCTCCAGCCACTCCTTGCGGTACTCGGCGTTGTTTTTCGCGTACTTGCGTTCGAGCTGCTGCAGCTGGGCCTCGCCCAGGCTCAGGGCCAGCCCGGTACCGGGGCCTTCGGCCTGCACGGCCACCGCGAGCAGCCGCTCGCGGATCTGGTCGGCGAACGCGCAGGCCTGCTGGGGCGTGATGTCCTCGGGCGCCAGCGCTTGGGCCCCTCGCAGCAGTTCGACCAGCTGCGGCAGCTCGTGGCGGCGATGCCAGGCCAGCAGCTCGGCCAGGTCGTCGCGCACCCGTGGGGTCTGGGCGCCGTCGAAATCGAGGTAGCCGTCCAGCCACCAGTAGCTCAGCTCGGGGAGGTTGTTGTAGGCCAGCTTGAGCGTGCTGCAGGCCGCGAGCGCCGCGGCCGCGAGCAGCACGCCGATAATTCGCGCCAGCCTGACCCAACGCATTCGAGAAAGTGGCATGAACAAGACTCCGCAGGACAACCAGGAACCGGTCGATGTCGTCATCATGGCGGCCGGCAAGGGCACGCGCATGAAAAGCAGCCTGCCCAAAGTGTTGCATCGTTTGGGTGGCCGCGCGCTGGTGGCGCACGTCGTCGACGCGGCCGCGCGCATCGGCGCGCGCAAGGTGGTGGTGGTCACCGGCCACGGTGCCACCGATGTCGAGGCCGCGCTCGGCGAGGGTGTGGCGGGTGTGGTCCCGCAATTCGCGCGCCAGGTGCCGCAGCTGGGCACCGGCCACGCAATGCAGCAGGCGGCGCCGCTCCTGCCCGACGACGGCACGGTGGTGGTGCTCTCGGGCGACGTGCCCCTGATCGGCGACGCCACCCTGCGCTCGCTGATCGCGCAGAGCGGCGGCCGCCGGCTCGCGCTGCTCACCATCCGCGTCGAGGACCCGACCGGCTACGGCCGCATCGTGCGCGCGCCCGCCGCCGAGGGCGAAGGCGAGGTGCAGGCGATCGTGGAAGAGAAGGATGCGAGCGAGGCCCAGCGCGCCATCCGCGAGACCTACAGCGGCGTGATGGCGGTGCCCTCGGCGCTGCTCAAGCCCTGGCTGGCGCGGCTGGACAACAAGAACGCCCAGGGCGAGTACTACCTGACCGACGTGGTGGGCCTGGCCACCATCGACGGCGTGCCCGTCGTGGCGCACCGCATCGAGAACCCGCTGGAGGTGGCCGGCGTCAACACGCCGGCGCAGCTGGCGGCGCTCGAGCGCGCCTACCAGCGGCGCCAGGCCGAGGCGCTGATGGCGCAGGGCGTGCGCCTGGCCGACCCGGCGCGCATCGACGTGCGCGGCACCCTGGCCTGCGAGTCGGACGTGGAGATCGACGTCAACTGCGTCTTCGAGGGCGCGGTTTCGCTGGGCGCCGGTGTGCGCGTGGGGGCCAACTGCGTGATCGCCAACGCGCGCATCGAGACCGGCGCGGTGATCCATCCCTTCACCCACATCGACGGCGAGAAGGCCGGCGTGACGGTCGGCGTCGGCGCGCTCGTCGGCCCCTTCGCGCGGCTGCGGCCCGGCGCGCGGCTGGGCGCCGAGGTGCACATCGGCAACTTCGTCGAGGTCAAGAATTCCACGCTGGCCGCCGGCGCCAAGGCCAATCACCTGGCCTACCTGGGCGACGCCAGCGTGGGCGCGCGCGTCAACTACGGCGCCGGCAGCATCACCGCCAACTACGACGGCGCCAACAAGCACCGCACCGTGATCGGCGACGACGTGCACGTGGGCAGCAACTGCGTGCTGGTGGCGCCGATCACCATCGGCGCCGGCGGCACGGTGGGGGGCGGCTCGACCGTGACCAAGAGCACCGAGCCGGGCGTGCTGACCATCGCACGGGGCCGCCAGGCGAGCTACGCGAACTGGAAGCGGCCCCGAAAGGCGCCGAAGGACTAGTGGTCTGCGCCCGAGATCGCTACACATAAAACCGCTCCATTCGCGCCGTGGCATCGTTGCGAATCCTCGCGATACCACTGGGTATCGCTGCGGTTCGCGCCTGGCCACAACGCAAATGGCGCAGTTTTATTTGTGCAGCTATCGGGCGCAGACCACTAGGACGCCGGCGACAGCGGCACGCGTGGATCGAACTTCGCGCGCTTGACGCTGAAGAAGGCCTTCACGTTGCGCACATTGGCATCGGTGGTGAACAGGCGCTGTGCGAGCGCCTGGTAGCCGGGCATGTCGCGCACGGTGGCGATCAGCACGAAGTCCGGGCCGGGCGAGACGCGGTAGCACTGCTGCACCGCCTCGTCGGCGACCACCCGCGCCTCGAAGGCCTCGAGTGACGCGGCATCCTGGCGGTCCAGCGAAATCTCGATCACCGCGGTAAGCAGGGCGCCCACGCGCTCGGGGTCGAGAAGCGCGACCTCGCGCGCGATCCAGCCCGCCTCGCGCAGCCGGCGCACGCGCCGCAGGCAGGTGGCGGGCGACAGGCCGAAGCGCTCGGCCAAAGACTGGTTGCTCTGGGAGGCGTCTTGCTGGAGCGCATCGAGCAGCTGTAGGTCGACGGTATCCATGTCCGCGGATTTCATAACAGCAAGTGTAGTGAAATATTCTTGCTCACGTCTTCCATGATGAAATATGAAAGAAAAATACGGTGAAATTTGACTGCAAATTTCACAACGGCCTGCCTACCATCCTCGGACTTCATCAGCAGGAGCTCATCCCATGTGTGGCATCGTCGGCGCCGTCTCCGGCCGCAACATCGTTCCCATCCTCGTCCAGGGCTTGCAGCGCCTCGAATACCGCGGCTACGACTCCTGCGGCGTGGCCGTGCATGCGGGCGGCCTCGAGCGCGCCCGCACCACCGCCCGGGTGGCTGACTTGCTGGCCCAGGTGCGCGACGACCGCATCGAAGGCAGCACCGGCATCGCCCACACGCGCTGGGCCACGCACGGCGCACCCGCCGTGCACAACGCGCACCCGCACTTCAGCCATGGCCCCGGCGCCGGTGCCGAGTCCACCCGCCCCAGCCGCGTGGCGCTGGTGCACAACGGCATCATCGAAAACCACGAGGCGCTGCGCGCGAAGCTGCAGGCCAAGGGCTATGTCTTCGCGAGCCAGACCGACACCGAGGTCATCGCCCACCTGATCGACAGCCACTACGACGGCGACCTGTTCGAGGCACTGAAGGCCAGCGTGCTGCAGCTGCAGGGCGCCTACGCGATCGCGGCGATCTGCCGCGACGAGCCGCACCGCGTGGTCGGCGCGCGCGCCGGCTCGCCGCTGATCCTCGGCGTGGGGCAGGAGGGCGGCGAGAACTTCCTGGCCAGCGATGCGATGGCGCTGGCCGGCGTGACTGACCAGATCGTCTACCTCGACGAGGGCGACCTGGTCGACATCCAGCCCGGCCGCTACTGGATCGTGGACCGGGCCCACAAGCCCGTCGAGCGGCCCGTGCGCACCGTGCTTGCACACAGCGGCGCCGCCGAACTGGGCCCGTACCGCCACTACATGCAGAAGGAAATCTTCGAGCAGCCGCGCGCCATCGCCGACACGCTGGAGGGCATCGAAGGCATCGTGCCCGAGCTCTTCGACGGCGTCGGCCAGGACGGCACGCCGGGCGCTGCTGCCTGGCGCGTCTTCAAGGAGATCGACAAGGTGCTGATCCTGGCCTGCGGCACCAGCTACTACAGCGGCTGCACCGCCAAGTACTGGCTGGAGGGCATCGCGAAGATCCCGACCCAGGTCGAGATCGCGAGCGAATACCGCTATCGCGACTCCGTGCCCGACCCGAAGACCCTGGTCGTGACCATCAGCCAGTCGGGCGAAACGGCCGACACGCTGGCCGCGCTCAAGCATGCGCGCTCGCTCGGCATGGAGCACACGCTGACCATCTGCAACGTCGCGACCAGCGCGATGGTGCGCGAGTGCAAGCTGGCCTACATCACGCGTGCCGGCGTCGAGATCGGCGTGGCTTCCACCAAGGCTTTCACCACGCAGCTGGCGGGCCTGTTCCTGCTGACGCTCGCACTGGCGCAGGCCAAGGAGCGCCTCGGCGAAGCCGACGAGGCGCGCTATCTGAAGGAGATGCGGCACCTGCCCGTCGCGCTTCAGTCGGTGCTGGCGCTGGAGCCGCAGATCATCAGCTGGGCCGAGGACTTCGCGCGCAAGGAGAACGCGCTCTTCCTCGGCCGCGGGCTGCACTACCCCATTGCGCTGGAGGGCGCGCTCAAGCTCAAGGAAGTGACCTACATCCACGCCGAGGCCTACGCCGCCGGCGAGCTCAAGCACGGCCCGCTGGCGCTGGTGACCAGCGAGATGCCGGTGGTTGCGGTGGCGCCCAACGATGCGCTCCTGGAAAAGCTCAAGAGCAACCTGCAGGAAGTGCGCGCGCGCGGCGGCGTGCTCTACGTGCTGGCCGACGGCGACACCCACATCGAGAGCGGCGAGGATCTGCACGTGATCCGCATGCCCGAGCACTACGGGGCGCTGTCGCCGATGCTGCATGTGGTGCCGCTGCAGCTGCTGGCCTATCACACGGCTTGTGCGCGGGGGACGGATGTGGACAAGCCTCGGAATCTGGCGAAGAGTGTGACGGTGGAGTAGAGGGCGCGCCGGGAGCGCACGCGTGTTCTCACCCAATAAAGTCGTAAACGTGCAAATAGAGTCGCAAACGTGGCAATACAGTCGTAAACACTCCGGATGCACGTGTTCTTTGCCATTAATGTCCGAGACTGTTGGTTGCCACCGAAATTGACCTGGCTATGGAGTGAACCCCATCGACTGGACCACTGCGGAAAGATGAACTGATACGCTGGCTGGGCCTTCATGGAAGGAGAAGGTCCATGTCCTCAAGAGGGCCGTATCGCAGGCACTCTGCGCAGTTCAAGCTGCAGCTGTGCCATGACATTCGCTCAGGCGCCCTAGGTCGGCGGGGCGAAACGCCCCATTCGCAGAAAGAAGCGCAACGCTCTCGCGATGCCCATGGTGTGGGCGCTGCTTACGCTCCGCGCCGCAGGACCTTGCCCGGTCGTGCCTCGGTTATCAAAGCGTCGCGCATCACGGCAGTTCCGTTGACAAAAACGTGAGTCACACCCGTCGACTTGACGTTCGGGTTTTCCAACGTGGAGTGACAGTGGATTCGATCGAGATCGAAGACTGCTAGGTCCGCGTAGTATCCAGCCCGGAGTTCTCCCCGATGCTCCAGCCGGAAACGCCGTGCGGGAGTCCAGGTCAGTCGCCCTACCGCCTCGACAATATCCAGGACGCGCTGATCTCTCACGTAGTTCTGAAGGAACGACGCTGCCCACGAGAAGGCGATCGGCGAGAACCGCAGGTCTTTCAAAGCGCCCACTTCACTGACGGACACGCCATCGGAAATCACCATGCAGTCGGGCTGCCGGATCAACGTATCAATGTCAGCTTGGCTCGATACCCGTCCGCACCACATCAAGCGAGACATCTCGGCGCCTTCTTCCAGGAGGAGGTCGCAGATGCAATCCCACGGCGTGGATTGCCGCTCGACGGCAATCTGCTGAATAGTTTTCCCCATGTAAGACGGGTTCGCTCCGCAATGGTAGAGAACCAGCCAGTCCCACCGGCGGTCGGCGAGCAACTTCCAGTTGGGAAATGCGTTCTCCTGCAAGCGCGCACGGGAAGGTCCGGGTCGCAGTAGGGACCGCAGTTCGTCGCTTGGCAGCTCAAGTGCCCAAGTCGGGAGAGACGCAATGACTTTCGTGGGCCCCCATTCATCGGGAATGACATCGAAGCCGACATCGGTGCCATCCTCGCGCGCCCAGCGCACCATCTGCAGCAGACGATCCGCCGCGCCCTGCGGCGCGCCGTATTTCGGAGCTATGTGAGACAGCTGGAGTTTGGACCGGGTCGTGCGAGCGATGCCGAGCGCTTCACCGACTCCCATTTCGATCAACCAGTCGCGGTTGCGGACGTGACTGGCGTACACCACGTCGAACTCCGCCGCAATCGCACCTGCCTCCAAGAGTTCCACGGCGGTCGCGTGCATTCCTGGCGCGTACTCCAGCCCTGTGGAGATACCAATCGCGCCGTCGTCAAGAGCTTGGCGCAGATACTTCCCCATCGCTGAGAGTTCGTCCGCACCGGCTGCGGAACTAGCTGTTCCCTTAACAGCAAGGCGAACCGTACCGTGGCCAACGTATGAAGCGACGTTCAATACGGGACGCGTGGCCTGTAGCACGTCGAGGTACTCGGCGAACGTCCTCCAGGTGATCGCTGTCGAATCTTGCACCGCGAGAAGGTGCTTCCTCAGCAAAATTGGGTCGGCGCAAGGTGCACAGCTATGACCGCAGTTGCCGGCAATCTCGGTCGTGACTCCTTGCGTGATCTGACTCTGGCCACCTGAATCCTTAAGAAACGCAGCATCCGAGTGGGTATGAATATCGATGAACCCAGGTGCAACGATCAGGCCAGAACAGTCGATCCTCTGACTCGCAGGTGCGTCGACGATGCCTTGCTGCACCCACACGATTCGTTCGCCTGCGATTGCCACCGTGCCTACGAAGGGCTCCGCTTGGCCCTCGCTCGCGACAACCTGACCGCCGACGAGTAGGTAATCGATCATCTTGCTAATTGGCCTCAGTTGTCGATGCGAATGTTCTTCGCCTTGATCAGGCCAGACCACCGTCCTTCTTCGGCCGTCATGAAGCGAGAGAACTCGTCGGCATTTTTGGGCTGGACCACCATGCCCCGGCCTCGCAGGTCTTGCAGCACCGTGGGGTCCTTAAGGACTTCTAGGATTTCCTTCGAAAGGTAATCCTTGATGGCAGAGGGCGTCTTGGCGGGCGCCGTGATGCCATACCAGAGTGAGACGTCGACTCCAGGGAGGCCCTGTTCCGCAAGCGTTGGGACGTCAGGGAAAGAATCCATCCGCTTATCCACGGTGACTCCTAGTACCTTCACCTTGCCCGATTTTTCGAATTCAACGGCACTCAGCGCTGACAAAAACATGAGATCGATCTGTCCACTGAACACTTGGGCCATTGCAGGAGCGGTTCCCGGAAAGGGAACGTGCAGGAGTTCCACGCGTGCGGTCTGCTCCATCAATGCGATAGCGGCGTGCGCAGTGCTTCCAATCCCCCAACTTGCTGCCGACACTGAGCCGGGCTGTTGTTTTGCCACGCGAACGAGATCAGGGACGGTGGCCGCCTTCGAGCTCGGGTTGGCAACGAGCGCAAAGGGCATAACGCCCATGAATGCCACTGGGTCGAGATCCTTCGAGGTATAGCTGATGTTTTTGTATACCATCGGGTTCAGCACGTTTGTCTCCGGCAGTGCCAACAGGAGGGTATAGCCGTCAGGCTGCGCACGAGCGACGGCCGTCGTGCCGACGATTCCGTTTGCGCCGGGCTTGTTGTCGACCACCACCTGTTGGTTTAATCGCGCCGAAAGCTTCAAGGCCATCAGCCGTGCAATACCGTCCGTGTTGCCCCCTGGGCTCCAAGGCACGACCAGCCTGATCGGTCGGGATGGGAACTTCTCGGTCTGTGCGGAAGCCGGCAGAAGGATGGCCGCCAGCACGGCGCCGAATGCGAGATTGCGGAAAGACATAGTAGCGTCCTAGGTGGCGAAAACCCTAATCTAGTCAGAACGATTTCTGTCCCGCGCGCCACTTTGTAGGAAAGGGACAGACCAGTTGCGGGTTTCCGGATGAACTACTTATCGAGGGGCAAAGGGGGCCGCGCGCCGATGCGCCCGGCAGGACACGCAGGTCCGGGCTTTCTCAAGCCGCACAGTCAGAGGAGGGCACCCGTGTGCAAGTTCACGCAACTGCGTCGTCAGGTGCCAGGCAAACACCCTCAACCCTCAGTGGCAGACCACGACGCACCCGCATTGTCCCAGCGGGCAATTCGGCCATCGCGGACTTGAAGAATCTCGATGGCTCGAGTGTGCTGCAGCGTTGAGTGTTCAAGGGACTTCCAGCGCAATCGCGCGTCAGAGATAACGAGGTCTCCGGCGACTGCGCGAACAGTCTTGCGAAGGTCGTAGTGGGTGTATCTCGAATACCGCTCACGGATGATCGGACGCAGTTGCTCTTTCCCGGTGAGGGTGACTGGGCCGAGGTCGGCGATAACGTCATCCGTGAACATATCTAGAATGAGTTCAGGATCCAAGGTGCTGCAGGTCGCCACCACTTGATTCAGCCAATTCTGTGCAGTCTCCGCATCGAGGGGTGCACTGCCGTTTTGATAGCTCGTCCAATCGGTCATGGGGTATCTCCAGTAATGAAGGTGGAATCAGGCCGCCTGACGATCAAGCCTCGTAAGCCACGCCGTCGCGGCCAGGGTCGACCCCACCCTCGAGCCGTTCGCCGTTGATGCGGATCCCGTGCACAGAAGCAATCGTGTACCCGAACGGATTCCGAACCACTTCGTAGCCCAGACGCTCAAGCTGCCGGGACACGGAGCGTGGAATGCGATTCGAAATATCGATGATGTTGCTCGTGGACGAGAAGCGCGGAGCAGACACGGCCTCTTGCATGCTCATCCCATGATCCGCAACGTTCAGGATCGCCTGCAGCACGCCCATCGCAATCTGCGTTCCGCCCGGCGCGCCAAGCACAATTTCGGGATCGTCTCCGCGGAACACGATGGTGGGACAGGCCGAGGTGAACCTTGCCTTTCCGGGTGCGATGCTGCCCGTTCTGCCTGGTCGTGGGTCGAACACGCCCATGCAGCCGTTGTACATGAAGCCAAGGCCGGGCGTCATCACACCGGACGGCATCGCGAGCGAATGCGTGATGGCAGCACAATTGCGTTCTCCATCCACCACGGACAGGTGCGTCGTGTCCTTTGGAACAGGGGCCCCCAAGTTAAGACGGGGCACGTCGGCCTTCTCGCCGGCATTGATGGCGGCAGCAGCCTGCGCCGCGTAGGCCTTGGAGAGCAGGCGATCCAGCGGCACCTCTAGAAATGCCGGGTCACCGAGATGCCGGTCCTTGTCGATGGTGGCGCGCTTCATGGCCTCACACACGATGCGGATGTATTCCGGCGTGTTGTGCCCGAGCGCCGTCAGGTCGAACTGCTCCAAGATGTTGAGCATCTGGAGCAGCATCGCGCCGCCACCAGGAGGCTGGTTGGTGGTGATGCGTCGGTCCCTGTAGCTTCCTACCAGTGGAGCGTTCTCGCTTGGTGCGTAGGTCGCGAGATCTTGCAAAGACAGCAGGCCGCCGTGGGCAGCCAGGTCCTCCACCATACGATGGGCGAGTTCACCGCGGTAGAAGGACACTGCTCCATCACGCGCGATCGTTTCCAGCGTGTTCGCGTAGTCCGGGTTTCGCAGCGGTGTGCCGATGGTCTTGGGAGTGCCGTCCGGCCGGCAGAAAAGTTCCCGACCGGAGGCCGAGTACAGGAGCCGCTCTCTGTTGCTTGCTCGACCAGCGAGCGGCTCGTCGATCCAGAACGCATACATCGCAGGCCGTACCATGAACCCGTCCCGGGCCCATGCAATGGCAGGTGCGACCACTTCGCGCCACGGAAGGCGGCCATGCCGCGCGTGCAAGCGCTCTAGTCCGCTGAGCGTTCCTGGAACGGCGATGGCTTGGTAGCCAATGTCGTTCAAGCGGCCCTTGATGCTGAACCCAAAACCGTCGCGCGTCTCACCCTCCAGCAAGTGCTCCCACATGTCTGCTCGAGCGCAAAGCGGCGCGGGAGCGTGGAAGTCCACATACTCGTGAATGCCGGCTCCTGGGCGGTGTACGGCGGCCGTGCCGAAGCCGCCGATGCTGCACATCAGCGGATCCACCACGGTTTGCACAAGGGCGCAGGCGACTGCCGCGTCGACCGCGCTCCCGCCTGCCCGCAGGATCTCGACGCCCGACTCGGCCGCTTCAGGCTGCGGACAGCTCACCATTCCTTTGCTGCTCATGTCGACTCTTGTTCTTGTATCAGTTGAGCCCAGGGCGCCAGTGGCGCGCTGCCGCTTGGCCGGGCGGAGTGTGCTATCGGAGCGTCATGCGTCCGGATTGTTCTCGACCTCCTGCCGTTCCACGCTGGGCAGCTTCTCGTACCCCTCGATGTACCGCGGCACCGGGACGTCCTGCCGACCTTGGGGATCGCGGATGGCACCCGCGAAGACCTGCTTAATCAGCAGTTCGCCGGCCCAGCAATCGCGGTCCAGATCGAACTCGAAATCCGTTGGCGGACCCGACCGCATCTTTGCCACAGCCTCGGCAACGGGAATGCGCATCACCGTCGTGCTGTTCAATTCCTTGGAGTTCGGAGGCCTCACATCGGCAAAACGGCCTTTCAGGACGTGGCGCGCGTAGGCCTCGAAGGAGGCGAGTTTCTCCTGTGGATCCTTCACTTCTTCTGGACGCCCGAACACCACCACGGAACGGTAGTTAACGGAGTGGTTGTAGAGCGAACGTGCCAAAACCAGGCCATCCACATGAGTGACGAGGACGCACACCTCCCCACTCAGCGCCGCGCTGAGCATGGTGCTCTGGTTGGAGCCGTGAATGTAGATGTAGTCACCAATCCGGCCATAGCCAGTCGGCAACACGCGGGGCGCCCCTTCGTGGACGTAGGCCACATTGCACATGAACCCTTCGTCAAGAATTGCCCGAATAGCATCCTTGTCGTAGATCCCACGGTGAGGGCGACGGGTTAGCGTCGTCCGGTCTGTCACTTCGTACCTGTCACTCATCTGTTTTCCTTCGGATTGCGGGCCTTAGATGCCCTGAACGGCGGCGAAAGATGCTCCCGTACAAGCCATTCTTGACGGACCTGAATGCCAGCATCAGGCCACTTTTCGGCTTCGCTGCAGGCCACTTTTCTTGCGCCACCAAGCTGCGCGACCGGCTTAAGCTACGTTCGAGGGCGTCACTTCGGCAGGTCGCCGCGCAATAAAGTCGGCGCGCAGCTGCTCGTAAGCCGCTCCTGCACGCAATACCTTGGCGTCACCAGCATACGGACCGATCAGCTGGATGCCCATGGGCCAACGGCCGTTCGGATGGAAGCCGGCGGGTACCACCAAGGCAGGCAAGCCGCCAAGGGTGGCATAGATTGCGACCTCCATCCAGCGGTGGTAGGTGTCCATCTCGCGTCCCGCGATCTGTTTGGGCCAGCGCTCCTCCGCGTTAAACGGCCAACACTGCGCGGAGGGCAGCAAGAGCAGGTCCCACTGAGCCAGCATGGTGCGCATGTGCTGGTAGTAATTCGTGCGAACCTGGCTTGCCTGACGGAAATCGGTGAAGCTCATGCCGCGTGAGCACTCGTACTCCCACTGAGCCTCCGGCTTGATCTTTTCCTTGGCACCTGGCAGTTGCATGAGCGCCCCGACACGTGGCCCCGCGCCTGCGCGGCGCCAAGTCAGCCAGCATTCCCACAGCTGCTTGGGATCGAACCCCAATGGCACCTCCTCGACCACGGCGCCCGCTGCTTCGAGGTGACGCAGCGCTCCGCGACAGGCGTCCAGCACCCCGGTTTCCATAGCGAGGTGGCCGCCAAGGTCGCCCAGCCAGCCTATGCGCATGCCGCTGAGAATGCCCGGATCGACGGCCTCGTTTTCCTTCCAGCCCAAAGGCATCTGCATGGAAAGCGGCGAGCGCGGATCGAAACCGCTTTGTGTGGTCAAAAGCCGCCCCACATCGCGGATGCTACGGCCCATGGGACCCTCGTTCGAGAGCAGGTCGATCCACACGTCCGACATTCCAGCCTGGGGTACCCTTCCTTGCGACGGGCGCATACCGAAAACGTGGTTCCAGCCTGCCGGGTTCCGCAGAGAACCCATACCGTCTGATCCGTCCGCGACCGGGAGCATGCGCTGCGCCAGGGAAACGGCCGCACCTCCGCTGCTGCCGCCGGCGCTCACTGCCGGATCCCATGCATTGCGGGTCACACCCCACAGAGTGCTGAACGTATGCGAGCCCAGCCCGAACTCAGGCGTCGTCGTCTTGCCGATCACGATGCAGCCTGCGGCCTTCATGCGTGCGGTCAGGATGGAGTCGCTCGTCGGCATATTGCTGGCCAGTAGCTCGCAACCTTTCGTGGTGGGGAAGCCAACGACGTCTGCGAAATCCTTAACGGCCATGGGGATGCCATGCAGCCAGCCTCGCACCTTGCCGCTGGCTAGGTCGGCGTCAGCGGCATCGGCTTCAGCCAATAGCTTCTCGACCGGAGCCATGTTTACGATGGTGTTGAAGATGGGGTTGAGCGCATGAATGCGATCGACCGTGGTCTGCATCAGCTCGCGGCAAGAGAACGACCGGCGCCGCAGGCCATCGGCGAGTTCGGAAGCCGTCAGGTCGGTCAAGGCAGGCCCCACGGAGGCGGTTTCACTCATCATTTCTCCTTGGGCTGCGGCAGGGCTCGTAGCGGAATCCGCCCGCATCGAGCCACTTAACGTCGTCTGTCATATAAGTGGCCCGCCAGAATGCATCTTCAGCGGGCCATACTCGGCTCCATGCCGGGGCTTCTTGGCGCATTCTTGACGGTGAACAGCGCGATGGACGGGCCACTTCCAATAGATGAATCGAACCACTTCGGGGCACAGCCCAAGCCCCGGCGACGGCGAGCGCGGGCATCCAGGGCACGCCTGCTTGAGTTCCTGGTGATCAACCGGCAAAGCCCGGTGACCGTGGTGGACCAGGTTGCCACCGGGATTGAACACCTGATCGTCACCGGCGGCCTGAGATCAGGCGACCTCCTGCCGTCGACGCGCGAGCTCGCCCGAACGCTCGACATCGGCAGGGCCACTGCGCTCAGTGTCATCGCTAGGCTCAGCGCGGAGGGATTCGTCGAGACCCGCGTCGGCTCTGGTTCGAGAGTGCGCGAGCGATCAGCCGACTTGTTGACCGGGAGTGCCGCGCCCGCGCCAAGCTCGCTCAAACGCAGCCAGGTGCCGGGCGCCGTGGCCATCCAGCAGCAGGTTGCCTTGCTGGACACCTTGCCAAAGCATGTCTCGCGCAGTACCAGTTTGATGGATTTGCAAAGCCTGTCGGTGGCTACGCCTTTCGCTCCAGGGATGCCGGCTATCGATCAGTTCCCCTATCACTCCTGGAGCGACTTCTGTGCAAAGTCCTGGAAGCACGCGACGGCGGCCATGCTGGAAACTCGCGACCCGGCCGGCTACAGGCCGCTTCGCGAGGCACTTGCTGGCTACCTGGCGAGTGCACGTGGGGTACGTTGCACGGCGGACCAGATCATCATTGTCTCTGGTGCTCAGCACGCGTTCGATCTCACCTTGCGCGTGCTGACGCAGCCGGGTGACCAAGTGTTAATTGAGGATCCGGGCTTCCTTGGCGCCAGGAATGCCATGCTGTCCGCAGGATTGAATCTGAGGGGGATCCCGTTAGATGAAGAAGGTGTCATGGTGCCGAACGACAACGGCGGCGCCAAGCTGCTCTACACCACCCCGTCGCACCAGTATCCGATGGGTAGAACCATGAGCCTCGCGCGCCGCCGGGCACTCCTCGAGTGGGCGCGCCGGACATCCTGCTTCATCTTCGAAGACGACTACAGCAGCGAGTTTCGGTATGACGGCAAGCCTTTGCCTTCCCTGCAGGGGTCTGACGAGTACAGCCGGGTGGTCTACGCTGGAACGTTCAACAAGATCATGTTCCCGTCCTTGAGGCTGGGTTACCTCGTCGTCCCGGAAGAACTCGTTGATGTTTTCCTGAGTATCCGAACCTGGTCGGACGGCTGTCCTCCGGGCGTGATCCAGGCTGCCATGCTCCAGTTCATCGAACGGGGAGCTTTTTACTCGCACATCCGCCGGTTGCGAGAGATCTACGCAGCACGCCACTCGCTGCTGTGCGAGCTGATCTCCCAGAGGATGGGACTGATGCTGTCGGTCATCTCGGATCCGGCTGGACTGAACCTCGCGGCGGTCGCGAAGCGCCCGATGGACGACGTGGCCCTCTCACGCCGTGCTCGCAATGCGAATATCGTCTGTCCGCCCCTGTCTCAGTACTTCGTCCATGTGGAACCGCAATGTGGGTTCCAGTTTGGCTTCGCTTCGAGCAACGAGGTTCAGATGAAGGCGGCCATCGACCGACTCGAAGTGGTCTGGGGCCAAGGCGCGTCGACTGCTACTTAACTGGTCTGAGAAACCGGCGTGAAGTGGCATGCAGCAGGAGACCTTCGATGCCTACGCTTCTTGGATCACGAAGGGAACAGCTTATGCTTCAGACTCGAATTGGCTACGAACTTGCTCAAGATGACACAGAGGCACGCCGCCTGGCGCTGATCGTGCTACGCACGGACCGCACCATCGAGGGCGAGGTGAGATCAAGCCTTCCAACCTCGCAACCCGTTTCCCTGTACCACAGTCGCATCTTCAACGAGTTCGAGATCTCCGCTGCGACCTTGGAAGCCATGTCGGACCTGCTGCAGCCGACGGCGGCCTTGATCCCTGCCGAGTTCAAGCCGCATGTGGTGGCCTACGGCTGCACGTCGGCCACGATGCTCCTGGGAGAGCAACGGGTCGCAAGCATCATCCGCCAAGCTCATCCAGGCGTGCAGGTAACCGAACCGGTTACTGCTTGCATTGCGGCATGCAGGTCGCTGGGCATGAAGAAGATCAAGCTGGTCACCCCCTACGAGAGCGCGGTGAACCGGAAGATCGTGGACGGACTGCGCGCCCGCGGGCTGGACGTGGACTCCGTGGTCTCGTTCGAAGAGCCCGATGACCTGAAGGTGGGCGCTATTTCCACGAACAGCGTGGTCGAGGCCGCCGTCCATGCGGGCGGTGGAGCGAAGCCGGACGTCGATGGTGTCTTCATCTCATGCACCACGCTGCCGACCTTCAGTGCCATTCCGATCATCGAGCGCCTCACGGGCAAGCCCGCGACTTCAAGCAATCATGCCCTGGCATGGCACATGCAGAAGCTTGCCGGCATCAAGAAGTTCCAGAGCTCGATCGGGCGCCTCTACGCAGACTAGCCCTGGCAGGCGTCCTCCGACGGAGTTCCCGCCTCTTGCGACATGCTTCGCCGCCGCAACTTCGTCCGTGAGAACGCCGTCACCTTATGCTCGAGCTCGACGAATACCTGAAGAGGATCCTCACGGCCCGTGTGTACGACGTGGCCGTGGAAACCCCTTTGCAGCCTGCCAGAGAGTTGTCGAGTCGGCTCGGCAATCAGGTTTTCCTGAAACGCGAAGACCAGCAGGCCGTGTTCAGCTTCAAGCTCCGCGGCGCCTACAACAAGATCGCACAGTTGTCGCCCGAGGAGATGCGTCGCGGGGTGATCTGTGCTTCTGCGGGTAACCATGCTCAAGGTGTCGCACTTGCCGCGCGGCGCTTGGGCGCGACTGCAGTCATCGTCATGCCTGTTACCGCGCCACGAGTCAAGATCGAGGCGGTCAAGGGACTGGGGGGCACCGTGGTGCTGCACGGGGAGAGCTACTCCGAGGCATACGCTCATGCCCTGGAACTGCAGGAGGCAGACGGGTTGACGTTTGTGCATCCGTTCGACGACCCCGATGTGATCGCCGGGCAAGGCACGGTAGGGATGGAGATCCTGATGCAGCATCAGGCGCCGCTGCAAGCCGTGTTCGTGCCAGTCGGCGGCGGCGGGTTGATCGCTGGCGTCGCTGCGTACGTCAAGGCGGTCCGCCCGGAGGTTCAAGTGATCGGGGTGCAGACCATCGACTCGGATGCCATGGCGCGATCGGCTCTAGCTCGCAAACGCGTCACACTGGGCGACGTGGGCTTGTTCTCGGATGGAACGGCCGTGAAGCAGGTGGGTGCGGAGACCTTTCGCATCGCCAGCAGCCTTGTGGACGACTATGTCACGGTGGATACGGACTCCATCTGTGCGGCGATCAAGGATGTATTCACCGACACTCGCAGCATCGTGGAACCGGCCGGGGCGCTGGCAGTGGCCGCCGTGAAGCAGTACGTCAAGCAGCGAAAGACGCGCGGAGAGACGTATGTAGCCATTCTCAGCGGCGCCAACATGAACTTCGACAGGCTCCGGTTCGTTGCGGAACGGGCGGAGATCGGTGAAGAGCGGGAGGGCCTGCTCGCGGTCACGCTTCCCGAATCACCTGGAAGCCTGTTGCGTCTGTGCAAGACCATCGACGCCCTGTCCGGGCCCGCCCGCAGCATCACGGAACTCAAGTACCGTGTATGCGACGCCGAGAATGCCTCGGTGCTGGTCGGGCTGACGATCCACTCCGCAGGGGAAACGGCACGCGTTGCGGAAGTCCTGACGCAGGCTGGCTTCTCCGCCCAAGATCTGACGCACGATGAACTGGCCAAGGAGCACATGCGGCACATGGTGGGCGGGCGCTCGCCGGTCGCTGCGGGCGAGCGTGTGCTGCAGTTCGTCTTTCCGGAGCGTCCGGGTGCCTTGATGCAATTTCTCTCGTCATTGCCGCCCAACTGGAACATCACGATGTTCCACTACCGCAACCAAGGCGCCGACTATGGCCGGGTGTTGGTTGGCCTGCAGGCGCCCGGCCCAGACGAGGACGATTTCCACCGTGTTCTGGAGAGAGTGGGCTATCCGCACGAGGAGCTCACGTCCGCTCCTTCCTACCGGCTTTTCCTGGGGCCACGCAGCTAACGGCACGATCAGACGTCGCCCGGTGCTCGTGCGAGGCCCGACTTGTGCGGGGCCCCGAGTAATTCAGCTGATTGTCATCGAGGACGCGTTGCCGCCGGCCGCTGCCGTGTTGATGTGTTGTGCGCGCTGTCGGCAGCGGCTCTCGTGTTCGCGGGTAAGCTCAGTCTTGAGTCTGCCTTCCTGGTGGTGGCTGGTGGCGCGATCGCCGGCGCCGCAGTGACGGTGTGGGGATTCGCCCGGGTGAAGTGGGGACTCCGCTAAATCACGTGGCATCCGCGATCTCAATGCGACCCGATTGCCGCCGCTCTGATGGGCTCGGCCTGCCAGCCGCCGCCCAGCGCCTTGAATGCACTGACCGCCGCGCGCGCCGATTCCGTTTGCGCCTGCGCTCGTGCATCGGCCACGCGCAGCACGCTCTCGTCGGCCTGCAACACTTCGATCAGGCTGACGACACCTCGCTGATAGGCCGCGAACGATGCCCCTCGCGCACGGCCGAGAGCGGCCTCTCCCTGCGCGAGCAGGGTGGCTTGCTCTTCACGCTTGACGAGGGCGGAGAAGGCATTTTCCACGTCTTCGGTGGCACGCAGCGCGGCGAGCCGGTAGGCCGCAAGCAACTCCGCGTCCTGCCCCTTGGCGAGCTCGATCTGCGCATCGATGCGCCCGAAGTCGAACAGCCGCCAGCGCAGGCCGAGCAGGGCCGCGGCCTGGCTGGCACCCCCGGTGAACAGGTTTCCGCTGGCCACCGACGTGGCGCTGCCAATCATTCCTCCGAGCGACAGCTTCGGGTAGTACTCGGCCACGGCCACGCCGATGCGGGCATTCGATGCCGCAAGGCGCCGCTCGGCGGCGATCAGGTCGGGCCGCCGCTGCAGCAATTCGGCAGGCGATCCGGCGGCGCTGATGCGCGGTGCGATGGGGATGGCCGCTGCTGTCGCGAGTTCGGCATGGTGCGCACCCGGCGCCGCGCCCAGCATCACGTCGAGAGCGTTCATGGCCGCGGTCGCGCCAGCCTCCAGCACCGGCACGGTCGCACGGACCTGCGCCAGTGCACCTTCAGCCTGCCTAAGCTGGAGTTCGGCGGCCAGGCCCTTGCCGTAGAGCAGATTGATCTTCGACAGCAGTTCCTGCTGCGTGCCGATTTGCTGCCGTGCAATGGCCAGACGGGACTGCAGTCCACGCAGCGTGATATAGATGTCTGCAGTCTGCGCGGCCACGGCCAGGCGCGTGGCGGCTGCGCCGGCCTCCGAGGCCTGGTAGTCGGCCAGCGCAGCCTCGCGCCCCCGACGCAGGCCGCCAAAGATGTCCAGCTCCCAGCTTGCTCCGAGGTTTGCTTCATAGGCGTTGCCGTAGCGATCGAAACCTGGCCGCGCGTTCAGGATCTGGCCCAGCGGCGTCTCGACCGACTGATAGGCCCTTGCGGCTTGTCCACTGAGGTTGCCGGAGGGCAGCAACGCCGCATTCGCCGCGCCGAGGCCAGCCCGGGCCTGCGCCACGCGGGCAGACGCTTGCGCAAGATCGAGGTTCTGTGCCAATGCGCGCTCGACGCAGCGGGCCAGTTGTGCATCGCCGAACGCGGTCCACCATGTCACCAACTCGGCATTCGCAGCGGCGGTCCGCCTGGCGAGGGCGGCCTCGCCGATGAATCGGTCGGGCAAGGGGGTGGCCGGCCGGACGTAGTCGGGGCCTGCGGCGCAGCCTGCGAGGAGGCTGAACAACAGGGGAATGGCAAAGGTACGTTGGGGCATGGCATCTCCGGATCGAGCGCTAGGCGGCATGGTGACTATAATTCAAAACAGTCACTCGTTGTGGTCTTTTTACAAGCGCGCTAAGCTGTGGCCATGAGCAATGCAATTTCTTCTCCCCCTGCCATGCGGGGGCCTGCCGACCATGACGTGCGCGCGCAGATCGTCGTTGCGGCGACCGAGCATTTCAGCCGGTACGGATACGAGAAGACCACGGTTTCCGACCTTGCCAAGGCCATCGGCTTCTCCAAGGCGTACATCTACAAGTTCTTCGAGTCCAAGCAGGCGATCGGCGAAATGATCTGTGCGAACTGCCTGCGCGAGATCGGAGCGGATATTCGCGCGGCGGTCGACGGGGCCGATCGCCCGCCGGAGAAGCTACGCCGCATGTTCAAGGCCATCGTCGACTCGAGCCTTCGGCTGTTCTCCCAGGACCGCAAGCTCTACGAGATTGCGATCTCGGCAGCGAGCGAGCGCTGGCAGTCGGCCATCGCCCATGAAGAGTGCATCCGCCAGTTGCTGGTCGAGGTGCTCAAGCAGGGGCGGGAGTCCGGCGACTTCGAGCGCAAGACGCCGATCGATGAGACGGCGGCAGCGATCTACCTGGTCATGCACCCCTACATCAACCCTCTGATGCTCCAGCACAGCTTCGCTCACACGGACCAGGCGCCGGTGCAGCTGTCGGGGCTGGTGTTGCGCAGCTTGTCGCCGTAGACAAATTCTGTAGTGACCGTTGACTAAAACGGTCACTGTTATCACAATCGGGGCCCTGATCGATTCGTCCATGGGGCCCTCATGAATTCGCGCCGCTTCGTTACATCCGCACTCCTTTGCGCCTTGCCGTTCGCGCTGGTCGCCTGCGACGACAAGGCGGCGCCCGATCCGCGCACCCAAACGCCGCTGGTGCGTGCCGCCACCGTTCAGCCATCCGTCTCGGCATCGCGATCTTTCACCGGCACCGTCGCCGCGCGGGTCCAGAGTGACTTGGGCTTCCGTGTCTCCGGAAAGGTGCTGGAGCGCTTCGTGGACGCTGGTCAGGCGGTCAAGCGCGGGCAACTGCTCATGCGCATCGATCCGGTCGACCTGAGGTTGGCCTCGCGCGCGCAGCAGGAGGCCGTGGCCACTGCCCGGGCGCGTGCCAAGCAGGCGAGCGACGAAGAATTCCGCTATCGCGACTTGCGCGGCACGGGGGCCATTTCGGCTTCGGCCTACGACCAGGTCAAGGCGACAGCAGATGCTGCCCAGGCGCAGCTCAGTGCAGCCGAGGCGCAGTCCGAGGTCGCTCGCAATGCCAACCGCTATTCGGAGCTGGTCGCCGACGTGGACGGTACGGTCCTCGAAACGTTGGCCGAGCCCGGGCAGGTCGTCAATGCTGGACAAGTCGTGGTGCGCGTGGCGCAGGCCGGCCGCAGGGAGGCCGTGGTGCAACTGCCCGAGACGCTCCGCCCCGTCATCGGCTCCGCGGGGCAGGCCATGCTGTTTGGCAAGGAGGGCGTCGCGGTCACGGCCAAGCTCAGGCAGCTGTCGGACGCGGCCGATCGTCTTACACGCACGTTCGAGGCGCGGTATGTGCTCGACGGTGACCTGGCCAACGCACCCGTGGGCGCCACCGTGACGGTCCGCATCGCGGACGGCAAGGCTGCCACGAAAAACGGTGTGCAGGTGCCCATCGGCGCCCTGTTCGATACAGGCAAGGGATCAGGGGTATGGGTCATCGGCGGCGATCCGGCGAAGGTGCATTGGCAGCCGGTGGCCGTCGAACAGCTGGACGACGAACGCGCGCAGGTCACTGGCCAGCTCAAGCAGGGCGACCAGGTCGTCGCACTCGGCGCGCACCTGCTGCGCGACGGCGACCAGGTCCGTGTGGCGGGCCAGGCTGCTGCCGACAGGGCGATGCCGGGGGCGCGTCCGTGAGCGAAGGCCGTTTCAACCTCTCGGCGCTTGCGGTACGCGAGCGCTCCATCACCTTGTTCCTGATCTGCCTGATCTCGCTGGCGGGACTGGTCGCGTTCTTCAAGTTAGGCCGGGCGGAAGACCCGGCCTTCACCGTCAAGGTGATGACCATCATCACCGCTTGGCCCGGCGCCACCGCGCAGGAGATGCAGGACCAGGTTGCGGAGAAACTCGAGAAGCGCCTGCAGGAATTGCGCTATTACGACCGTACCGAGACCTACACCAGGCCCGGCCTCGCCTTCACGACCCTGACCCTGCTCGACAGCACGCCACCCTCCCAGGTGCAGGAGCAGTTCTACCAGGCCCGCAAGAAGGTCGGCGACGAGGCCGCCAACCTTCCGTCCGGCGTGATCGGACCGATGGTCAACGACGAATACGCGGATGTCACCTTTGCGCTGTACGCGCTCAAGGCGCGGGGCGAAGCACAGCGCCTGCTGGTGCGCGACGCGGAGACACTGCGCCAGCGCGTTTTGCATGTGCCGGGCGTGAAGAAGGTCAACATCATCGGTGAGCAGTCCGAGCGGATCTATGTCGAGTTCTCGCATGAGCGGCTGGCCACGTTGGGCCTCAGCCCGCAGGACGTGTTTGCCGCGCTCAATGGCCAGAACGCACTGACGCCGGCGGGCTCCGTTGAAACCAAGGGGCCCCAGGTGTTCGTCCGCCTCGACGGCCCTTTCGACGAGCTGCAGAAGATCCGCGACACGCCGGTTTCGGCGCAGGGCCGCACCCTGAAGCTGTCGGACATCGCCACTGTCCAGCGTGGCTATGACGACCCGGCGACCTTCATGGTCCGCAACGGCGGCGAGCCGGCCCTGCTGCTGGGCGTCGTCATGCGCGAAGGCTGGAACGGCCTCGACTTGGGCAAGGCGCTGGACCACGAGGTCGCGGCGATCAATGCCGAGCAGCCGCTGGGCATGAGCCTGACCAAGGTCACCGACCAGGCCGTCAACATCAATGCCTCGGTCGACGAGTTCATGGTCAAGTTCTTCGCCGCACTGCTGGTGGTGATGCTGGTGAGTTTCCTGAGCATGGGCTGGCGCGCGGGCCTGGTGGTCGCCGCGGCCGTGCCGCTGACATTGGCGATCGTCTTCGTGGTGATGGCCGCGACCGGAAAGAATTTCGACCGCATCACGCTGGGGTCGCTGATCCTGGCGCTGGGCCTCTTGGTGGACGACGCCATCATCGCCATCGAGATGATGGTGGTGAAGATGGAAGAGGGCTACAGCCGCGTCGCCGCCTCCGCCTATGCCTGGAGCCACACCGCGGCGCCGATGCTCTCGGGCACGCTGGTCACGGCCGTCGGCTTCATGCCCAACGGCTTCGCGCCGTCCACTGCGGGCGAATACACCAGCAACATGTTCTGGATCGTCGGCATCGCGCTGATCGCGTCCTGGGGGGTCGCGGTGGTTTTCACGCCCCATCTTGGCGTCAAGCTGCTGCCCGATTTCAAGAAGATCGAAGGTGGCCACGCAGCGATCTACGACACGCCGCGCTACAACCGCTTGCGCGGGGTGCTGGCGCGCGTGATCGCGCGCAAGTGGCTGGTGGCCGGCGCGGTCGTGGGTCTTTTCGTGGTGGCCATCCTCGGCATGGGACTCGTCAAGAAGCAGTTTTTCCCGATCTCCGACCGGCCCGAAGTCCTGGTCGAGGTGCAGATGCCCTATGGCACGTCGATCACGCAGACCAGCGACGCCACCGCGAAAGTGGAGGCATGGCTGGCCGAGCAGAAAGAGGCGGGCATTGTCACGGCCTACATCGGGCAGGGCGCGCCGCGCTTCTACTTTGCAATGGGGCCGGAGTTGCCTGATCCGTCGTTTGCCAAGATCGTTGTCCGAACGGGCAGCCAGGAAGAGCGCGACGTGTTGAAGCATAGGCTGCGCGAGGCGATTGCCGATGGCCTTGCTCCGGAGGCGCGCGTGCGTGTCACCCAACTCGTGTTCGGCCCGTATTCGCCGTTCCCGGTCGCCTACCGAGTCACCGGGCCGGATCCGGAGAAGCTGCGCAAGATTGCAGTCGACGTGCAGCAGGTCATGGCCGCCAGTCCGATGATGCGCACGGTCAACACCGACTGGGGCACGCGCACGCCCACGCTGCATTTCACCTTGCACCAGGACCGATTGCAGGCTGTGGGGCTGACCTCCAGTGCCGTGGCGCAGCAACTGCAGTTCTTCCTGAGCGGCGTGCCCGTCACCGCCGTGCGCGAGGACATCCGCACGGTGCAGGTCGTGGCCCGCTCGGCCGGTGCCGCCAGGCTTGACCCGGCGAGGATCGCGGACTTCACGCTCTCCGGCGCCAATGGCCAGCGCCTCCCGCTGTCGCAAGTGGGTGTGGTCGATGTACGCATGGAAGAACCAGTCATGCGCCGGCGCGACCGCATGCCGACGATCACCGTCCATGGCGACATCGCCGATGACTTGCAGCCGCCGGACGTGTCGACGGCCATCACCCAGCAGCTGCGGCCCATCATGGACAAGCTGCCGGGCGGTTACCGCATCGAGCAGGCCGGCTCCATCGAGGAATCGGGCAAGGCGACCCAAGCCATGCTGCCGCTGTTCCCGATCATGCTGGCGATCACGCTGCTCATCATCATCTTCCAGGTGCGTTCCATCTCCGCAATGGTCATGGTCTTCCTGACCAGTCCGCTGGGGCTGATCGGCGTGGTGCCGACCCTGCTTATTTTCCGGGAACCTTTCGGCATCAATGCGCTGGTCGGCCTCGTGGCGCTGTCGGGCATTCTGATGCGCAACACGCTGATCCTGATCGGGCAGATCCACCACAACCAAGAGGAGGGGCTGGACCCGTTCCATGCGGTCGTCGAAGCCACCGTGCAGCGTTCGCGGCCGGTGATATTGACCGCGATGGCCGCCATCCTGGCCTTCATCCCGCTGACCCATTCAGTGTTCTGGGGCGCGCTCGCCTACACGCTGATCGGCGGCACTCTGGCGGGGACGGTCCTGACGCTGGTGTTCCTGCCGGCCATGTATTCCATCTGGTTCAAGATCAGGCCCGGCGACGGCAGCCGGCCTGCGCACTGATCTGCTCTTCTTCATCCTAATTCACCTATCGAGGGAACTGAAATGTCGAATTCAACGGTCGTCGTGGTTACCGGCGTGTCATCGGGCATTGGACGCGTTGCCGCCCAGAAGTTTGCCGAGCGGGGTTGCCAGGTATTCGGCACCGTACGCAACATCGCGAAGGCGCCCGCATTGCCCGGCGTCGAGCTGGTCGAGATGGACGTTCGCGACGAAGCCTCCGTCCGGCTCGGCATCCAATCCATCATTGGCCGGACCATGCGCGTCGACGTGCTGGTCAACAGCGCAGGAGCGACCCTGATCGGCGCGGTGGAGGAAACTGCGACGGCCGAGGCGGAGGCGCTGCTCGACACCAACGTGCTCGGCATCCTGCGCACCACGCAGGCGGTACTCCCGCACATGCGGGCACAGCGCCGCGGACGGATCGTCAATGTCAGTTCGGTGCTCGGCTTTCTTCCGGCCCCTTACATGGGGCTCTACTCGGCGTCCAAGCATGCGGTGGAAGGGCTGTCCGAAACGCTGGACCACGAGGTGCGCCAGTTCGGCGTGCGTGTCACGCTGGTCGAGCCGGCCTACACGAAGACCAACCTGGAAGCCAATTCGCCCCGTACGCAGGCAAGAATCGCGGACTATGACCGCGAACGCGAACTCGCATCGCGCGCCGTGGCCGACAGCGTCAGCAGTGCACCCGCACCCGATGGTGTGGCCAGCACCATCGTCGAGGCGGCGCTGGGTGTGTGGCGCATGCGTTGCACGCCGCCCGGAGAGGCGTCCCTGTTGAGCAAATTGCGCCGCTTTCTGCCGGCCGGTCCCGTCGACGCAAGCCTGAGAAAGAAGCTCGGACTCGGCACGCCTTGAGTAGCCGCTTTGCCCGGCAACGAAGGGGAACATCGTGGACAGCCTGGATCTCCTGCGCACCTTCAGCGAGGTCGCCTCTTCCGAAAGCTTCTCCCGCACCGCCAAGCATCTGGCGTTGTCGAGGGGAACCGTCAGCAAGTACATCGCGACCCTCGAAGGCCGGTTCGGCGTCCGGTTGCTGAACCGGAACAGCCGATCAACATCTCTGGCGCACGGCCTCAATGCCAACCTCGTGCACAAGCGGCGTCGTGTGTCCGACGCAGGACGCGCCGGTACGACACGTGCGAGCCAGCAACAGGAGTTCGTTGCCCTGGCGCTTCCGGCGAGCCCCTCAGTCGATGCGCTGGGGCTGGCCGTCGAGCCGCTGGACATGCGCGCCGGCACCGAAGCTGCGCTGTCGGGTGTATGCTGCCCCGATCCTCGTCCTGCAGGGACGCTTCAGGCGCAGCCTCCCACGGTCTTCGGAGGCAGCGCGCGGCCTCGGAGCAAGAAGGGTGCGCCCCAAGCTGTTGACCCGAAAGGAGCTGTCGCCGGCCAAGACTGCTCCGCTCGAAGAGCGAGTGATGCAGGCAGGCGCGCTGCGGTATGCACTGGCGCCCGCGTGGGTGCTGCTCGCGGTGCTGGTGTACCTCTCGCCCGCCGGTCCGATTCTCAGTCTTGCGGGCTTGTTCATGTTTGCCGTGATCGCCGCGGCGTGGTTCGGCGGCGCCGGCCCCGGACTCCTGGCGGCAGTGCTGGCCGCGTTCACGCTTCCCCAACTGGTTGCGGTGACCTATCCGTTGCTCGGCAGCGTTCTCGATCTGCCCCGCTTCATCGCGTTCTCCGTCGTGGGATGGGGCGTGGGTTGGGGGAGCTCCCGGCGAACCAGGGCACTGCGCGACCAGGAGCGCTACGCGCGCGCCATGGACGCGAGCGACGATGGTTTCTGGGACTGGATCGTCGCCGACGACACCATCTACACCTCGCCGCGCTTGCTGGAGATCTACGGCTTTGCGCCCGGTACGCGCTTCGCCGGGCGCGATGACCTTGTCGCACGGATACCGTTTCACCCCGAGGATCGCCCGCTGTTGCTGCGGGCGTTCATGGAACACTTTGCCGGCAAGACGGTGCGCTACGACGTCGAGGCCCGAGTCGTCCGGGAGGGGGACACGCGTTGGGTGCATCTGACCGGCATCGCAGCGCGCGACGCTTCCGGTGCGGTCGTTCGCTGGACCGGCACGGTGCGTGACGTGACCGAGCGCAAGCGCGCCGAAGAAGCGCTGCGCGAATCCGAGCAGCGCTACGAGCTCGCCATGGCTGCGAGCGAGTCGGGATACTGGGATTGGCAAGTCCCCACCAACACGTATGTGGTCTCGCCGAGAGCGTACGAACTGAGCGGGTATCCGCCCGGAACCCAGTGGGTGAACAGGGATGAGTACAGGGCGCGCATCAACATGCACCCGGAGGATTTCGTGCGATGGGAAGCTGCGCGGGAGGCCTTGTTCGCCGGAACCGGCGACCGGCTCGCCATGGAGGTGCGCTACATCGTCCGCGGGGAGACCCGCTGGCACAGCCTCCAGGCCATCTGCCGGCGCGACGACACCGGCAAGGTCATCCGGTGGACCGGCTCGACCACCGACGTCACGGCGCGCAAGCTGGCAGAGCAAGAGTTGAAGACGATGGAGCGCAAGCTGCGCCAGGCGCAACAGCTCGAGTCGATGGGAACGCTTGCGGGCGGCATCGCGCACGACTTCAACAACATCCTCGGAGCAATCCTCGGCTACGGCGAGATGGCGCTGCGCGACGCGCCCAAGGGGAGCCGCCTCGCGCGCGACCTCGACAGCATCATGGTCGCCGGCGAGCGCGGGCGCGCACTCGTCGAGCGCTTGCTGGCCTTCAGCCGCAGTGCGGTCGGCGAGCGTGTGCCTGTCCATGTCGAGCGGGTGGTACGCGAAGTGCTCGACCTGGTTTCGGGCAAGTTGCCGCCGAGCGTGACCGTGCAGGCCAGCCTGCACGCGGGGCCCGCGGCGGTACTCGGCGACGCGACACAGGTGCATCAGGTGGTGGCCAATCTTGCGACCAATGCCATCCAGGCCATGCCGGCCGGCGGAACCCTGCGCGTCGAGCTCGCCATCGAGCGCGTCGAGGCGCCTCGCGTCGGGACGATCGGTGCGCGCGGGCCGGGAGAGTATGTCGTGCTCACGGTCGCGGATACCGGCGCCGGCATGGCGCCGGAGATCATCGATCGCATCTTCGACCCCTTCTTCACCACCAAGGAAGTGGGCACCGGTACCGGCCTGGGGCTGTCGCTCGTGCACGGCATCGTCACCGAGCTCGGCGGCGCGATCGACGTCGCGAGCACACCCGGCACCGGCAGCACGTTCGTCGTCTACATGCCGCGCTCCGGGGACGCGGCAGAGCCGGGCGAAGAAAAGGAGGCGGCCCTGGCACGCGGCGACGGCCAGCGCGTGCTGGTCGTCGACGACGAAGAGCCGCTGATGCAGCTTGCGACCCGCATCCTGGCGGAGCTGGGCTATGCGCCCATCGGCTTCAGCTCGAGTACGGCTGCGCTCGCGGCGTTTCGTGCCGACCCCGAGCACTTCGATGCCCTCGTCACCGACGAGCGCATGCCGGAAATGTCGGGCTCGGCGCTGATCCGCGAAGTGCGTGGCATGCGCAGCACCCTGCCCGTCGTGCTGATGAGCGGCTACCTGGGAGCGACGGCGGGGAAGGCGGGTGAAGGCGCTTCGGTCGATGCGCGTGGCGTGGCGCCGGAAGGCGTCTCGGCGATCGTGGCCGACGAAGTCCTGCAGAAGCCGCTTTCGGCGCGCGACCTCGCGACCGGCCTGGCCAGGGTGTTCGCGCCCCGGGTTGGAAAGGGTAGCGCCTAGTTCCTTGGATTTTTTAGCCGAGTCGCTATTCTTGTGGATGCCATTCCTCGCGGCGCCCGCGGGGGACTTCACCATCACTGAGGACGAGCTTGCGCATGACCGGTCAAACAAGATCTCATGAGCACGACCTTGCCGCGGACGCCGAGAAGCTGCGCAAGCTGCATGTTCCGGGCGATCCTCTGCTCTTGGCCAACGTTTGGGACCCGGAAAGCGCCCGAGTCGTCGAAGCCGCCGGCATGCGCGCGATTGCCACCGCCAGCGCGGCGCTCGCGCCCGTGAACGGGTACGAGGATCACGGCCACCTTCCACCCGACGTCGCGTTCGGCGCGCTTCGACGCATTACTGACGCCGTGACGCTGCCGGTCACGGCCGACCTGGAGGATGGCTACGGACTGTCGCCACAGGAATTTGTCGACCGGCTTGCCGGCGCAGGCGCCTGCGGGGCCAACCTCGAAGACACCGATCATCGTGCCGGTGCTCTGGTCGACGCCGACCGGCACGCGGAACGCATTGCCTCGATCAAGGCAGCGGCGCGTGCCCGTGGCTTCGACCCGGTCATCAATGCACGGATCGACGTGCACTATCGCCAAGGCCCTCTGGAGGAGGGTCTGACGCGCGCCCGGAAGTACCTCGATGCCGGTGCCGATTGCGTCTACCCGATCTTCTTGTCGGACGCATCGGCCATACGCCAGTACGTCGCCCTCGGCCCGACGAACATCCTGTACGGACCGGAAAGCATCGCGATTTCCGAGCTCGCCGGGCTGGGCGTGGCGAGGCTCAGCGTCGGGCCGTTTCTGTTCCGGCTCCTGCTGAAGCGGCTCGAGGCCGCTGCGGATGCGTTCCGCCGGCACGACGACAAGGGCATTTGGGCCTGATCGCCGGATCTTGCGCCGTGCGCGCTTGCGCTCAGTCGTCGTCCCGGTCGTAGCTTCCCTCCCCCTCGTCGGTCGCGGCGTCGATGCCCGAACTCGTGTGCTCAGGTCGACGCCGAGCGCTGGCGCGAAGGCCGGCAACGCACGATACTCGCCCCACTCCCGTGGCGGAGGGCAAGGATACAGACGGAGTGGACAGCCTCAGAAGAATCCTCTTGACGCTCGCGATGGGTGCAGCCTGTGCCCCGCACGCCTCGTTCGCACAACGGCCATCGTCGAAGCTGATGCGCATCGGATACCTGGACACCAGCTCGGCGCGCATCGCGAGCGACCGGCTCGATCGGCTTCGGGCAGGCCTGCGCGACCTGGGGTACGTCGAGGGCAAAGACATCGCCATCGAGGCCCGGTGGGCAGAAAGCGCCTACGAGCGTCTTCCCGATCTCGCGGCGGAGCTGCTGGAGCAGAAGCTGGACGTCATCGTGGCTGCGGGGCCCGCTGCCATCCAAGTCGTCCGGCAAGCCACGACCACCTTGCCCATCGTCTTCGCAGCGAGCGGCGATCCACTCGTCTTCGGCTTTGTTCAGAGCCTGTCGCGGCCGGGAGGCAACGTGACCGGCGTGTCGAGCGTCGGCGCCGACCTCAGCTACAAGTACCTGGAGTTTCTGCGCGAGGCGATCACCAGCCTCTCGACGGTTGCCGTGCTGGTGAATCCGGGTCATCCGGGCCACGCCGTCTACTTGAAGAACATCCAGACCGCGGCGCGGGAGGCCGTGCGGGTCCTTCCCATGCAGGTGGCGAGCGCCGGCCAGATCGAGGCTGCTTTCGGCGCGATCAAGAAGGGCCGCGCGCAGGCGCTCATCGTGCCTGGCGACGGGCTGTTTTTCTCACAAGCGCGGCGGATCGCCGAACTCGCCGTCCAGCAACGTCTGCCCGCGCTGTTCTCGACCCGGGAACCCGTTCAAGCCGGCGGGTTGATGAGCTACGGGCCGAACCTGGCGGAGCAGTTCTACCGCGCAGCGAGCTACGTCGGCAAGATGCTGGAAGGTGCGCACCCCCGCGATCTGCCTGTCGAGCAACCCACGACCTTCGAACTGGTCATCAACCTCAAGACCGCCAAGGCGATCGGGCTGACCCTGCGGCGGGAGCTGCTGCTGCGGGCCGATGTTCTGGTGGAGTAAGACCCGGGAACACGCAGCTATGCGACACGCAGACGCTGCAATCTGCCCGTCGTACAAGCGCCGCGCAGGAACGTTGCCACGACGGACGATGCATGGACGTGAATCTCGATGGCACTGGGCGACGCCCGCAATCCGAAGACGATCTCCAGCAGCAGGTCCCCCCGCAGCATCGACACGAACCGGCGCGCTGCAAGCCTGCAATCGTCGAGGCCGACTTCGCCGCGGCGCCTTGCGTCCTCCAGCACCTCGCAGATGCGGTCGATCGCCCGCTGCGGCCCGGCGGTCCAGTAGGCGCCCGCGGCGTCCTTGAATCGGTTGGAATCGGACACCGCCGCCTTGTACAGGCTGATCGCCGACGACGACGTCATGGCACTCATGACGCCGGTGCCAAGCGCCAGCAGGACTTCCTCCAGCGGCTCGTCGCCTCGCCTGGGCAGCAGCTTCAAGGCCTTGTCGGCATTCTTGTTCGCCACGCGCTCGAAGTGGTCGCACAGGAACTGCGACAGGTCGACCTGCTCCGTGCCGGCCTCGGCCAGGAGCCGCCGATAGAGCCCGTTGGGCGTCCACGTCCAGTAGGAGCGGCCGAGCAGAAAGGAAACCAGCACTGCGCAGTTCGACCAGCCGCGCGCCTGGCTGCCTTGCCCCGGAATCGCCTCGCGCACCTTGAGGATGTTGCCGACGGCGCCCCAGCGCAGGAACTTGATGGCTTCGTCGAGCGTCAGGACGTTGACCATCATCCGTGTCCACCACGGCTCCAGGAGAAGCCATGTGTCGTCGTCGACCAGCCGCATTGCGAAGACGTGCTTGTGCTGGGGGTTGGTGAAGCGATGCCACCATTGCCGTTGCAGGCCAGGGACAAAGCAGACGTACCAATGGCCTTCATGGACCGTGATCGGCGAACCGTCGGCGTCGATCTCCATCGCCAGTTCGTCCGGGACGCCGGGAACGTGCGAGCGACCATCGGTGGTTCCGCGCGGAACGGGATCCGTGTTCGACGCCAAGGCCCTGATCAGCTTAGTGAGCGACATGTGCATTTTGGGCTCCTGTGTGAATACCGGCGCAGAACAGGTCGACGATCTGCGAGACATCGCCCTGGTCATGGGACGAGTCCTTCGACACGTCGGAAGGAAAGGTGTCGGAAAGGTCGAAGCTGGCCCTGAGCAGCGCCAGGAGGTGGCTCGCCAGCGCGTGGCTGTCTTCTTCCAGCACGATGCCGGCCGCCCGTGCAGCCTCGAAGAAGCGGGCCAGTTCGGCCGTCAGCAAGCCCGGGCCGTGCTTGTAGAAGTCACGGCCGATGCCGGTGTTCCGGATGACTTCGGTGAGCGCGATTCGATAGAGGCGCTTCAGCTGCGCGGCCGAGTGCACGTTCGTGACTCGATGGCCGAATGCAATGAGCTTGGGCCGGAAAGACGCCGCCGTCGTGGAACCCTCGAGCGGCTCCAGCATCGAGGCCGCGAGCATCTCCGCCAGGGCAATGACGAGGCCGTGGGTGTTGCCGAACGCGTCGGCGATCTCCTGGGCACCGAGATCGGTCGTGGCGATGACGGCCTCGATGCTCCTGACCCCGCTGTCCGCGGCCCGAAGGGCATCTGCCACTTCGCTCAGGATGGTGTGTCGCCGATTCTCGGCGACCGATGGCTGGACCATGGACATGGAGGCGCTCCTTTCTGCTTGGGGGTCAGAGGTTGGGTGCTGTCCACGCCGGCGCCGAGCCGGGCCTTTGATCGACGTGGATCTTCGGCGTGACGGACATGCCGACCCTCAGCCTGGCCGCCGCGGCTTGACCGGGTTCGATGCGGATGCGAACGGGAAGCCGCTGCACGATCTTCGTGAAGTTGCCCGTGGCGTTGTGGGGCGCAACGGCGGAGTAGCTGGCGCCGCTGGCCGGTCCCAGGCTTTCCACCACGCCTTTCAGCACCTCGCCCGGCAAGGCATCGACTTCGATGTCCACGGCGTGGCCGGCCTGCACGCGCGCCAGCTGCGTTTCGCGGAAGTTGGCGGCGACGTAGACCGCGTCGAGCGGAACGATCGCCAGCAACGGCTTTCCCGCGCTCACGAAGGCCCCGACGCGCACCGATTTGTGCCCGATCGTCCCGTCGACCGGCGCCGTGACGCGCGTATAGGACAGCTTGAGTTCCGCGGCGTCCTGCGCAGACTGCGTCTGCGAAAGTGCCGCCTTGGCCTTCTCGAGATCGGCCCTGAGCACGCCGATCTGCTGACGGGCGGCCTGCAGTCCCGCCAGGTCCTTCTCTCGTGCCGCCAGCTGGATGCTCAACTGCGCTTCGGCCTGTTGCAGCGCCTGCACGGTGCCCGATCCGTCCGCGGCGAGGTTGCGATAGCGCGCCTGGTTCGTCTTGGCCAGCTTGAACGAGGCGTCGTTCGCCTCCACGGCGGCCTGTGCCTGGCGGATCGCCGATTCCTGGAGCATCAAGCGCGCTTGCAGCCCGGCGATGGTGGCCTTGGCACCTTCGACCTGGGCCTTCGCTGCGCTCACGGCAACGACGAAATCACGGTCGTCGATGGTGGCGAGCAAGTCGCCGGCCTTAACGGGCTGGTTGTCTTCGATCAGGACCTTCTCCACCGTTCCCGACACCTGGGGCGCCACGGTCGTGAAGTCGGCTTGCACGTAAGCGTCATCCGTGGACTGCGTGGATGCGCTGGAGGCGGGGCGGTTCAGGTAGAGCGCGCCGCCGATCACGACTGCGAGCAGCAGTGCGGCACTGGTGATCCTGGCTGTCTTCGGCAATGCCATGGCGGTTCATCCGTTGGAAGAAGTGGGAGATGCAGCGCCCAGGTCGGGCGCGGGGATGCGGGTCAGCCGCAGCACGAGCGGAATCATCAGCAACGCCAGGACGCCGAGCACGCGGTAGGCATCGGCGATGGACAGCACCAGCGATTGCGGGCCGATCACGCTCATCAGCTGGGACGGTTCCGGCGGATTCGGAAGGGCGTTGCCGACCAGCCCGGCGTGGTCCAGCAGCATCTCGGCATGGAAGCGCGCACGCACCGTCGTGAACTGTCCGACCACGGCGGCGCCAAGCAAGGAGCCGAAGGCGCGCAGTGCGTTGATCGTGCCGGATATGTAAGGCCCTTCCTCGGGTTGGACGACGCTGGTTATCAAGAAAAGCATCGACACCACGGCCATCGGTTGGCCGAAGGCTTGCAAGGCCTGTGCGATGGCGAACTGCTCCCAGATCCAGTCAGCCGTCAATCGCGATCCGGCGAGGCATGCCAGCGCAATGAGGGCCAGCCCGAGCGAGAACACCAGCCGTGCATCGACCCACTTCCGATACAGCAGCACGGCCACTGCCGATCCGAGCACCAGTTGCGGCAAGGCCACGATCAGGCCGATGGGTGCCGTCTGCATGGATCGGTAGTCCTGCGCCGGCCCCAGGTAGGCGGCAGGCAACAGCGAGCCGGAGAGCAGCACCACCAGCAGCAGGACGAAGAGCGTGCAACCCAGCGCCAGGTTGCGGCGCCCGAGGATCTGCAGCTTGAGGAAGGGCGAAGGGTGATACCACTCGGTCAACAGGTAGACGAACAGAAGCACGAAGCCGCCCAGCAGCGCCACCGTGATCAAGGGCGAGTTGAACCAGTCGAGGCGCACCCCCTGGTCGAGCGCGACCGTGATCAGGCACAGCGCGGGGATGCCGATGGCCATGCCGAGCCAGTTGGCCTGCCCGAAGCGCACCATCTGGATCGCATCGCGCGACAGTCCCCACGTCACGAGCAGTCCGGCGACGACCGCCAGCGGAACGATCTGCCAGTACACCCAGCGCCAGTCGGAAATGCCATCCGTCCATTGGCCTGCCAGCCAGATCGAGAGGTTGGGCGCGAAGGTGGCGGTCATCGCATAGAGCGCCAGTCCATGCAGGCGAATGTTCGGCGGCAGGAACTTCAGGGCCGCCATCATCAGGATCGGGATCAGGGTGCCGCTGCCGATGCCTTGCAGGAAGCGCAGGGCCAGCAGCAGGTTCAAGTCCTCGACGAAGGGCAGCAGCACGGCCAGCACCATGCAGGTGCCAAGCATCCACAGGTGAAAGCGGCGCACCGACAGGGTGACGGCGAACCATGCCGCAAACGGCATCGCGATCAGTTCGCCGGCGGTGTAGGCGGTGGAGAGCCAGGACGCGTCGTCCACGCCGAAGCCGAGGGCGCCGCGCACGTCGGCCAGCGCCAGCGCGCCGACGCGATTGTTCAGCCCCGACATCATCGCGGCCAGGAAGATGCCGAGCAGGCCGGCCATGGGACGCACGGAAGAAGGCTTGGCAGGCGCAGCCTCGGCGACGGGCGAGCCGGGTCGCGCCGGCAAGGTGGTGCTGGTCATGGCCTGGCCTCCGCCGGGTCCCAGCCGCCGCCCAGCGACTTGTAGAGGTTGACGAGGGTGAGCGTGGCGCCTGTCGCGCTGGCATTCAGGCTGGTCTGGCTGGCCAGCAGGTTGCGCTGCGCGGTCAGCACGCTCAGGTAGTCGGCCGCGCCCTCTTGGTATCCGCGCTCGGCAACCCGCAGCGCCTCGCTGCTTTGCTCGTACGAGACCCGCAACTCGGCGTGCTGATGCTGCTGGGCCGCCCAGGCATCCAGCGCGTTGTCCACTTCGTGCCAGGCGCGCAGCACCGTCTGCCTGTAGGCAAGGGCGGCCGCTTTTTGCTGCGCCTCGTTCAGCGCCAGCCGCTGGGTCAGCCTGCCGCCCTGGAAGATGGGGAGGAAGACCGTCGGCCCCACCGAGAAGAACCGCGAGTCCCAGCTGCCGAGATCGCCGAACTCGAAGGCTTCGACGCCCACGCGGCCTCTCAGGCTGATGCGCGGATAGAACTCGGCCTTCGCCACGCCGATGGCGGCCGTCGCGGCATGGAGCTGCGCTTCGGCGCGCAGGATGTCCGGCCGCCTGCGCGCCAGCTCGGACGGGACACCGACCGGCACATCGATCGGCAGCGTGGGCAAGGGCAGGGCGTTGCGCAGCTGCGCATCGATGGCGCGCGGCGGTTCGCCCAGCAACGATGCCAGCGCGTTCATCTGGGCATTGCGGCGCTGGATCAGCTCGGGCACCAGGGCCTTGATCGTCGCCAGCTGCGCGCGAGCCGACGAGGTCTCGAAGCGCGTGGCGACCCCGTTGCGCTCGCGGCTGTCGGCCAGGCCGAGCGTGCGTTCCGCGACGACTCGATTCTGTTGCGCGATGTCCAGCTGCGCCTGCGTTCCGCGCAGCTGCAGATAGCTTCGAGCCACTTCGGCCGCAAGGCTCACGCGCGTCGCTTCGCGCTCGTACACCGCCGCGTCCAGCGTGGCCGCGGCCCCTTCGCGCGCGCGCCGGATGCGGCCCCACAGATCGATCTCCCAGCTGGCATCGAAGCCCAGCTGCCAGAAGTCGCTGGGCGTGGTCGGTGCGCCCAGCGCGGCGAACTTGCCGTGTTCGCTGAGTGCCTCGCGCGAGTAGCTGGCGCCTGCCCCCACGCTGGGCAGCCGCTCCGCCGAGGCAATGCCCAGCTGCGCACGAGCCTGCTCGATGCGGGCGGCCGCGACTTGCAGATCGAGATTGGCAGCTTGCGCACGCCCTTGCAGCTCGGTCAGCAGCGGGTCGTTGAAGAAGTTCCACCATTGAGGCGCAACCTCGGATCCGGAAGGCTGTGCGGCACCGGCGTAGTCCGCCCTGGGGCTCAATGCGATCTCGTGCAATCCGTTCTCGGGCCTCACGAACGCCGGGCCTACCGTGCAGCCGGACGACAGCAGGGCAAGGCACAACGACGCGCCCGCGCGCAGGCGGCGTCTGGAGAGCGCGGGTTGTGAGGTCATCATGGTCCTTGGAAGGGGAAGCCCGACCCATCGACCTTGTCCAGCAGTGCGACCGGAGGCGGCTCTTTCAGCGGGAGGGCAGCGCCCTTCAGCGTGCCGGCTTCGGCAGCGCGAACCACGCATCGAAGCCGAGCTTGCCGATGCGCGGGTTCTCGCCCGGCACGAGCGTGTCGTCCTTGAGCTCGGCGCCGAAGTAGCGCGAATGCACATCCGGCACGACGGTGCGCGGGTCCTTCGTCTTCGAAAGGTAGCGCTGGACCAGCTCCGACAGGCGCACGCGCTCGGGCCCCGCGATCTCGACCACGCCGTTGCGGGGTGCGCCCAGCGTGAACTCGACCATCGCGGCAGCCACGTCGTCCGAGGCGATCGGCTGCACGAAGGCGGGCGACAGGCGCACCGTGTTCCCGTCGGTTCCCGACTGCGCGATCCCGCCCAGGAACTCGAAGAACTGGGTCGAGTGGACGATGGTGTAGGGGATCTTCGATTCCCGGATGAGCTTCTCCTGCGCGATCTTGCCGCGGAAGTAGCCGCTCTCGGCGAGACGGTCCGTGCCCACCACGGACAGGGCGACGTGGTGCTTGATGCCCGCTTTCTCCTCGGCGGCCAGCAGGTTGCGGCCGGAGGTCTGGAAGAACTCGAGCACGGCCTTGTCCTCGAAGGAGGGTGAGTTGGCGACATCGACCACGACCTGGGCGCCGGCAAGCACCTCGGCCAGGCCCTCGCCCGTGATGGTGTTGACGCCGGACGCGGGCGACGCGGCGATGGCTTCGTGGTCGAGCGCGCGCAGGTTGTTGACGAGCTTGCTGCCGATGAGGCCCGTGCCTCCGATGACGACGATCTTCATGATGGGTCCTTCCGGGGCCCCGAAGGGGCGTTGGGTTGCAGGGTTGGCGCCGGAACAGATCCTAGGTTTGTGCGACTGCCGCCGGTAGCCTCGCAGAGGTGCCCGCGGTGTTTCCTGGCGCGCACCAATCAAGCGCCGCTTGCGCTCAGGGGCTCCAGCGCAAACGACAGCCCGCGCTGTGTGCCAGCGCGCGCAGCTCGGCCAACGCCCGGACGTTCGACTCGAACGCGCACTTCATGCGCACGGCCCGATGCAAGCTTTTATCGCGCGGGCAGCACGGCGCCCCGGCACTCGCCGAAGCCGATGCGCCTGAAGCCCTCGCGCTGGCTGTAGCCGCGCAGGATGACCGTGTCGCCATCCTCGAGGAAGGTGCGCGTCTCGCCGTTGGCAAGACGGATCGGCTGCTTGCCGCCGCTGCTCAACTCGAGCAGCGAACCGCCCTGGTCCGGCTCGGGGCCCGACAGGGTGCCCGAGCCGAAGAGGTCGCCCGCGCGCAGGTTGCAGCCGTGGATCGGGCTGGTACTCCCGATGCACAGGCCGCTGTCCTCTTCGCGGCGAAACCGGCCGAAGGGCAGGTTCTGGATCGGGAACTCGGTCGCCGGATCGTCGGCCGAGGCGAGCCAGCTCTTCAGATCGGCGGCATGGGTGTCATCGAGGCGGTTGTTCATGGCGTGCCGGGGCCGTCTGTCTTCAGCACGCCGCGGCGCACCTGGTCGCGCTCGATCGACTGGAACAGCGCCTTGAAGTTGCCTTCGCCGAAACCATCATCGCCCTTGCGCTGGATGAACTCGAAGAAGACCGGGCTTCCGAACGCCGTCTGCGAGAAGATCTGCAGCAGCAGGCGCGGCCGTCCGCCCTCGGTGCTGCCGTCCAGCAGGATGCCCCTTGCCTGCAGTTCGGGCACGGGCTGGCCGTGGCCGGGCAGCCGCGTCTCCAGCATCTCGTAGTAGATGTCGTTGGGGGCGGTCATCAGCGGCACGCCGGCAAGCCCCAGCTGGTCGATGGTGTCGATCAGGTTGTCGCTCAGCAGTGCGATGTGCTGGATGCCTTCGCCGTTGAACTTCATGAGGAACTCCTCGATCTGGCCCGAGCCCTTGGAGGATTCCTCGTTCAGCGGAATGCGGATCTTGCCGTCCGGCGCCGTCAGCGCCTTCGAGGTCAGGCCGGTGTACTCGCCCTGGATGTCGAAGTAGCGGATCTCACGGAAGTTGAAGAGCTTCTCGTAGAAATTGGCCCAGTAGCCCATGCGGCCGCGGTAGACGTTGTGCGTCAGGTGGTCGATCACCTTGAGGCCATGGCCCGCCGGATGTCGCTCCGCGCCCTCGATGAACTCGAAGTCGATGTCGTAGATCGACTTGCCGTCCTCGAAGCGGTCGATGAGGTAGAGCGGCGCGCCGCCGATGCCCTTGATCGCGGGCAGGCGCAGCTCCATCGGCCCGGTGGCGATCTCGATCGGCTGGGCGCCGAGTTCCAGTGCCCGCGCATAGGCCTTGTGCGAGTCCTTCACGCGAAAGGCCATGCCGCAGGCCGAGGGGCCGTGCTCCGCGGCGAAGTAGGCCGCCGGGCTGTTCGGTTCGCGGTTGACGATGAAGTTGATGTCGCCCTGGCGGTAGAGCACCACATCCTTCGAGCGGTGCTTGGCGACCTGCACGAAGCCGAGTTGCTCGAAGAAGGGTTCGAGCGTGTTGGGCACGGGGGCGGCGAATTCGACGAACTCGAAGCCTTGCAGCCCCATTGGGTTTTCGAACAGATCGGTCATGGGCGCTCCGTAAAGGTAGGGGACGTGTGCGGCTCAGTCAGCCGTGATGTTGGCCTTCTTGACCAGTGCTGCATAGCGCTCCTGTTCCGTCTTGAAGAACTGCAGCGAGGCCTCGGGCGTCATCGGGTTGATGATGTTCTCCTGCTTGGCCATAGCATCCTTGGTCTCGGGCGTCGCGAAGGCGGCGACGACCGCGGCATGCAGGCGCTTGACCTCGGCAGGCGGCAGCTTGGCGGGGCCGACCACGGCGAACCATCCGCCGATGTCGACCGTGGGGAAGCCCTGCTCGGCCAGGGTGGGCACATCGGGCAGCGAGGGCACGCGCGTCTTGCCCATCACGCCGATGGCCCGCAGCGATCCAGCCTTGAGCTGCCCCTGCACGGCGGGCACCGCGAGCACGCCCATCTCGACCTGCCCGCCGATGATGTCGGCCACCATCGGGCCGACGCCCTTGTAGGGGATGTGGCGTGCCTCCGCGCCCGCCGCGTCGAGGAACATCGCGGCGGCCAGGTGCAGGATGGTGCCGTTGCCGGAGGACGCGTAGTTGTAGGCCTCGGGCTTGGCCTTGAGCATCGCCTGCAGTTCCTTCGCGTTCTTCGCCGGCACCTTGGGGTTGACCACCAGCACGAAGGGCGTGGCGCCCACCACCGAGATGGGCGTGATGTCGTTGACCGCGTCGAAGGGCATCTTCTTGAACACGCTGGGGTTCACGACGTGGTTGTTCGACACCACGCCGATCGTCTGCCCGTCGGCGGGCGCGCGGACGATCACCGATGCGCCCGTGATGCCGCCGGCACCGGGCAGGTTCTCGATGACCACCCCCTGGCCGCCCAGCGCCTTGGTCAGCGAGGGGGCGGCGGCCCGCATGATGGTGTCGACGCCGGAGCCGGCGCCCACCGGCAGGACGACGCGAAGCGGCTTGTCCGAAGCTTGAGCCATGGCGCCGGTGCCGAAGAGGGCCAGCGTGGCGAAGAATGCAGCGCAGCTGCGGCGTTGGATTGCGTGGGTCATTCGTTTGTCTCTTTGAATTGGGGTTGCGGGTGGCGGGTGGCGGACGTCAGGCGGGAGCGTGGCTCTTGAGGCCCGAGAGCACCTCCTCGGTGTGCTGGCCGACGCTCGGCAGGGCACTGCGCACACCGGGGCGGCGCCCGCCCATCAGCAGGGGAAGGAGCACCACGTCGGTCATGCTGCCGTCGTCGGTTTCCATCGGCACGAGGCCGCCGCTGGCCTTCAGGTGCGGATCGCTCATGAGCTGGTCGGGCCGCATGATGGGCGCGTAGGGGATGCCCGCGGCCTCGAGCTTGGGCGACAGCTCCTCGACGCGGTGGTGCTTCAGGTTTTCGGCCAAGCGCCCGAGCAGGGCGGGGCGCACCGCGACGCGCAGCGCGTTGTTTGCAAGGGCCGGGTCGGCAGCGAGCTCGGGCGCCTCGATCACGCGGCACAGCGTGAGGAACTGCTTGTCGCTCACCGCGCCGATGAAGAGCTGTTCGCCGTCGGCCAGCGTGAAGACGTCGTACACGCTCCAGGCCGACACGCGCGAGGGCATCGGCGGCGGCGCCTCGCCCGTCATGGCGAACTGCTGCATGTGCTGGGACGACAGGAACACGCAGTTCTCGAACAACGCGCTCTGCACCTCCTGCCCCTTGCCGGTGCGCTCGCGCTCGCGCAGCGCGGCCAGCACGCCGATGGCGCCGAACATGCCGCCCATGATGTCGTTGACCGAGGTGCCCGCGCGCAGCGGGCGGCCCTCGGGGCCGGTCATGTAGGAGAGTCCGCCCATCATCTGCACCACTTCGTCGAGCGCGAGCCGGTTCTCGTAGGGGCCGGGCAGAAAGCCCTTGTGCGTGACGTAGATGAGCTTCGGATACTTCTTCGACAGCGTCTCGTAGTCGAGCCCGAAGGCGGCCATCAGGCCGGGGCGGAAGTTCTCCAGCACCACGTCGCATTCGCCGGCCAGTTCCGCGGCCGTGGCGCGGCCCTCGTCGGTGCCGATGTCGATGACCACGCTCTTCTTGTTGCGGTTGAAGGAGCGGAAGAAGCCGATGCCGAGGCCCGGCAGCTTGCGCGTCTTGTCGCCGCCCGGAGGCTCGACCTTGATCACTTCGGCGCCGAGGTCGGCCAGGATCATGCCGCAGGTCGGGCCCATGACCATGTGGGTGAACTCCAGGACGCGGACGCCGGCGAGGGGAAGGGGTTGGGCGGTGGTTGTCATGAGGTGGTTGTTTCAGAGAGGATCAAGCTGCCGCCGTCTGCGCGGCAAGGCCGAAAGTCTTGGGCAGTCCGGCCTGCCACAGCGAGCCGTGCAGCGTTTCGCCGGCGAGCCATTGCGCCACCCGGGCGCGCAGGGCCAGGAGCTGCTCGATGTCGACGCCGGTGGCAATGCCCATGCTGCCGAGCATGTAGGCGAGGTCTTCGGTCGAGACGTTGCCGCTTGCGCCCGGCGCGTGCGGGCAGCCGCCGATGCCGGCGAGGCAGGCGTCGAAGCGGGCCACGCCGACTTCGAGCGCGGCATAGACGTTGGCCAGGCCGAGCCCGCGCGTGTCGTGGAAGTGGCCGCACCAGAAGCGGTCGCCGGCGATCTTCACGGCGTCCTCGAACAGGTCGCGCACCATGCCCGGATCGGCATAGCCGACCGTGTCGGCGATGCTCACGCGGTCGGCGCCGGCGTCGAGCAGCGCCTGCATGAGGCGCAGCACTTCGCTCTTCTCCACGCGGCCCTGGATCGTGCAGCCGAAGGCGGTGCCGACACCGCCCTCGATCAGCGTCTTCGAGCCCGCGGCGTCGCGGGCGGCGCGGATCCTTCTCAGCTCGGCGACCACGTCGTCGGGCGTCTTGCGCAGGTTGGCCAGGCTGTGGGCGTGGCTGGCGGACAACGGCACGATCATCAGGTCGGCTTCGGCGGCGATGGCGTTCTCCGCACCGCGCAGATTGGGAACCAGCACCGACACGAAGAGACCGGGCAGCGTTTTCGCGAAGGCCACGAGCTCGGCCGTGTCGGCCAGCTGCGGCAGCAGGCGCGCCGGGACGAAGGAGCCGACCTCGATCTCGCGCTGCCCGGCGTCGTAGGCGGCGCGAATCCATTCACGCTTGTGCTCGCTCGGAAGGATGGTCGCGATGCTTTGCAGGCCATCGCGCAGGCCCACTTCGCGAATGACGGCGCTGCGCGGCAGCCGGCTGCTGGAAGAAATCATCGACTTGTCTCCTGGCTTTGGCGCACGGTGCGGCGCCATGGGGAGACTTTAGGGATTCCCAACCCATTAGGAAAGCGGTAGATTGGAACGCTGGGCGTTCCGTATCGGAACGTCAAAAGAAGGCACCCATGCGCGATCTCGACCTGACCACCCTGCGCCTGTTCCTGACGGTGTGCGAGACCCGCAACATCGCCCGTGCCGCCGAGATCCACAACATCGTGGCGTCCGCGATCAGCAAGCGGCTGCTGCAGCTCGAGGACTCGGTCGGCAACGTGCTGCTCGAACGGCGCCGGCGCGGCGTGATGCCCACCGCCGCCGGGGAAATCCTCCTGGAGCACGCACGCGCGATCCTGGCCGGCGCGGATCGCGTGGCGCGCGACATGGCGGCCTACGGCAAGGGCATCCAGGGCCAGGTCCGCGTGCTGGCGACGGTGTCTTCCATCGCGGAGTTCCTGCCGGACGACATCGCGAACTTCCTGCAGGTGCCCGCGCACCGGGACATCCGCATCGACATCGAGGAGGCGATCAGCCGCGACCTGGTGCGCGGCTTGCGCGAAGGCGTGGCGCCGGTGGGGGTGTGCTGGGATACCGCCGACCTGGAGGGGCTGCAGACGCGCGGCTACCGCCACGACCACCTCGCGATCGTGGCGCACCCTTCGCATCCGATTGCGCGGCGCAGCCGCTGCGCGTTCGAGCAAACGCTGGAGTTCGACCACGTGGGCCTGCCCGCGTCCACCGCGGTGCACACGATGCTGGCACGCGCGGCGGCCATCATCGGCCACCCGATCAGCTACCGCGCGGTGGTCAGCACCTTCGACGCATCGCTGCGCTGCGTGCGCGCGAACCTCGGCATCGCGGTGGTGCCGCGCGAGGTTGCAGAGCCGGTCGCGGAGAGCTTCGGCGTGAAGGTGGTGCAGCTGTCGGACGCCTGGGCCAAGCGCAGGTTCGCACTGTGCTTTCGCGATGCGGAGAAGCTGTCGCCGGCGGCGAAGCTGCTGCTCGCGCATCTGGAGGGATTGGCCACTGCGCGCGCCGAGTGATCGATCCCATCGCTGCGACCGTGACCGCGGCCGCGACCGGCGTCACTGCGGCTCGATGCCCGCCTTCTTGACCAGCGCCGCGTACTTCGCCAGCTCGCTGCGGAAGGTCGCCTGCGCCTGCTCGGGCGTGCCGATGGAGATCGTGTTGCCCTGCTTGGTCATCGCCTCCCGCACGGCAGGATCGTCGAAAGCGGCGACCACCGCATCGTGCGCCTTCTTCACGTGGGCGGGGCTCAGGCCCTTGGGGCCGATGACGGCGAACCAGGCGTCCACCACGAAATTCGGCAGCCCCTGCTCGGCGAAGGTGGGGATTTCCGGTGCGGCCGGCGTGCGCTGTGCCGTGAGCACGCCGATCGCGCGCAGCGCGCCGCTCTTGATGTGCGCCTGGATGCTGGGCAGGGCGGCGGTGCCGAACTCGACCTGTCCGCCGATGAGGTCGGTCACCATCGGGCCCACGCCCTTGTAGGGGATGTGCTTGGCGCTCACGCCGGCCTGCTCCAGGAACAGCTCGGTCGCGAGGTGCAGGATGGTGCCGTTGCCACCCGAGGCGAAGTTGAGCGCGCCCGGCTTGCTCTTGAGCAGCGCAATGAACTCCTTGCTGTTGGTCGCCGGCACCTTGGACGGGTTGACCACCAGCACCATCGGCGTGGCGCCGACCACGGCAATGGGCGTGAAGTCGCCCGGCATGTCGAAGGGCAGCGACTTGAGCACGCTGGGGAAGATCACGACGTTGTTCGACACGATCGACAGCGTGTTCCCATCGGGTGCGGAGCGCGCGAGCGCCTGCAGTCCGACCACGCCGCCCGCGCCGGGCTGGTTGTCGACCACCACCGAGGCGTTGAAGGCCTTGGAGAGCGCGGGCTGCGCCGCCCGCGTGATCGTGTCCACGCCCGATCCGGTGGCGTTGGGCAGGATGAAGCGCACCGTGCCGGATTGGGCGCGCGCGGCAAGCGGCCACGCACCCATCGCGACCGCGGCGGCCACCGAGCCCGCCAGGACCGAGCGGCGCGAGAAGTTCTGTCTCGAAATCATGTTGTCTCCTTCCGTCTTGCAAGCCTGTCCGCGAGAGCGGTGATTCATGCCACGACGTTTCGGGATCGTAGGCCTTCCACGTCGGCGTCGCCATAGCCCATTTCCTTGAGCAGCCCTGCGGTGTGCTCGCCCAGTTTGGGTGGGCTCATTCGCACGCCCAGGCGCCGGCCCTGCAAGGTGATGGGGAAGAGCGTGGTCTTCACGGTCTGCCCCGCCTTCGGGCCGTCGGGCAGTTGCATGTCGGCCAGGCCGCCGGTCGCGAGCAGATGCTCGTCGTCGTAGAGCTCCTCGGGCCGGCGGATCGGCGCGAAGGGCAGGCCGGCCTTCTCCATGGCCTGCGCGAGCTCTGCCGCGCTGCGATGGGCGATGCGCTTGCCGATGGTCTCGAGCAGCCGCGGCCGGTGCGCGATGCGCTCGTTGTTGGTGGACAGTTCCGGCTGCGCCTTCAGGTCGGCAAAGCCGAGCGCGTCGCAGAACGCCGTCCACTGCGCATCGCTCACGGCAGCCAGGAAGATCTGCTCGCCGTCCTTGACGGTGAACACGTCGTACACGGCCCAAGGGTTGTCGCGTGCCGGCATGGGTGCCGGGTGCTTGCCTGTCATCGCGAACTGCAGCATGTGCTGGCCCATCAGGAACACGTTGTTCTCGTACAGGGCGGATTGCACTTCCATGCCGCGGCCGCTGATGCCGCGCTGGATGAGTGCGCCCAGGACGGCGATGGCGCCGAACAGGCCGCCCATGATGTCGTTGACGCTGGTGCCGGCCCGCAGCGGGTCGCCCGGCCTGCCGGTCATGTAGGCCAGGCCTCCCATCATCTGCACGACCTCGTCGAGGGCGGTGCGATGGTCGTACGGGCCGGGCAGGAAGCCCTTGTGGCTGGCGTAGATGATGCGCGGGTTCACCTTGGACAGGGCAGCGTAGTCCAGGCCGTACTTGGCCATGGTGCCCGGCTTGAAGTTCTCGGCCACCACGTCGGCCGTCGCGGCCAGGCGCCGTGCGGTTTCCGCTCCTTCGGCGCTGTGCAGATCGATGCCGATGCTCTTCTTGTTGCGGTTGAACATCGGGAAGAAGCCCGCCCCCGCACCCAGCAGCCGGCGGCTGTGGTCGCCGTTCACCGGTTCGATCTTGATGACCTCCGCGCCCAGGTCCGCCAGCACCATGCCGCAGGTGGGGCCCATCACCATGTGGGTGAACTCGACGACGCGCAGGCCCTTCAAGGGCTGCGCAAGCTCGTTGCTTTCTTCGCTCATGCGGGCTGTTCCTGCTTCATGGTCTTGGGAAGGCCGGCGCGCCAGAGCGTGCCGTGCAGGCTTTCACCTTCCAGCCAGTTCGCCACCTTCTTTCGAAGCTCGAGCAGCGCATCGAAGTCCTGCCCCGACTCGATGCCCATGCTGGCCAGCATGTAGGCCAGGTCTTCGGTGGCGACGTTGCCGCTCGCGCCCGGCGCATGCGGGCAGCCGCCAATGCCGCCGAGGCATGCGTCGAAGCGGCTGATGCCGAGTTCCAGCGCGGCATACACGTTGGCCATGCCCATGCCGCGCGTGTCGTGAAAATGCCCGCAGTTCAACTTGTCGCCCGCGACCGGCAGCACCAGTTCGAAGAGCGAGCGCACCATCGCCGGGTCGGCGTAGCCCACGGTGTCGGCCAGGCTCACCGCGTCGGCGCCGGCGTCCAGCACGGCCTTGACGAGGCGCACGACCTCCGCCGGTTCGACCCGCCCCTGGATCGTGCAGCCGAAGGCGGTGCTGATGCCGACCTCGATCAAGGTCTTCGAGCCCCGCGCGTCGCGCGCCTCGCGGATACGCGCGAAGTCCTGCACCACCTCGTCGGGCGTCTTGCGCTGGTTGGCGAGGCTATGGGCATGGCTGGCCGAGAGCGGCAGCAGCATGAGCTCGGCTTCGCAGTCCATCGCGCGCTCGGCGCCCTTGAAGTTGGGCACCAGCACCGAGGCTCTGAGGCCCGGCAAGCTCCTCGCGAAGGCCAGCACTTCGGCCGTGTCGGCCAACTGCGGCAGCAGCCGAGGCGGCACGAAGGAGCCGACCTCGATCTCGCGTTGGCCGGCGGCGTAGGCGTCGCGAATCCATTCGAGCTTGGCGGCCGTGGGCACGACGCGGGCGATGCTTTGCAGGCCGTCGCGCAGGCCCGTCTCGCGAATCGAGACCTGGCGGGGCAGGGTGGAAGAGGGCATCAGGCGGGTCTCCTTGTTGGCGCGGGCGCCATTGCGTTCATCGGAGCGGCAAGTCTAGAATTTCCCACTCGACAAATCTTCGCTATTTGGGAACACCAGAGTTCCAAACGGGAACATCTTGCGCGACTTCGACCTCACCACGCTGCGTCTCTTCGTTGCCGTCTGCGAGACCGGCAACATGTCCCGCGCGGGAGAGCGGGCAAGCATCGTCGGCTCGGCCATCAGCAAGCGACTGGCGCAGCTCGAGCACCAGGTGCGCACGCCACTCCTGGTACGCAAGCGGCACGGAGTCGTGCCGACAGCGGCGGGCCAGACGCTGCTGGAACATGCGCGCAGCATGCTCGACGGCGCGGCGCGCATCGAGCGCGACATGGAAAGCTACGTGGCGGGCGCGCACGGTCAAGTGCGCATGCTGGCCAGCATTTCCGCGATGACGGAGTCGTTGGCCGGCGACGTGGCCGCCTTCCTGAACATGCGGGCGCATCGCACCATTCAGGTGGACATGGAGGAGCGGATCAGCCCCGAGGTCGTGCGTGGCGTGCACGAGGGCATGGCGTCGCTGGGTGTGTGCTGGGACGTGGTCGAGCTTGGATCGTTGCAGGCACGGCCCTACCGCAGCGACCACCTGTGCATCGTGGTGCCGTCCGCGCACCCGCTGGCCAGGCGCAAGAGCCTGCGCTTCGAGCAGACGCTCGATCACGAGCACGTCGGCCTGCGGGCCAACAGCGCCTTGCACGTGATGCTGCAACGTGCCGCCGCACAGCTGGGGCGCACGCTGGTCCATCGCATCGTCGTCAGCAACTTCGAAGCCGCGCTGCACGTGGTGCGCGCGGGCCTGGCCATCAGCCTGGTACCGCGGGAAGTGGTCGAACGGCAAGGCGCCGGCGACGGGCTGGCTGTCATCCCGCTGGCCGAAGCCTGGGCCGAGCGCCGGTTCGTGGTGTGCTTTCGCGAAGCCGATCAGCTCTCGCTTGCCGCGCGCGCATTGATGGAGCACTTGGTGGCGCGAGGCAATCCAGGCTCCCGATGATCCGGTGACGGCCTCGATCGCACTGGCTTCACGTGAACGAAGCGACCCAGTCCCACACCCGTGCGGGCGCTTCGACCATCACGTTGTGGCCATGCGGCCCCAGGTCCGAGGCCTCGGGATCGAGCGCGCGCATTTGCTCCAGCGTGACCAGCGCGTCATCGCGCCCGCGGCCCAGATGGACCGGGCAGCGGGCCAGCGCCATCAGCGCCGACATCGGCGGCTTGCCGACGGCATGGGCGCGAGGGTCCATGGCGAGACGCCACCCCTCGGCGCTGCGTTGGATGCCCCGCGCGACCGCGGGGGCTGCTGCGTCGGCGATCCCTGCGAGGCCTGAGACCTTCAGGTAGCGCTGCCACGCTTCTTCTTCCGTGGAGAAGTTCCTGGCGGGCTGGGATGCCAGGGTCTCCATGCGGCGGAGCTCATCGTCGCTCCATGCGATCTTGATGCCGACCCCGAAGACGCGGTGCGGCGTGAGGCCGAACCAGCCGGTGGCCAGGGCGAGCCCGATGACCCCGCCCAGCGAGTGTCCGAGCACCACGAGCCGGCCTGCGGGATCGACCTGCGGCAGGACGGCGCGTGCCACGGCCGCGGCGGTCTGGCCGATGGCGTAGGCGTCCTGGCGATCGGATTGCCCGTGGCCGGGCAGGTCCAGCGCGATCCACCGGCCCGCCCAGCGACTGCCGGCCTCTGCGCACAGGGGCGACCACACGGCCCCCGTCGCACCCATCCCATGCAGCATGAGCAGCAGGTCCGGGCCTTCGCCGCCTTGTTCCAGGTACATGTCCACCGCCTCCATCGCAATGTCGATGGGGGCGAGACTACCCGACCTGGGCCCGGACGCTTCCTCAGTGCGCCTGCTTCGGCAGGTTCAGGCTCTGCAGCAGCGGCACCCAGCGATTGAACTCGGCGTTGACGAACGTCGCGAGATCCTCCGGGCTGCCGCCACGCGGCTCCATGCCGACGGCCCGGGCGCGCTCGACGAACTCCGGATCGGCGATCACCTGGTTGACGGCGCGGTTCAGGCGCTCGATCGCTTCCTTCGGCGTGCCGGAGGGCACCGAGAGCGAATACCACAGGGTGGCCTCGAGGTCGTAGCCCAGTTCCTTGAAGGTCGGTGCGTCCGGCACCTGGGGCATCCTCTTGCTGTCCATGACGCCCAGCACCCGGAGCTTGCCGCTGCGCACATGGGGCAGCGAGCCCGTGATGGACGTGCCATGGATGTCGATATCGCCGCTCAGCAGCGCCTGGACCGCGGGGGCATCGCCATTGAAGGGGATGTGGGTCGTGCTGAAGCCGTTGTTCTTCTCGAAGTTCAGGGGCGCGAGGTTGGTCAGGATTGCCGCGCCCGGCGAACCGCGGTTGATCTTGCCGGGGTTGGCCTTGGCGTAAGCGACCATCTCGCGGATGTTCTTGTAGGGCAGGTCGGCCCGCCCGACGATGATCGCGGGCTGGTAGGCGATCTGCGAGACCGGCGCGAAGTCCTTCTTCGGGTCGTAGGGCAGCTTCTCGTACAGGATGGTGTTGTTGGCGAGCGTGCCCAGCGACGACACCAGCACGGTGTTCCCGTCCGGGCGGGAGCGGGCCACGAAGTCGGCGGCGACGATGCCGCTGGCGCCGGGCTTGTTGTCGACGATGACCTGCGTGCCCCGCTTGGTGAGCTCGGCCGCGAGGATGCGGACGTACTGGTCGGTGCCGCCGCCCGCGGCGAAGGGGACGACGATGCGGATGGGCTGTTGCGCCTGGGCCGTGCCCAGCGCCGCGACCAGTCCGAACAGCACGCCGGAGATGAATTTCCTGTAGCTCACTTTTGTCTCCTGATTGACTCTCACATGGGCCGCGCCGTGGCGGCATGTTCGACCGGGACCGACGCGTTGGGCCAGTCTAGGACGAGGCCCGGCAGGCCGGCGTGCAAGGAATGAAAAGCTGCTTTGTATGCCGTGCACGCGGGGCCGGGCGCGCGCGCCTTCACGATGGGGCGCCCGCCGGCTCTGCCTTGACCACGCCCTGCGCATGCAGCGCCGCGATCTCCTCGGCCCCGAAGCCCGCCCCGCGCAGAACCTCTTCCGTATGCGCCCCGTGCGCCGGCGCGGCCTGGGTCGCCCGGCGCGGCGTGTCGCACAGCTCGTAGGGCAGGCCGAAGCTGGCATAGCCCGGCCGCTCGCCGTTCGGCGCCACCTCGATGACCATGCGGCTCGAACGGAAGTCCTCGCCCGCCAGCGCCTCGCTGTAGCTGCGCACCACGCCCACCACGATGTTGTTGCGCGTGAGCAGGTCCACGCACTCCAGCGTGCTGCAGCGCGACAGGCGCGCGCTCACGGCCTCCTTCATCGCCGGGCGGTTGGCCACCCGCAGTTCGTTGGTGAGGAAGCGCGCATCCGCCGCCAGCTCGGGGCAGCCGATCGCCTCGCACAGCCGCACCCAGTGCGATGGCACGTAGGCCGAGACCACCACCATCCCGTCGCGGGTGCGGAAGATGTCCGCCGCCGGGGCGTTCATCGGCTGGCCGTCGCCGCTGCGGGTGGGCTCCACGCCGCGCACCAGGTAGTCGCTCCAGTTCGGCAGCTGCAGGTTCAGCGCCACCTCCAGCAGCGAGACGCGGATGGTCTCGCCGATGCCCGTGCGCTCGCGCCGGAACAGCGCGGCCAGCGTGGCCTGCGCCGCTACCTGCACGGTCGCCGCGTCGATGATGGTGGCGCCCACCTTCTGCGGCAGGCCCCCGGGTTCGCCGGTGACGGACATCATTCCGCTCTCCGCCTGCGCGGCGATGTCGTAGCCGGGGCGGTCCCGCGAAGGCGCCTCCGCCGGGAAGCCGGCGATCGACACGTGGACCAGGCCGGGGTGCTGCGCGCGCAGGGCTTCCGCGCCCAGGCCCAGCGCCTCGGCAGCGCCGGGCCGCAGGTTCTGCACCAGCACGTCGGCGCCCGCGATCAGGCGCCGCGCGATCTCCTTGCCGCGCGGCTGGCGCAGGTCGAGGGCGATCGATTTCTTGCTGCGGTTGTAGGCCCGCAGCATGGCGTGACCGAAGTGGCCGGTGTGGCGCGCCATGTCGCCTTCCATCGACTCGATCTTCACCACCTCGGCACCGAGGTCGCCGAGCGTCATTGCGGTGCCGGGGCCCGCGATGTAGTTGCCGAGTTCGATGACGCGGATGCCCTGCAGGGGCGGCGGGGGAGGTGCGGCTCGTTCGTTCATCCGCGGGACTCTAGGAGCCCGCGGCGGCGGCGGGAAACCGGCAACTGCAAAGCTGCTTTGCACGGCGCGGCGCTGCAGGCGCCGGATCGTTGCCACACTGCGGCGCAACACACGAACACCGCGAACACCGAAGCATCACCATGGCCGTCGAGATTCGAAGAGTTGGAGACACGAAGGACCTGCTGGGCGAGAGCCCCTGCTGGGATGCGCCGGCGGGCGCCCTCTGCTGGATCGACTCGCTGGCGGGCACGCTGCGGCGCATGCGGCCCGCCACCGGGACGATCGAGCAGCACAGCCTGCCCGCGCCGGTCGGCTCGATCGCGCCCTGCGAGAGCGGCGCCGTGGTCGCGGCGCTGAAGAACAGCTTTGCCCGCTACGACTTTGCCACGCGCGAGTTGGAGGTCCTTGCGAGCATCGACGTCGACCACCCGGACGTGCGCCTCAACGACGGCAAGTGCGACCCCTGGGGCAATTTCGTCGCCGGCACCATGCACATCAACCGGCAGCCGGGCGACGCCATCCTCGGCGGCCTGTACCGGCTGCGGCCGGACCGCTCGGTGGAGAAGATCACCGACGGCTTCGGCCTCACGAACGGTCCCTGCTTCAGCCTCGACGGCCGCACGCTGCACGTGGCCGACAGCACGGTCCGCACGATCTGGGCCTACGACTACGCGCCTGACGCGCCGCTCGCCAACCGGCGCGTCTTCGCGCAGACCGAAGAGTTCGGCTCCGGCCCCGACGGCGCGACCGTGGACGCCGAGGGCTTCGTCTGGACCGTGTTGCCACGCATCGGGAAGATGGCTCGTTTCGCGCCCGACGGCCGGCTGGACCGTCTGGTCGAGTTGCCGGCGACCTACCCGACGAGCCTGTGCTTCGGCGGCCTGCGCTTCGATGTGGCCTATGTCACGTCGATCTCGAGGAGCACGCACCTCGCGGGAGACCGGGCGCAGGATGGTGGGCTGTTCGAGGTGAGTGGGTTGCCTGCGGGCGGTGTCGCGCCGCACCGCTTTGCGGACGGCCGCTGATCCTCAGCGCGCGTCGCCCTCGCGCAGCGCCTCGGCCATGAAGTCGACGAAGGCGCGCACCTTCAGCGGCAGCGTGCGGCTCTGGCGAAACACCGCGTAGATCCCGTTGGAGAAAGCCCGCACCGCAAACCGGTGCTCGGGCAGGAGCCGCACCAACGTGCCGTCCTGGATGCAGCTGCGCACGGTGGGTTCCGACAGCAGCGCAATCCCCATGCCGCCGATCGCGGCCAGCCGCAGCAGCTCGCCGTTGTTCGAGCTCAGCACGCCCTGGATCACCAGCACCTGCTGCTCCCCCTGTTCGTCGATGTACTTCCAGGTGGTGGCCTCGTGCTCGCGGCGGTAGGTGAGGCAGCGAACCTGCGTCAGGTCGCGCGGATGGTGGATGCGCTTGTGCACCTTCATGAAGGACGGGCTGGCCACCAGCACTTCGTCGCTGCTGAGCAGCCGTTTGATCACGAAGCTCGAGTCGTTCGACTCCCCGGTTCGGATGTCGATGTCGAAATCCTGCTCCACCAGGTTCACCGGGTGTTCGGAGAGTTCGAACTCCAGCTGGATGTCCGGATGGCGCTGGGCGAAGCGCGGCAGCAGCGGCGCGATCACGCGCAGGCCGATCTGCGTGCGCGAGTGGATGCGCAGGCGGCCCTCGGGCAGCAGCTTCGAGCTGCGCGCCGCCTCTTCTGCCTCTGCCATCGCCTCCAGCACCACCTCCGCGCGCGCCAGGAAGGCCTTGCCCGCCTCGGTGACCTTGAGATTGCGGCTGGTGCGGTCCACCAGCTGAACCCCCAGCTCTTCCTCCAGCGCGCTGATCCGGCGCGAGATGGTGGCGGGCGACAGGCTGAGGCTGCGCGCCGCGGCCGAGAGGCTGCCCTTGCGCAGCGTCGTCACGAAGATCCGCAGCGAGTCGAGGGCCTTCATTTCAGAAAACGCAAAGAAGGTGTACGCGGCGTGGCGAACAGGAGAGGCACCCCACTCCTACCATCGACCGCACGCAACCAACAAGGAGCCCGGCCATGGATTTCGGAATCTTCATTCTGATGCAGCAGCGAAACAAACATAAGACCTCCCATCAGATCCTGCGCGACGCCGTGGAGCAGACGCGGCTGGCGGACGAACTGGGCTTCGGCGGCGCATGGTTCGCGGAGCATCATTTCAGCAACTACGGCATGTGCTCGTCGCCGCTCACGATGATCGCGCACTGCGCCGCCGTCACCCGCAACATCCGACTGGGCACCGGCATTGTCGTCGCACCGCTGTACACCCCGGCCCGCCTGATCGCCGACGTGGCGATGGTGGACCAGCTGTCCGACGGCCGCCTGAACCTGGGCATCGGCTCCGGCTACCAGCACTTCGAGTTCGAGCGCTTCGGCGTTTCGCTGGAGACCTCCAAGCAGCGCACGCTGGAGATGCTGGACATGCTGGAGCTGGGCCTGAAGGAGCCGAAGTTCGCCTACGACGGCCAGTTCTACCAGCAGCCCGAGAGCGCCATCAGCCAGCGCGCAGTGCAGCAGCCGATGCCGCCCCTGTGGGTGACCAGCGTGGACCCGACCTTCCTGGCGCGCGCGGTGCGCGGCGACCACCATGTGTTCGTCTCCGGCGGCGACGGCGGCGTGGAGAAGCTGCAGGCCACCCGCGCCCTGATCGACAAGGTGGCCCTGGGCGAAGGCAAGGACCCGGCGCAGGTGCCGGTCGGCGTGCTGCGCGCGGCCTACGCCAGCGAGAACAAGGCCGAAGTGGATCGCTACCTCGACTGCGCCCGCTACCAGCGCCGCGTGGCACTCAGCCTGAAGCGCCGCACGGCGCAGATCGGCGCGGACTACCAGGTGGCCGAGACGATGGTGGACGGCGAGCCGACCCTGGACGAGATGCGTGCCCTGCTGCCCGTGGGCTCGGTGGACACGGTGATCGAGCGGGTGGTGCGCGAGATCCGCGCCATCAAGCCCGTGCACTACTGTTTCCAGACCCAGATGGGCGATTTCGACCACCCCACGATGCTGAAGCACCTGGAACTGTGGGCCAAGGTCATCATGCCCGCCGTGCAGCGCGAGATCGCCAACGACCCGCCGCACGTGGCCCAGCCTGCCACCGAGGTCGCCGCCTGAGGCGCCGGCGTACATCATGACCAGCGCGACCTTGCAACTCGATGCCATCGAAGCGAAGCTGTTCCGGCAACTGCTCGGCTGCTTTCCGACGGGGGTGGCCGTCATCACCACGCGTGCCGCCGACGGGCGGCCCGCCGGCCTGACCTGCAATTCCTTCAGCTCGGTCTCGCTGGAGCCGCCGCTGGTGCTGTTCAGCCTGCGCAAGGCCAGCAGCCTGCTGGGGACCTTCGCCGAAGCCGATGGCTTCGCGATCAACATCCTGTCCGAGCGCCAGGACGCGCTGTCGGGCCGCTTTGCCTCGAGCAAGATCGCGGACAAGTTCGAGGGCGTGGCCTGGCGCCCGGGCCCGCTCGGCATGCCGATCATCGACGACTGCCTGGCCAGCTTCGAGTGCAGCGTCCACGCGCGTCACGAGGCCGGCGACCACGACATCTTCATCGGGGAAGTGAAGCACATGGGCGGCGGCGGCCCCGCCGACCAGGCGCTGGTGTTCTACAAGGGCGCCTACATGATGCTGGCGGAGTCGCTGCGCACGCTGGTGATCCAGGGGCGGCTCGGCTCGGCCGATCTCGACGAGGCCTACCGCACGCTCTACGGGACGCTGCTGCGCCTGGCCTGCGAGCGCGCCACGGATGGCGAGATCGATGCGATCGAGGCTGCCGTCGACGCCATCGAGCAGCACCAGGACGCGCATTCGCTCGACCAGCGCATCGAGTCGGCCAGCCGTTTCTTCTCCGCCATCGCGGCCGCCGGGCATAACGAGGCCCTCACGCTGATGGCGCAGACCATGACCACCATCCTGCGCGAGCGGATGACGCATGTCGTTCCGGTGCGGCCGCGGCCGGACTTGTTTCCGCTGCGGCGCAAGGTCGCGCTGTGCCTCCGGCGGCGCGATGCGGACGGCGCCGCAGGCGCCCTGGACGAGCTGATCACGAAGGTGCGCAAGGGCGGCGACATGCCCGCCGAGCCCGGCAGCCAATAGACAACACGACTGGAGACAACATGTCGAATAACGACATCGCCGGCGGCGAGGCGGATGCCTACGCAGCCTTTCGAAGCGAGCTGGAAGACTTCGCCCGCAATGCCTGCCCGCCGGAAATCCGCGCGGTGGTGGCCGCGGGCCAGAAGGTCACCAAGCGCGAGTACCTGGGATGGCAGAAGATCCTTCACGACAAGGGGTGGGGCGCGCCCAGCTGGCCGCGCGAACACGGCGGCACCGGCTGGGACATCCAGCAGCGCCTGATCTTCGAGGAGGTGATGGCCGAGGCCGATTGCCCGCCGCTGTACCACCACGGGCTGGGCCACATCGGCCCCGTCATCATCCGCTTCGGCACGCCCGAGCAGAAGGCGCGCTTCCTGCCGCGCATCCTGGACGGCTCCGACTGGTGGTGCCAGGGCTACTCGGAGCCCGGCTCGGGTTCCGACCTCGCCTCGCTCAGCACCAGTGCGCGGCTGGACGGCGCCGACTACGTGATCAACGGCCAGAAGATCTGGACCTCGCACGCGCACGAAGCCAACATGATCTACATGCTGGTGCGCACCTCGAAGGAAGCGAAGAAGCAGGACGGCATCTCGCTGATCCTGGTGCCGATGGATAGCAAGGGCATCACGGTGCGACCCATCCGCACCATCGACGGCTGGCACCACCTCAACGAGGTGTTCTTCGACGAGGTGCGCGTGCCCGCCACCCATGTGCTCGGCGAGGTCGGCAAGGGCTGGACCTGCGCCAAGTACCTGCTCGAACGCGAGCGGCTGCCGCCCGCCAACGTCGCCCGGCTGGAGCTGGTGCGCAGGCAGGTCACGCGCGTGGTGGAAGAGGCCGCGAAGGCCGCTGCCGGACGCCGCGATTTCAGCAGCCTGCGCTACCGGCTGCTGCTGGCCGAAGCCGACGTCAAGGGCGCGCGCGTCATCCTCGCCCATGCGACGGACGACCTGAAGCACCAGCGTCCGCTCGGCGTGCAGCCCTCGGTGATCAAGCTGCTGTGCAGCGACGTCGCCCAGCGGCTGACCTCCATCGCGCTCGATGCCGTCGGGCCGGAGGCGGCCCACCGCTTCCTCGCCGATGACGGCGAGGGCGTGCCCGGCGCCACCTGGGTGCAGAACTACATGTTCACGAGGGCGAGGACGATCGCCGGCGGCACCTCGGAAGTGCAGCGCAACGTCGTCGCCAACGAACTGCTGGGAGCCTGAACGTGTCGATGTCATTCACACAACTTTTTCCCGGCATGCTGCTCGATGCGGCCGACCGTTTCGCGCAGGACCATGCCGCGACGCAGGACTTCGCCGGTACTGACCCCATCCGCGAAATGGGCTGGGCCTGCACGGTGGTGCCCGAGGCGTCCGGCGGCGTCGGCGGCACGCTCGCCGACCTCGGCTCCATCGTCGAAGGCCTCGCCACGCACGGCTTGCACCTGCCGGTGGTGGAGACCTGTGCCGTCGCGCCCCTCCTGCTGCAGGCCGCGGCGCCCGAAACCGCGGCGCGCTGGCTGGAGGCCGTCTGCGAGGGCAGCGCCAAGGTCGCGCCGATGAGCGCCCTGTCCGCATCGCTGGACGAGATCGCCGTGCAGGCCAGGCAGCTGGACATCGGCTACGAGCTGACCGGCGCGGTCCAGGGTGTCGACGTGTCGCTGGAGGCCACGCACTATCTCGTGCCCGCGCTGCTGCAGGGCACGGGCGAGGCGGCGATCTTCCTGGTCGACAAGGAGCGCATCCCCGCACCCGCGACGACCTACCGGACGATGGAAGGGCGGCGCGCCGCCGACTTTCGGCTCGAGCAGCTGAGCGTGCCGGCGCTGGCCTGCATCGCAAGCGGGGCCGCGGCGCGCGATGCGCTGGTCCGGGCCGACAACGCAGCCCTTCTGCTGACGGCCGCCGACACCGTGGCATCGCTGGCGACGCTGATCCGGCAGACCGTGAGCCACCTGAAGGAGCGGCGCCAGTTCGGCGTCACCCTGTCGTCCTTCCAGGTGCTCAGGCACCGCACGGCCGACATGTACGTGCGCTACCTCGGCGCCAAGGGCCTGCTGATGCACGCCTTCCAGGAATACGAGAGCGACGCGGCCAGCCTGCGCCGCACCCTGCGCCTCATGAAGGTGGCGCTGGCGGAGAGCGCCAGGGTCTGCGCCGAAAGCGCGATCCAGATGCATGGCGGCATGGGCGTGAGCGAGGAGGTGCTGGCCACCCGCATGGCCCAGCGCCTGCTCGCTTCCGAGTTCCGCTACGGCGACCGGCTCACGCACGCCTCGCGGCTGCTCGCACCCCAAGGCCTCGAGGGCACGCCGCAGCAGGCGCAGCCCACGGCCCCATCCAATCTGTCCAGGAGTTCATGATGAGCGTCAGCCTCGAAGTTTCAGAGCACATCGCCGTCGTCCGGCTCGACAAGCCGCCGGTCAACGCACTGGACCGCGCGACGCGGCAGCGCCTGATCGACGTCTTCGACGAGATCTCCGAGCGCACCGACGTCCGTGTGGCCATCCTCACCGGCACCGGCAAGTACTTCTGCTCCGGCGCCGACCTGAAGGACCGCCCGAACGCCGACAAGCCCGGCGACTTCCTGGGCCACAACCGCCTGACGCGCGAGACCGGCAACGCCATCCGCGAGTGCGCCAAGCCCGTGATCGCCGCCGTCAATGGCCCCGCGCTGGGCGCCGGCTTCGGCCTGATGGCCGCCTGCGACATCTTCCTGGCCTCCGAGGACGCGAGCTTCGCGATGCCGGAGATCAACGTGGGGCTTGCCGGTGGGGTGTCGATGCTGCGAACGATGTTCGGCCGCTCCTTCACGCGGCGGATGTTCTTCACCGGCGCGCGTGTACCTGCCGCCGAGTTGTACCGCCGGGGCGTGCTGGACGAAGTGCTGCCACCGGACGAACTGATGCCCGCGGCCCTGCGTCTCGCGCAGGAGATGGCAGCCAAGAGCCCGCTCGCGCTGGCCTACGCCAAGCAGGCCGCCAACATGATGGACCTGATGCCGCAGCGCGACGGCTACCGCTTCGAGCAGAACATCACCATGGCGCTGTCCAAGACCGAGGACGCCAAGGAAGCGCGCCAGGCTTTCCTGGAAAAGCGCCAACCCGTCTACAAGGGGCGCTAAGCCATGACAGCAGTGGAAGACGTGGCAGTGGGAAGGGGCCTGGACGCGCTGTTCAAGCCGCGCTCGATCGCGATCTTCGGCGCGTCGGAGGACGTGACCAAGATCGGCGGCCGCCCGCTGCAGTTCCTGCAGAAGTACGGCTACCGCGGCGCGATCTACCCGATCAACCGCAAGGGCGGCACGGTGCAGTCACTCCAGGCCTACGCCAACGTGGCGGACCTGCCCGAGGCACCGGAGCTGGCCGTGATGGCGGTTCCGCCCGAGAGCGTGCTGGAGGCGGTCAAGGACTGCGCCGCGCGCGGGGTGCGCGCGGTCGTCATCCTCTCCTCCGGCTTCTCCGAGATGGGCGAAGCGGGCAGCCGGCTGCAGGCCCAGATCGGCCAGGTGGCCAGGTCCTCGGGGATGCGCGTGGTCGGCCCGAACTGCCTGGGCGCCATCGGCGTCGCGGACAAGAGCATCGCCACCTTCTCCGTGGCGCTCGAGTCGGCGTTCCCCACCGCGGGCCATGTCGGCATCGTCTCGCAGAGCGGCAACCTCGGCAGCTACGCGATGCGCCTCGCCGTCGATCGGGGCATCGGCATCAGCCGCCTGCTCACCACGGGCAACGAGTGCGACGTGGACATCGCCGACGGCATCGCCTCGCTGGCCACCGACCCGGCCACCTCGGTGATCCTGTGCTGCATGGAAACCTGCCGCGACGCGGGCAAGCTGGTGCGGGCGCTGGCGATGGCGCGCGAGGCCGGCAAGCCGATCATCGTGCTGAAGGTCGGCGTGTCCGACGCCGGCAGCGAAGCGGCGGCCTCGCACACCGGCGCGTTGGCCGGCTCGGACGCGGTGTTCGACGTGGTGCTGCGCAACGGCGGCGCCATCCGCGTGCCGAGCATCGAACAATTGCTGGACGTCGGCCACGCCGTGTCGGTCGTCGGCACGGCTCGCGCGCCCAAGGGCAATCGCGCCGCGCTGGTGACCGCCTCCGGCGGCTTCGGCGTGCTGATGGCCGATGCGGCCAGTGCCCAGGGCCTGGATCTGCCCAAGCTTTCCGCGCGCACGCAGGAGCGCATCCTCTCGGCGCTGCCCTACGCATCGCCCGGCAATCCGGTCGACATGACCGCGCAGGTGTCGAGCCGGCCGGAGCTGCTGGTCCAGGTGCTGTCCGCGGTGGCGGAAGATCCTGCGTGCGACGCGGTGATCCTGCAGTCCGCCTATGCCTTCCAGATGCCGCGGCTGCGCGACGTGTACATCGCCGCGCTGGAGCAGGTGCGGCGGGACCATCCGTCGCGGCTCATCCTGCTGTGCTGCAAGGCGCCGGGGGACACGATCGCGCAACTGAACCGGCTGGGCTTCCCCACGGTGGAAACCATCGACGCGGCCTGCTCGACCCTGGCGGCGCTGGTGCGGCTCGGCACGCGCGGCGAACCGGTCGCAACGGCGGCCGCATGGTCTTCGACCGCTGCGCTGCCGCAGGAAGCCTTCGCCAACGAGGCGAGCGCCAAGGCGGCGCTCGCGCAGGCGGGCGTTCCGGTGCTGAAGGAAATCACGGCGGCCAGCCGGGATGCGGCGCTGGCGGCGGCGCGGGAGATCGGCTTCCCGCTCGTGCTCAAGATCGTCTCGCCCGACATCGCGCACAAGACCGAGGTCGGCGGCGTCGTGGTCGGCGTGCGCTCGGAGGCGCAACTCGCGGACGAATACGACAGCCTGCTGGCGCGCGTCGCCCAGAAGGCGCCACAGGCCCGGATCGCCGGCGTGCTGGTGGCGCAGATGGCGCAAGGCGGCGTCGAGCTGATCCTCGGGACCAAGAAAGACCCGGTCTTCGGGCCGGTCGTGATGGTGGGCCTGGGCGGCATCTTTGCCGAGGTGCTGCGCGACGTGGCCCTGCAGATCGCGCCCGTGACCGAAGCGCAGGCGACGCAGATGCTGCGCTCGCTAAAGGCCTTCCCCTTGCTCGACGGCGCACGCGGCCGGGCCAAGGCGGACGTCGCTGCGGCGGCGCGTGCGGTCGCGGCGCTCTCGCAATTCGCTGCGCGGCACGCCGATGCCGTCGCGGAGATCGACATCAATCCATTGGTGGTGATGGACCAGGGGCAGGGCGCCTTCGCGCTCGATGCGCTGCTGGTGCCGGAAACGAAAGGCAAGTCATGAATGCATCCCTGGAAGGCCGCGCGGCCTTCATCAGTGGCGCCGGCCACGGCATCGGCCGCGCCACCGCGCTCGAAATGGCCCGGCTGGGCGCCACCGTCGGCGTGAACGACCTCAAGCCGGAGTTCGTGGAAGACACCGTCGCCGAGATCCGCCGCCTCGGCGGCAAGGCGGTCGCGGTGCCGGGCGACGTCTCGACCCGCGAAGGCATGCGCGACGCCGTGCTGCGCTTCGCGCGCGAGGCGGGGCGGCTGGACGTGATGGTCAACAACGCGGCCTGGGTGCGCTACCAGCCGCTGGCCGAGATCACGCCGGAGGTGATGGACCGGATGGTGGAGATCGGCTTCAAATCGGTGATCTGGGGCATCCAGGCCGCCGCGGAGGCGATGGACCCGGAGCGCGGTGGTTCCATCGTCAACGTGGCGTCCATCGCCGCCTTCAAGTCGCCGGGCCGGTCGGTGGTGTACAGCGGGTTGAAGGCCGGCGTGCTCGGCATCACCCGTGCCGCGGCCGCCGATCTGGGCGCGCGGCGCATCCGCGTCAACGCAGTGGCACCGGGCGCGGTGCCGACCGAAGGCACGGCCAAGCACCGCAATGCCGAGCTCGATGCGAAGCGCATCGCGCGCACGCCGCTCGGCCGGCTGGGGACCGTGGAAGACATCGCCGACGCGATCTGCTTCCTGGCCGGCGACGGCTCGCGCTTCATCAATGCCGATGTCTTGCGTCTCGACGGCGGCGCGTCGGAGACCTCGCTGTGATCGCCCCCAAGCGCCTGCAGAACGTGTACGTGGTGGCCGAGCGCCCGGCCGAGCTGCACGCCTTCTACGAATCCGCGCTGGGGCTGCAGCTCAAGTTCCGTGACCAGGAGCGCTGGTTCCAGTACGGCGTGGGCAACACCAGCGTGGCGCTCGCCTGCAGGGAAGAGGCGGCGCCTGCGACGTCGGGGCTCGTGATGGTGTTCGAGGTGGAGGACTTCGCCGCCGCGCAGGAACGCATCGCCGGCGCGGGGGGAGAAGTGCTCGGCATCCGCGACATGGGCGCGCACGGTGCGGTCCTGTCGCTGCGGGACCCGGAAGGCAACGTCGTGCAGCTGTTCAAGCGCGCGGCCGTGCCGGCGCCATGAGCTCGGCAACGCAAGAGCAGCTGCAGGCCTTGCTCGACCGCGAGGCCATCCGCGAGTGCCTGTACCGCTACTGCCGCGGCATCGACCGCGCCGACGAGGCCGCGCTGCGCGCCGCCTACTGGGAGGACGCCACCGACTGCCACGGCGCCTGGAACGGCAGCGCCGCCGGCTTCATCGCGCAAGCCCTGCAACGCCTGCGCGGCGGCGGCCGCCGCGTGCACCAGGTGTCGAATATCTGCATCGAGCTGCATGGCGAGCTCGCCGCGGTGGAGAGCGCTTTCCTGGCGCTGCAGGCCCCCGCCGGCGCGACGGTGCAGACCCTCCTGTGCGGCCGCTACGTCGACCGCTTCGAGCGCCGGCGCGGCGAGTGGCGCGTCGCCGCGAGGACCGTGGTGTACGACTGGATCGAGGAGCGGCAGCGCCCGGAGCTCGCGCTCGGCGACGAGGCCCTGTTCGGCAAGCGCCAGCCCGTGGGGCGTGCGGCGCCGGACGATGCGGTGTATGCGCTGCTGCGTGAAGTGCGCGCCGCTGCACAGGTGACCCGCTGATCCGCAAGCGCGCGCAGTTTTTCGCCGGCGACGGAGATCAGGCCGACATGCGCAGGACGATCTTTCCGATATGCGCGCCGGCTTCCATGCGGGCCTTGGCCTCCGGCAGCCGAGCGAAGTCCATCACCCGGTCGATCTGCGGCCGGCCCGCGATCAGCCGCACGCTGGGCATCGTTCGCCGCAGCGGCCGCAGTCTGTCTCCCGCTGCCGCCGCCTTTGCGGAAGTCCTGGCGCGCGCGGGGCGCACCAAGGCGAAGCCGATGCGCAAGTCATAGCCCTTGCCGGGCATTCGCCGGCTTGCAGGATCCTTGCGCATGTTTGCACGATCCTGCAACGCGGGCGCCGAAGCCGAGACAAGCGGCGGCAAAGCTTTAAGCTTCGCCCATGCTGACATCCCTCCAGAAGGCGCCGCAGGACGACCAATCGTCCGATCAGTTGCAGGTCACCGTCATGCGGGCCGAGCTCGCCGCGCTGATCGACCGGCTCACGGGCGGTGCCGACGGCGTCCATCCGACGGCAGTCCCCCGCCTGGCGCTCGCCCGGGCCTCGCAGATGCAGCATCCGGTGCACGCGGTCTACGACCCGGCCTTCTGCGTACTGGCGCAGGGCAGCAAGCGGGTGCTGCTGGCCGACGAGGTCTACATCTACGACACCAGCCAGTACTTGGTGGTCGCGCAGAACCTGCCCGTGTCAGGCCAGGTGATCGACGCCTCGCCGGACGCCCCCTACCTGGGCCTGAAGCTGAGCTTCGACGTCAAGGACATTGCCGCCGCGGCGCTGGAGTTCCGCTTCGGCGAAGCCGCGCCCGCGCGCGCCTCCTCGCGCGGGATCTACACCGGCGAGCTCTCCACCGCCGTGCTGGACCCGGTGCTGCGCCTGGTCAAGCTGCTGGCCTCGCCCGAGGACGTGCCCGCGCTGGCGCCGCTGATCGTGCGCGAGATCCTGTACCGGCTGCTGAAGTCGCCCGATGGCTGGCGCCTGGCCCAGATGGCCATCGTGGACAGCCACAGCCAGCGCATCACCCAGGCCATCAGCGTGCTCTCGCGGCGCTTCCAGGAGCCATTGCGTGTCGAGGCGCTGGCAGACGAGGTGCACATGAGCGTGTCCTCGCTGCACCACCACTTCAAGGCGGTCACGGCGATGAGCCCGCTGCAGTTCCAGAAGCAGCTGCGGCTGCAGGAGGCGCGGCGCATCATGATCAGTGAACATGTCGACGCCGCGACCGCGGGGCATCGCGTGGGCTATGAAAGCCAGTCGCAGTTCAACCGGGAGTACAGCCGCTTCTTCGGCTCGCCGCCGGCGCGCGATGTGAAGCGGCTGCGGGAGCTGCAACTCGGACGGGTGAGCAGTTGACGCGATAGCGCGCTGCAAAGGTGCCCGCGGGTCCGCTGCGGCGCGCCACTGTGGCGGTCGTCGCTTCGCGCCGACTCCCCTGCGGTGCTCGCGTCGCCG